>NZ_JBHWHX010000005.1:105275-148671 GCF_042732315.1 Streptomyces sp. NPDC059787
GGCCGCATCTCCCCCCGGTGGGCCCCCCCCCACCGGGGGCACGTGCTGCGGGGGGCGAGGCCCGCCTGACAACCCCCCACGCGCGGGGCCCCCCCCGCCAGGGCGGGCGGGCCACAGGACGTTCGGGGACTACAGGTACCTCTTCAGCTCCCGGCGTGCCAGCGACCGCTGGTGCACCTCGTCCGGGCCGTCGGCGATCATCAGCGTGCGGGCACCGGCGTACAGCTCGGCCAGCGGGAAGTCCTGGCTGACCCCGCCCGCGCCGTAGAGCTGGATCGCCCGGTCGAGGATGCCGACGACCGTGCGCGGGGTGGCGATCTTGATGGCCTGGATCTCCGTGTGGGCGCCCCGGTTGCCGACGGTGTCCATCATCCAGGCCGTCTTCAGCACCAGCAGCCGCAGCTGCTCGACCGCCACGCGCGCGTCGGCGATCCAGTTCTGCACCACGCCCTGCTGCGCCAGCGCCTTGCCGAACGCGTCCCGTGACACCGCGCGGCGGCACATCAGCTCGATGGCCCGCTCGGCCATGCCGATCAGCCGCATGCAGTGGTGGATCCGGCCGGGGCCGAGCCGGGCCTGCGCGATGGCGAAGCCACCGCCCTCCTCACCGATCAGGTTCGACACCGGCACGCGCGCGTGGTCGAAGACCACCTCGGCGTGACCGCCGTGGTAATGGTCCTCGTAACCGAACACCTGCATCGCACGCTTGATCGTGACGCCCGGCGTGTCGCGCGGGACGAGCACCATGGACTGCTGCCGGCGGATGTCCGTCCCGTCCGGGTCGGTCTTGCCCATCACGATGAAGATCGCGCAGTCCGGGTGCATCGCCCCGGAGATGTACCACTTGCGGCCGGTGATGACGTACTCGTCACCGTCCCGCTCGATGTACGTGGTGATGTTGGTGGCGTCCGAGGAGGCCACCTCCGGCTCGGTCATCGCGAACGCCGAGCGGATCTCACCGGCCAGCAGCGGCTGGAGCCACTGCTTCTTCTGCGCCTCGTCGCCGAACTGCGCCAGCACCTCCATGTTCCCGGTGTCGGGCGCCGCGCAGTTGGTGACGGTCGGCGCGATCTGCGGGGAGCGGCCCATGATCTCGGCGAGCGGCGCGTACTGGAGATTGGTGAGCCCGGCACCGTGCTCGGAGTCGGGCAGGAAGAGGTTCCACAGCCCCTGCCGGCGGGCCTCGGCCTTCAGCTCCTCCACCACGGGGACGTTCTCCCACGGCGAGTCCAGCCCGGCCCGCTGCTCGTGGGCGACAGCCTCGGCCGGGTAGACGTACTCGTCCATGAAGGCGAGCAACTTGGCGCGCAGCTCCTCGGTGCGCGCGTCGAACGCGAAGTCCATGGTCCGTCAGCCTTCCTGGAGAGTGGTCAGACCGTGCCGGATGAAGACCGGGACCAGATCACCGATGCGGTCGAAGCCGCGCCCGACCGTCTGGCCCAGGGTGTAGCGGTAGTGGATGCCCTCCAGGATCACGGCGAGCTTGAACCAGGCGAACGCCGTGTACCAGGACACCGCGGAGACATCGCGCCCCGACCGCGCGGCGTACCGCTCGACCAGCTCGGCCGGCGTGGGGTGCCCGGGCGCCTCGGCGGTCGTGGAGACGGGGGAGTCCGGCATGCCCAGCGGCATGCTGTACATCACCAGCAGCCCCAGGTCCGTCAGCGGATCGCCGAGCGTGGACATCTCCCAGTCGAGAACGGCCTTGATCCGGTCGTCCTCCCCGATCAGCGCGTTGTCGAGGCGGTAGTCGCCGTGCACCACGGCCGGCGCGGGGGAGTCGGGCAGCTCGCGCCCGAGCGCCGCGTGCAGCTCGTCGATCCCGGCCAGCTCCCGGTTGCGGGAGGCGTCCAGCTGCTTGCCCCAGCGCCGCAGCTGCCGGTCCAGGAACCCCTCGGGCCGGCCGAAGTCCGCCAGGCCCACCTCGCCGGGATCGACGGCGTGCAGCTCGACGAGCGTGTCGACCAGGTTCAGCACCGCGTCCCGGGTGCGCCCGGCGCCGAGCGGGGCGAGCTGGCCGGCCGTCCGGTACGGAGTGCCCTCGACGAAGTCCATGACGTAGAACGGCGCCCCGAGCACCTCCTCGTCCTCGCACAGCAGCACGGTGCGCGGCACCGGCACGGCGGTCGGGTGCAGTGCGCTGATCACCCGGTGCTCGCGCTTCATGTCGTGCGCGGTGGCCAGCACATGGCCGAGCGGGGGACGCCGTACGACCCACTTCGAGCCGCCGTCGGAGACCGCGTACGTGAGGTTCGACCTGCCGCCCTCGATCAGCCGGCCGGTGAGCGGGCCGTTCACCAGGCCGGGCCGCTCCCGTTCGAGCAGGCCGCGCAGCCGGTCGAGATCGAGTCCTGGCGGGTGGTCGGGGCTCATCGTCGCTCCTACAGGCAGGAAACAGTACCCGCCTTATGATGCCGACCGGTCGGTATGTCGTCCAGAGCGGCGGCCGAACGTGATCGGGGCCACGATAGGCGCTCTCCGTGCCCGCGGTGCCGTCCGGCCGCCACGCGAATGGCGTATATCAGGCCATTCGGCTTGCACGGCGCGTGCGGACACCGGAGGGTCGGACCCATGAAGGCGATCAGCTACTCACGGTACGGCGGCCCCGAAGTGCTCGGACTCGGGGAGGTCGACGACCCCAGGGTCGGCCCCGACTCGGTACTGGTGCGGGTGCGGGCGGCGGCCGTCAACCCGGTCGACTGGAAGTGCCGCGAGGGCTATCTCGACCCGATCCTCCAGCCGGTGTTCCCGGTCATCCCCGGCTGGGACGTCTCGGGCGTGGTCGTCCAGCCGGGTCCCGCCGTACCGGAGTTCGCCGTCGGCGACGAGGTCATCGGCTATGTGCGCGAGGACGTCCTCTCGCGCGGCACCTTCGCCGAGTACGTGGCCGCCCCGGTACGCGCCCTCGCGCGCAAGCCGCGCACCCTGTCCTTCGAGGAGGCGGCCGGAATCCCGCTCGCGGGGCTCACCGCGTACCAGGTGCTGCACCGCGTCCTGGAGGTCAAGCGGGGCGAGACCGTCCTGGTGCACGCCGCGGCCGGCGGCGTCGGATCCATCGCCGTCCAGCTCGCCGCCCACCTCGGCGCCCGGGTCATCGGCACGGCGAGCGAGCGCAACCACGACTTCGTACGCGGGCTGGGCGGCGAACCGGTGAGCTACGGCGAGGGCCTGGCCGAACGGGTACGGGGGCTGGCGCCCGAGGGCGTGGACGCGGTGTTCGACACGATCGGCGGCGACGCCCTCAGGACCTCCGCGAACCTGCTGGCCCCCGAGGGCCGCCTGGCCTCGATCACCGACCCGGAGGTGGTGGGCTACGGCGGCCGCTACTGGTTCGTCCGCCCCGACTCCCGGGACCTCCAGCACCTCTCCGACCTGGCGGACCAGGGCACGATCACCATCCACGTCTCGGAAACCTTCCCCCTGGAACGTGCGGCGGACGCCCACCGCCTGAACCAGGAGGGCCGCACCAGGGGCAAGATCGTGGTGACGATGAGCTGAGTCGGCCCGTCCGGCTCAACCAGCCCGTCCGGCACCCTTCAGCTCGTCCGGCACCCTCCAGCCCGTCCGGCACCCCTCAGCCCGTCCGGCGTTTGAGGACAAGGGGGTCTGGGGCGCAGCCCCAGGGACGGGACGGGAAGGGGCGGCGGGGGCGAAAACCCATAGCCCCCACCTCACCCCACTCCGACAAGCACCGCCCCACACCCGGCCATGGCCACCGCACAGACCACCGCAACCGCCGCATACGGCGGCACAAGCGCCCCCGGCGCACTCACGGCCGCCAGCCCCCGGATCCGCCGGTGGGCGATCCACAGAAACCCGAACCAGCAGGCGCAGCACAGCACACACGCGACCACCCCGACCACCGACACCCCACCCGCCAGCGCCGTCTTCACGGCCAGCACGGCCGCGACCGTGGCCGACAGCGTCGTCCGCCGCCACGCGAGCCGCGTCCGCTCGGGCTGCAGCCCCGGATCCCGCTCCCCGCCCCGACCCGCCGCCACCCCGCTCACCCGTCCCACCCGAAGAGCACGACGGCGACCATCGCCCCGGCCACCACCGCCACCACAAGACTCAGCAGCGCCGGGAACCGCGACACCGGCAGATCCTCCCCCCGCCGCATCGCCCGCTCGCACCGCACCCAGTGATCGACCGCCCGCAACGCGCACAGCGCCCCCGCGGCCAGCAGCGCCAGCGCCAGCCCGACCCGCCACCCCCACCGCAGATCCGGCAGGAACTGGTCCACGGCGAACCCGCCCCCGATCAGCGCGAGCGCGGTGCGCAACCAGGCGAGGAACGTCCGCTCGTTCGCCAGCGAGAACCGGTAGTCGGGCGTGTCGCCCTCCCGCCGCACCTCGCCGGGCGCGAACCACAACCGAACGTTCCGCACAAAGTCGATCACGCCGCGACCCTACCGGGGCCGCCCCGCACCGGACCGACGGCCGGGGGCGAAGCCCCGCTCAGCCCTCGGCCCGCCCCGCCCGGTACGCCTTGAGCCGCCGGTACGCCGCCAGCCCGTCGGGAGTCCACTCCCACTCCCCGAGCCGCCGCTCCAGCTCCGCCTCCGACAGGAAGTCCCCCCAGGCCACCTCCTCCGGTTGCGGCCGTACGGGCCGGTCGCAGCGCACCTCGTACACCGCCGACCACCAGCTCCGGCCCGCCCCGTCGTCGTACAGGAACGTGAAGACGTACTCGGGGCGCGGCAGCCCGCTCACGCCCAGCTCCTCCTCGGCCTCCCGCAGCGCCGCCTCGTCGTAGCTCTCGCCCGCGCCGACGACCCCGCCGACGAACATGTCGTACAGGGAGGGGAAGACCTGCTTGGTCGCGGTGCGGCGGTGGACGAAGATCCGCCCCTCGGTGTCCCGGGCGAGAACGAAGGCGCAGCGGTGGCGCAGCCCCCGCGCGTAGGCCTCCCCGCGCGGGGACCGCCCGACCACCCGGTCGTTCTCGTCGACGATGTCGATGATCTCCTCAGCACTCATGGGGCCATCCAAGCAGTGGCCGACCCGTGCCGACCGCATACCTCATCCGGGTGGCCTTCCGGCCCCGGACGTCACAAGTAGCCCGTTCGTGACCGCAGTTGACGCGAGTAACACCCGGGACGCCCTTGACGTGATCCGTTCGCTGACGGTTTGCTGTCTGTGATCAGCTCATGGCAATCGGCAGCCGACCACTGCCGCACCGACCACCCGCCGTGAGCCGGCGACCACAAGAAGAGCGCGTGAGGAAGTCCCGCGGTGTCCCCACCCCCGCCTCCCCTCGGCCGTGCCCGCAGACGGGCGGCACAGGCATTCGACGAGGCCCTCGACGACGCCGAACTCGTCGCCGCGCGGACCGCGCTGGCACAGGGCCGATGGCAGAACACCCGCTCGCTGCTGGTCCGTACGGGGGAGGACTGGGACCGCCGGGGCCACCGCGTCACGGTGCTCGCCCGGGAGTCGTCCAGCGCCGCCTGGGCCCGTGAGTGGCTGCTCGCCGAACCCGACTCCGGTGACGCGTCCGTGCTGCTCGCCCTGGCCCAGGTGCGGCGCGCGCTGCACGGCAAGGAGAAACCGGCCCGCGCCCGCGAGGTCTGCCACAAGGCGGCGGAGCTGGTGCCCGCCGACCCCACCCCCTGGCTCGGACTGCTCCTGCTGGAGTGCGCCCAGGGGGCCGAGGGGGACGTGGTCCGGCTCTTCGAGCAGATCCGCACCCGGTACGCGGACCACCACCACGCCCACCACCTGCTGGTCTCCTGGCTCGCCGAGCGCCGCGTGGAGGCGGGCCCGGACCCGCTGCACGAGGTGTACGACTTCGCCAACTGGGCCGCCGAGCAGGCACCCGCCGACTCCCCGCTGGCGATCCTCCCGGTCATCGCGCACGCCGAGCGCTACCGCACCCTGGCCGCCGCCGGGCACGAACCCGCCGACCCGGTCGCCTCCGGCCACTGGGTCGGCCGCCGCGCCCGGCAGGTGATGAAGGCCGCCTTCGACTGGTGGCTGGAGTGGGAGCACGAAGGGCACCCGCGCCGCCTGGTCGACCTCAACTTCCTCGCCCACGCCAAGGTCTGCGAGGGCCGGGGCGCCGAGGCCGCCGCCCTCTTCCACCGCATCGGCGACCACGCCACACCCGCCCCCTGGTCGTACCCCGACCGGGACGCCCTGACCGCCTTCCGCACCGCCCGAGCCGCAGCCCTGGGCACGGCCTGACCCCAGCCCCCGCATCCGCCCGCCGCAACCACAACCGACCAAGGACGGCCTTTCGATGACGACGGACAGTTCGAGCACTTCGAGCAGGAGCAGAGCGACAGCCGACGGCATCAGCACCTTCAAGGGGCAGGAGCGCGCCCTGCGCGCCGACCGCCTCGGCACGGGGGGCCTGCTGCTCTCCGTCCTCGCCGCGACCGCCCCCCTCATGGTGGTCGCCGGTGTCATGCCCACCACATTCGCGGTGATGGGCATCGTCGGCCAGCCGCTGCTCTTCGTGATCCTCGGCGTCGTACTGGTCCTCTTCAGCCTCGGCTACGCCGAGATGAGCCGGCACGTCCACAACGCCGGCGCCTTCTACGCCTACATCTCCCGCGGCCTCGGCGGCACCGCCGGATCGGGCGCCGCCCTGGTCGCGCTTGTCGCCTACAACTCCCTCCAGGTCGGCATCTACGGCATCTTCGGCTTCGAGGTCTCCGGCCTCTTCGCCACCTACGCCGACCTCGAGGTCGCCTGGTGGATACCGGCGCTCGTGGCCGTCCTCGCCGTCGGCGCGCTGGGCTGGCTGAAGATCGACGTCAACGCGCGCGTGCTCGGCGTGCTGCTGGTCATCGAGGTGCTGCTGGTCGTCGTCTTCGACATCGCCGCCGTCGCCGACCCCGGCAAGGAGGGCCTGTCGCTGCACGCCTTCGACCCGGACACGCTCACCGGCGCCGGCGTCGGCACCGCCCTGTGCTTCTGCATCGCCGCCTTCCTCGGCTTCGAACAGGCCCCCGTCTACGCCGAGGAGACCAGCAAGCCGCACGAGGTCGTGCCGCGCGTGATGTTCCTCGCGGTCACTGGCGTCGCCGTCTTCTTCGCCCTCAGCAGCTGGGCGCTCACCGTCGCCACCGGCCCCGCCGGGATCGTCGGCGCCTCCCAGGAACAGAGCGCCGGCCTGCTGTTCTTCCTCACCGAGGACCGGCTCGGCGGTACCTTCACCGACGTCCTGCACATCCTCTTCGTGACCGGCATGTTCGCGGCCATGCTCAGCTTCCACAACGTCGTCGCCCGGTACGCCTTCGCCATGGGCCGTGAGGGCCTGCTGCCCGCCGCCTTCGGCCGCACCACCGGCACCAGCGGCGCCCCCGGCACCGGCTCCCTGCTCCAGACCGCCATCGCCGCCGTGCTGGTCCTCGCCTTCGCGCTCACCGACGACAAGCCCACCGGCGACCCGACCGCGCCCGTCCTGCACCTGTTCACCTGGGGCGGCAACATCGGCGCCCTCGGCGTGATCGTGCTGATGGCGATCGCCTCCCTGTCCGTCGTCGTCTTCTTCGTCCGCCGCGGCGCCGCGGGCGCGCAGAGCTGGCGGCTGGTCACCTCCGCGCTGGCGGGCATCGCCCTGGTCGTCATCGCGGGCTACACGGTCAAGGACTTCGACGTCCTGGTCGGCGCGGGACCCGACTCCTCGCTGAGCTGGATCCTGCCCGGCATCATCGGACTCGCCCTGGTCGTCGGCCTGGTCCAGGGCGCGGTCCTGCGTGCCCGCGCCCCCGAGAAGCACGCCCGCATCGGGCTCGGCAACGAGGCGTTCCAACTGGAGAAGGAGGCCGAGCGCACCTCGTAGAGGAGACGCTTACGAAAGTCTGACGGGCACCCGCGTTCCCTGGTCCGACGGGGACGCGGGTGCTCGAATGGAGAAGTGAACTCCGAACAGCCGCCGCGTCCCCCCGATGAGGGGGACGCGCGAGGCACACCCATCGGCCGCCGCGTCTTCCTCGGCACCCTGGGCCTGGGCGCCCTCGGCGTGGCCACCGCGCCCACCCTCCAGCGCGGCCTGGAATCCCTCCTCGCCGGAGCCTCCGACAAGGACCCCACCGGCCTGACCGGACTGCTCCCCAACGGCGGCGGCTTCCGCTACTACTCGGTCACCTCCTCCGTCCCGCGGAAGAACGCCGACACCTACCGCCTCACGGTCGACGGCCTCGTCGACCGCCCCGCCTCCTACACCCTGGCCGAACTGAAGGCCCTGCCGCGGACCCGCACGGTCCGGGACGTCCAGTGCGTCACCGGCTGGCGGGTGCCGGACACGCCGTTCGAGGGGGTGCGCCTGTCCCGGCTCCTGGACGCCGCGGGAGTGCGCCCTTCGGCCGGGGCGGTGCGCTTCACCTGCTTCGACGGCGCGTACTCCGAGAGCCTCACCCTCGACCAGGCCCGCCGCGCCGACGTGCTGGTCGCCCTGCGCATGCAGGACCAGGACATCGGCCACGCCCACGGCGGCCCGGTCCGCCTCTACGTGGCCCCCATGTACTTCTACAAGTCCGCCAAGTGGCTCTCCGGCATCACCGTCACCGAGGACGTCGAACCCGGCTACTGGGAGGAGCGCGGCTACGACATCGACGCCTGGGTCGGCCGCTCGAACGGACGCGACGATGAGCCCACGGACTGACACCCCGCCTGCCGCCACCGCCGTACGGCGCTTCGGCCGCGCCGCACGCCGGGTGCACCGCGCCACGGCCCTGCTGATGGGCGTCTGTGTGGTCACGGCCGCCTGCCTCTACGTCCCCCAGCTCGCCCAGCTCGTGGGCCGCCGCGCCCTCGTCGTCACCCTCCACCAGTGGTCCGGGCTCGCCCTGCCCGTCCCCGTCCTCGCCGGTCTCGCCTCCCGCGCCTTCCGCGCCGACCTGGGCCGCCTCAACCGCTTCGGCCCGCACGACCGGACCTGGCTGCGGGCCGCCCTGCGCCGCGACAGACGCCGCTCGTCCCGCCCGGCCGGCAAGTTCAACGCCGGCCAGAAGGTCTACGCGGCCTGGATCGCGGGCGCCACACTGGTCATGCTCGGCACCGGACTGCTGATGTGGTTCACCCACCTCACCCCGCTGGTGTGGCGCACCAGCGCGACCTTCGTCCACGACTGGCTGGCGCTGACCATCGGCATCGTCCTCGCCGGGCACATCGGCATGGCACTGGCGGACCCCGAGGCCCGCCGCGGCATGCGCACGGGCTCCGTCGGCCGTGACTGGGCGGAGCGCGAACACCCGCTGTGGCGTCCCTGAAACCGTGGCACCCCTGGAACGGCACGGGCCCACCCGCGCCCCGAGGGGGAGCGGGTGGGCCGTACGCGCACGGTCCTCAGTCGAGTGATCAGCTAAATGATCAGCGACAGCAGCAGCACCAGAGCACCGGCGACCACCGAGATGATCGTCTCCATGATCGACCAGGTCTTGATCGTCTGCCCGACGTTCAGCCCGAAGTACTCCTTCACCAGCCAGAACCCGGCGTCGTTGACATGGCTGAAGAACAGCGAACCGGCACCGATCGCCAGCACCAGCAGGGCCGCGTGCGTGGTCGACATGTCGGCCGCCAGCGGCGCCACCAGACCGGCCGCCGAGACGGTCGCCACCGTCGCCGAACCGGTCGCCAGCCGGATCGCCACCGCGATCAGCCAGGCCAGCAGCAGCGCCGGGATCGACCAGTCCTCGGAGATCTCCAGGATCATCCGGCCCACGCCGGTGTCGATCAGCGTCTGCTTGAAACCGCCGCCCGCGCCGACGATCAGCAGGATGCCCGCGATCGGCGCGAGACTCTTCTCGACCAGCTGCTGCATCCGCTCCTTGCTGAACCCGGCGGGCATGCCGAGGGTGAAGAAGCCGACCAGCACGGCCGCGAGCAGGGCGATCAGCGGGGAGCCGATCACGTCGAACACGCGCTGCACGTGGTGCTCGGGGTCGTCGATGACGATGTCGACCAGCGCCTTGGCCAGCATCAGCACGACCGGCAGCAGGATCGTGGCCAGCGTCGCGCCGAAGCTCGGACGCTTCTCCAGGTCCTCGGAGGGCCGCTGCGGGATCATCCGCTCCGGGGCCGGGACGTCCACCCATCGGGCGGCGTACTTCGAGAACAGCGGACCGGCGACGACGACCGTCGGTATCGCGACGAGCACGCCCAGCGCCAGCGTCACACCGAGGTTGGCGCCGACGGCGTCGATCGCGACCAGCGGACCGGGGTGCGGCGGCACCAGACCGTGCATCACGGACAGACCGGCGAGCGCCGGGATCCCGATGCGCATCAGGGAGTAGTTGCCGCGCTTGGCGACCATCAGCACCACCGGGATCAGCAGCACCACGCCGACCTCGAAGAACAGCGGCAGACCGATCACCGAGGCGATCAGCACCATCGCCCACGGCATGGAACGGCCGCCCGCCTTGGCGAGGATGGTGTCG
Source organism: Streptomyces sp. NPDC059787 (assembly GCF_042732315.1). Taxonomy (NCBI): domain Bacteria; kingdom Bacillati; phylum Actinomycetota; class Actinomycetes; order Kitasatosporales; family Streptomycetaceae; genus Streptomyces; species Streptomyces sp. NPDC059787. The sequence continues at coordinate 115,663 of NZ_JBHWHX010000005.1, forward strand.
ACGATCTGGTCGGCGCCGCCGGAGTCGGCGAGCATCTTGCCGAGGATCGCGCCGAGGGCGATCAGCACGCCCACACCGGCGACGGTGGAGCCGAGTCCGGCACTGAAGCTGACGATGACCTTGTCGAGCGGCGCGCCGGCGAAGGCGCCGAGCGCCAGTGTCCCGATGGTCAGGGACAGGAAGGCGTGCAGCTTGAACTTGGTGATGAGCAGGACGATGACGGCGATGCCCAGGAGCACGGCGATGCCCAGCTGGGCGTGGCCGGCCGAGGTGATCGGCTCGGGTGCGTCCGCTGCCAGCATCTCAACGCTGAGTCTGGTCACGGTGGTTCCTTGTGTGTACGGGGGATCGGGGAGGAACCGGGGAGGTGGGGGCGCCCCGGGAACTGGGGGTCCGGTCAGGGACCTACGGGGTCGGCTCGGGGAGGGCGTCCAGGGCGGTGGCCGCCCGGCCGGTGATCTCCTCGGGGCTGCCCGCCACGTCCACGGCGACTCCGGCCTCGTCCGGCTCCAGCGGCTGGAGCGTGGCGAACTGGGAGTCGAGCAGTGCCGTGGGCATGAAGTGGCCCTGGCGGTGCGACATCCGGTCCTCGATGAGCGCGCGGTCACCGGAGAGGTGCACGAAGACCACACCGGGCGCGGCGGCCCGCAGCCGGTCGCGGTACGACCGCTTCAGCGCCGAGCAGCTGACCACCCCGCCGAGACCGGCCCGGCCGTGCGCCCAGTCGCCGATGGCGTCCAGCCAGGGCCACCGGTCGTCGTCGGTGAGCGGGGTACCGGCCGACATCTTGGCGATGTTGGCCGGCGGGTGGAAGTCGTCGCCCTCGGCGTACGGAACGCCGAACCGGGCCGCGAGCAGGGGACCGATGGTGGTCTTCCCGGTGCCCGCGACGCCCATGACCACGACGACATGGGGGGTGTTCATCGCTGCCTCACTGTCCGCTGTCTTCGTCGACACCTGATGTCGACGCAACTGAAGCTCATTAGGTACGACGAATTCAAGAGTCTGTGACATATAAGTCTGACTTTTTGTTCCCGTGACCCGCCCCGTACTCTGAGTGCATGAGCACCACGGGCCGAGGGCTGCACGGCCGCGTACTGGACACCCTCGGCCCCGAGATCACCGCCGGCGGGTATCCGCCCGGCAGTGTCCTGCGCACCGACGAACTCGCACAGCGTTTCGACGTGTCGCGTTCCGTGATGCGTGAGGTCGTCCGCGTCCTGGAGTCCATGCACCTGGTCGAGTCCCGGCGCCGGGTGGGCGTGACGGTCCTGCCGACCCCCGAGTGGAACGTGTACGACCCGCAGGTCATCCGCTGGCGCCTGGCCGGCGCGGACCGCCCCCGCCAACTGCGCTCCCTCACGGTGCTGCGCTCGGCGATCGAGCCCGTCGCGGCGGGCCTGGCCGCCCGCTACGCCACCCCCGAACAGTGCGCCGAACTCACCGAGTGCGCCCTCGGCATGGTCGCCAACTCCAGCGGTCACCGCCTGGAGGGCTACCTCTTCCACGACGTGGCGTTCCACCGCGTGATCCTGACCGCCTCGGGCAACGAGATGTTCGCCCGCCTCGGCGACGTCGTCGCCGAGGTGCTGTCCGGCCGCACCCACCACGACGTGATGTTCGAGGACCCCGACCCCGCCGCCGTCACCCTGCACGTCCAGCTCGCGGAGGCGGTCCGCGAACGCGACGCCGCCCGCGCGGAGAAACTGACCCGCGAGATCACCGAGGGCGCCCTCCAGGAACTGGACATCCTGGCGCCCTGACGGCCGTACGGTGTCGGACCCCGGCGCTAGGTTTCCCGCATGAACCCCGAGAGACTCCAGAAGCTGGACCGCTTCCGTGAGAAGGCACTCGCGCGCGGCGTACCGTCCGGCGAGATGGAGAGGTGGCTGGACGCCGCCCGCCCCTGCGCGACCCTCGTCCCGCACGGGGACGGACCGGTCGTGGGCCGCTTCGGCGGACCGGCACTGCTCCCCGCCGGCTTCCCCGACCTCCCGAAGTGCACCTACCTGATCGCGTCCCTGGACCTCGCGGCGCTGCCCGCGGACGCGACGACGCTGCCCCTGCCGCGCGACGGCGCGCTCCTGCTCTTCGCACGCTCCTACGACGAGGGCCTGGACGCGGGCGGCGAGGCGGTGTACGTCCCGGCCGGGACACCCGTGGAGGAACGCCCGCTGGATTCCGGCCACGCGCCGGGCGACGCGTGGGAGGGCCTGGACTCGGACCTGCGGACGGCGGGGGAACTACGGCTGCGGTACAACATTTCCCTGCCCGACAACGAATCCCTCTTCGACCCCGCCGAACACCCCCACGCCCCGGCCCTGCGCGGCGCCTGGAACGACGTGCGGCACGAGGACCGGCACCTCCTCGGCGCCTCGCGCCTCCAGCTCGACGGATACTCCACCGACCCCTACGGCGAGACCGACCTCCTCACCTACGCCGCGTGGAGGGAAGCCGACAGGACGGGGAAGCCTCCCCGCCCCGAGGCCTGGGCCCTCCTCGCCCAGTGGTACGGATTCGCATACATCGCCGGTGACGTCTACTGGACGATCACCCGGCAGAACGCGGCGGAGCGGCGTTTCGACGAGGCGACGGTCCTGGGATTCTTCGAAGGGCCGGGGTGAACCCCACCCCGGCACGGGGCTACTCCAGGAACTCCCCGTCGACGTACACCCACGCCCCGTCGACCCGCTCGAACCGGCTGCGCTCGTGCAGCGAGCCGCCCCGGTAGGAGGCCCGGAAGGTCACCGTCCCGGTGGAGTGGAAGGCGGACCCGCCGTCGGTGTCCAGGATCTCCAGTCCGGTCCACCGCATCCCGGGATCGAAGTCGATCCGCTCCGGCCGCGTCCTCGGATGCCAGCTCCGCAGCAGATACGCCCCGTCCCGCCGCACGAACGCGCAGTACCGCGACCGCATCAGCCGCTCGGCGGTGGGCGCGGCGGCGGCCCCGCTGTGGAACCGCCCGCAGCACGCCTCGTACGGCTCGGGGAGCCCGCAGGGGCAGGAAGGTGTGGTCATGGGTCGGCCTCCGCGACAACGCCCGAGGGCCGCGACCTCGTGGTCGCGGCCCTCGCGCTTCATGTGTCCGAGGGGGGACTTGAACCCCCACGCCCGATAAAGGGCACTAGCACCTCAAGCTAGCGCGTCTGCCATTCCGCCACCCGGACAAGGTGTCTGTCGCGCGGGGTTTCCCCCGTGGCGACGACGTAAACATTACCAGGTGTTCCGGGGTGGCCGATCACCCCCGCCCGGCCGCGCCGTCGCGTGAACGGTGGATGACGGGCGGGGCCGGGTCTTGGGACGCGCCCGCGGGGGAGAGAGGATGAGGGGACGACCCACCAGCGGGAACACCAGCAGCGGGAGGAAGCACGTGAGCGAGACGGACACGGCCAGGAGCGTCACCGGTGAGGACGAGGTCGTGGACCTCTGCCGCGAGCTGATCCGGATCGACACCAGCAACTACGGCGACCACTCGGGTCCCGGCGAGCGCAAGGCGGCCGAGTACGTCGCCGAGAAGCTCGCCGAGGTGGGACTCGAACCGCAGATCTTCGAGTCCCACCCGGGACGCGCCTCCACGGTGGCCCGGATCGAGGGCGAGGACCCGTCCCGGCCCGCGCTGCTCATCCACGGTCACACCGACGTCGTACCGGCCAACGCCGACGACTGGACCCACCACCCCTTCTCCGGCGAGATCGCCGACGGATGCGTGTGGGGGCGCGGGGCCGTCGACATGAAGGACATGGACGCGATGACCCTCGCGGTCGTCCGCGACCGGCTGCGCAGCGGACGCAAGCCCCCGCGCGACGTCGTCCTCGCCTTCCTCGCGGACGAGGAGGCCGGGGGGACGTACGGCGCCCGCCACCTGGTCGACAACCACCCGCACCTCTTCGAAGGCGTCACCGAGGCGATCAGCGAGGTGGGCGGCTTCTCGTTCACCGTCAGCGAGCAGCGCCGCCTGTACCTGATCCAGACGGCCGAGAAGGGCATGCACTGGATGAAGCTGACCGTGGCCGGCACCGCCGGGCACGGGTCGATGATCCACCGCGACAACGCCATCACCGAGCTGTCGGAGGCCGTCGCGCGCCTCGGCCGGCACAAGTTCCCCGTCCGCGTCACGAAGACGACCCGGGCCTTCCTCGACGAACTGGGCGACGCCCTCGGAACCGAGCTCGACCCGGAGAACATGGAGGGGACCCTCGCCAGGCTCGGCGGCATCGCCAAGCTCATCGGCGCGACGCTGAGCAACACCGCCAACCCCACCCAGCTGGGCGCGGGCTACAAGGTCAACGTCATCCCGGGCGAGGCGACCGCGCACGTGGACGGCCGTTTCCTGCCCGGACACGAGGAGGAGTTCCTCGCCGACCTCGACCGGATCCTCGGTCCGAAGGTGCGGCGCGAGGACGTCCACTCCGACAAGGCCGTCGAGACCACGTTCGACGGAGCCCTCGTGGACGCGATGCAGTCCGCGCTGGTGGCCGAGGACCCGGCCGCGAAGGCCGTCCCGTACATGCTCTCCGGCGGGACGGACGCCAAGTCCTTCGACGACCTCGGTATCCGGGGCTTCGGCTTCGCGCCCCTCAAGCTGCCCCCGGAGCTGGACTTCGCGGGCATGTTCCACGGGGTCGACGAGCGGGTGCCGGTGGACGGTCTGAAGTTCGGCGTGCGGGTGCTCGACCGCTTCCTCGACGCGAGCTGAGACGGTTACCCGATGACCTCAATAATCGCCCAGACGTGCGGAGTTGACTGAAAAGAGTGAATGCGACGATAAGCTCGTAGCCTCATTACTCCGTCCTCGTTAGCCGTGATGTGATCCGCGACTTTGGATCGCTTTGCCAACAAGGAGGAATAATGCTGAAGAAGGTCGTCGCCGTCGCTGCCGCCACCGGTGGTCTGGTTCTCGCGGGCGCGGGCATGGCCGCCGCCGACGCCGGTGCCCAGGGTGCCGCCGTGCACTCCCCGGGTGTCCTTTCCGGCAACGTCGTGCAGGCCCCGATCCACGTCCCCGTGAACGTCTGCGGCAACACGATCTCCGTCATCGGGCTGCTGAACCCCGCCTTCGGCAACGTCTGCATCAACAAGTGACGTTGTGCCTCGCTCTCTAGGGCATGCCCGCTGAGGGCTCGAGCCCGTCGGCCCCGGAGCGCGCGCCATGCGCTCCGGGGCCGACCGGTCTCATCGAACGTCGGAACACCGGGAATCCGTCGGAACACCGATTCCCGGCACCAGGTCGAAGGCAGGGATTTCAGCAATGCGACAGGTCACCCGCAAGGGCCTGATGACGATGGCGGCCGCCACGGGCGTACTCGCCGCCGCGAGCGGGGCCGCCCACGCCGACTCCGGCGCGACGGGCCACGCCGCCGGCTCACCCGGCGTGCTCTCCGGGAACACGGTGCAGGCACCGGTGCACGTCCCGGTGAACGTCTGCGGCAACACGGTGGATGTCGTCGGCATCCTCAACCCGTCCGTGGGGAACTCCTGCGCCAACCAGGGTGGCTCCTCCTCGGGCGGTCACGGCGGCTCCGGCGGCCACGGCGGTTCGCACGCCGACGGATACGCCGAGGGCTCGCCCGGTGTGCTCTCCGGGAACGTGGTGCAGGCGCCGGTGCACGTGCCGGTGAACGTCTGCGGCAACAGCGTCGACGTCCTGGGCGTCGGCAACGCCGCCGAGGGCAACGGCTGCGCGAACCGGGGTGGCTCCTCCTCGGACGGTTACGGCGACTCCGGCGGCCACGGCGGTTCGCACGCCGACGGATACGCCGAGGGCTCGCCCGGCGTGGGTTCCGGCAACCACGTCCAGGTACCGATCCACGTCCCGGTGAACGTCTGCGGCAACAGCGTCGACGTCCTCGGCGCCGGCAACGCCACCGAGGGCAACGGCTGCGCGAACGGCGGCCCGGGCCACGACACCCCGGGACAGCCCGGCGACCCGGGCGACCCCGGCAACCCGGGGCACCCCGGTGACGAGCCGGGCACCCCGGACGACCACACCCCGGACCGCCCGTCGGCCGGCGACCGGCCGGGCACCCACTCCCTCACCCAGCCCCGGCACGACGCGCAGCTCGCGCAGACCGGCAGCGAGCTGCCGATGGGCCTCGTCCTGCCCGTCGGCGCGGGCGCGCTGCTCGCCGGCGCGGTCCTCTACCGCAAGGCACGGACCGCCGCGTGACACCGGACACACGGAGCGGACCCCGCGACCGCGGGATCCGCTCCGTCGTGTGATTCCGGTCGGGTGTCGAAGATCACCAGGTGGCGCGCACCTGGCGGATGATCCGCCTCCGCAGCCGCACCCTGCGACTGCCGTCACGCATCAGCGTCAGGCGGTACAACTCCCAGTGACCGTACTCTGCATGGTCCGTCAGCAGACGTGCCGTCTCCTTGCGGGAGACCCCGCGCGGTACGTGCACGTCGACAAATTCGTATTCCGGCATCGCATCTATTGTGCGGGCCGGGCCCCGGTACGGATAGCGTCTGCACTATGTCTGATGCTGCGCAGTCCACCGCTGCCGAGGTACGCGCCGCCGCCGAGGCGGTCAAGACCGCGCTCGACCGCCACCTGGCCGCGGTCGAACGCCGGTCGGGGGAGGACGACCCGGCCGTCTACGAGGCGTTCAACCAGCTGGCCGCGGCCGCGGAGGCGTACGACGAACTGCTCTACGACCGCTACGACGAGGTCACCCCCTTCGAGATCCCCGGCGCGGAGGACGCACCGCCGTACACCGGCCCCGAGGAACCGGCCGCGCTCAGCGTGCTGATCCGCCGCGACTACGCCGTCGTGGAACCCCAGCGGCTGCGCGCGCACGCCCAGCGGATCGAGGCGGCGGACGACGAGACCTCGGAGGCGTCGGGCACCGTCCACGGCGCGCTCGGCCTGCTGTTCGGCGAGTTCGAGCCGGACGAGATCGCCTCCCGGCACAAGGAGTTCGGGCTGGAGGAAGGCGACTCCACGCTCTGGGTGACGGCATCGGACGACCCCGCGGAACCCGGCGAGTGGCTGGAGGCGCCGTTCGAGCAGGTGGACCCGCAGCAGGTGGTGTGCCGCTTCGACGTCAGCGCGGTCTTCGACGACGACGAGGACCTCGACGACGACGAGGAGGACCTGGAGGACGAGCTCGACCCGAGCCTGGACGAGGACGGGGACCTGGAACCCCTGGACGCGGACCGCTGACCGCACCCGCCCCGCAGGGCGGCGGCACCCCCGGTACCGCCGCCCGCGCACACATCCGGCTCAGCCCTCCGCCACCGGAACCTGCGGAGCCAGCAGCACCGGCAACCGGGTGGTCCGCGGCTTCGCCGTCACCTCGGCCACGGCACGCGGCAGCGCCTGCTCCACGCCGTGCACCACGGACAGATGCCGGTCGGCCCTGCTGAACGCCGTGTACACCCAGGGCCGGCTCAGCGCCTGCACGGCGTCACCGGGCAGCACCGCGACCACCGCGGGCCACCGGCAGCCCACCGCCTGGTGCGCGGTCAGCGCCCACCCGTGCCGCACGGACGACTCCACCCGCTCCCTCGGTACGACGATCTCCTCGCCCCCGCACTCCAGGTGCAGCCCCTCGCCGTCGGCCCGCACCACGCGGCCCGGCAGCGTACGTCCCGGAGCGGGGGAGTAGGCGACCCGGTCACCCGGATCGAACCCGCCGAAGCGCCCCGGCCCCGGATTCAGCCGCTCCTTCAGCGCCGCGTTCAGCGCACGCGTCCCCACCGCGCCCCCGTGCCCCGGGGCGATCACCTGGGTCTCCTCGACCGGCACCCCGATCGCGCGCGGCACCGAGTCCGCCACCAGCTGCACGGTCCGGTGCACGGCCTCTCCCGCGTCCCGCACCGGCACGATGACGACCTCCTTGCCGGGCGCCGCCACCTGGTTCAGCTCGCCGACGCCGATCCCCGAGACCAGCTCGCCCAGCGGTCCGGGGTCAGGCCGCCGCGAGGCGATCTGCGGGCAGACCCGCGCCGCCAGCAGATCCGCGAACACCCGCCCGGGCCCCACCGACCACAGCACTCCCGGATCACCGGCCAGCACCAGCCGCGCCCCGTCCGGCAGCGACTCCGTCACCAGCGCGGCGGTCTCCACATCCAGCTGCGGGGCGTCGAGCACCACCAGCAGATCCACGTCCAGCGCCCCGTCGGCGTCCCGCCCGGGTCCCTCGGCACCGGACAGCAGGCCCGCGACGGTGGCGACCCCGGCCCCCTCGACCCCGGCCCCCTCGACCCCGGCCCCCTCGACCAGGCCCGCGAACCGGGCACGTCCCACCGGACCGTGGGCGGCGGCCCAGACCCGCAACCCCAGACCCCGCGCGGCGCTCACCAGCGCCGCAGGCTCGGCCAGCGAGGCCTCCCCACCGGTGTGCAGCACCAGCCCGTGCCCGGCGACCGCCCGGATCAGCTCACCCGCGGAACCCTCCACCGAGGCGGCCGCACGCTCCCACTCCTCACCCGCGCCGTCCCGCTCGGTCACGGAGCTGACCAACCGGGCCAGCCCGTCGGCCAGACTCTCCTCGGCCAGCGCATACCGCTCCAGCCCCACCAGCACCCGAACCGGCCGCTCCTCGTCCTCCTCGTCCTCCCCGGCGTCACCGGCTTCGCCGACGGCGTCCTGGAAAACGAGCACGTCCCCCTCCGAGACGGCGTTCTGCACGACCTCCTCGGACTCCGGCACCCCCTGCCGTCCCAGCGCGGCGACCAGCGCGGCCATCTCCAGCACGGTGTGTCCGGCGAGCGCGGCCTGCTCCAGCAGCCACACGGTGACCGCCCGCCCCCGCCGCTCGTCGTCCGGCCCGGCCCCGGCGCCGAGCAGCGCACGGGCGAACCCGTCCGCCTGCTCGGGCCGCACCCCGGGAACCCGCAGCAACTGCCAGGGATCGGCGCGCAGCACGTCGGCGCCCCCGTCCCCGAACACGCCGGCGGCCTGGACGGCAAGCCCTTCCGGCGCACCCCCCTGAACCAGCACCCCCCGCACGTCCTCGACGGCCCCGGCGGCCGGAACCACCGGGCCGGGGGCCGCCTCCGGTGCCCGCCGCACGGGCTCGGGAGCGGGCCGCCGCGGCGCGGGCCTGGCCTCCTCGAACACGGTGGCGGCCGGCTTCTCACCGCTCTCCACGGCCCGCACGGCGGCCAGCAGGTCCGCGGCCGTGCCGCTCAGCTTGCCGCCGGCCTCGATCGGGGCCTCCCGCTCCGCCTTCCGCCGCTCGATCCGCTCCCGCTCCACGCGCTGCGCGGCCAGCTCCGCCTCGGCCTCGGACACCTGCGCGCCCTCGGCGGGCGTCCCCGGCTCCTCGGCGTCCTCCGCGGTCTCGGGCGGCTCCGTGCTCACAGCGTGCTCCAGTCGTGATCGGGATAGCGGTGCACGGGCGCCGACACATCGTCGAGCGCCCGGCAGATCTCGTCAGGAAGACTAAGCGCCTCCACTGACAATGCCGCCGTGAGCTGCTGCGCGGTGCGCGCGCCGACGATGGGGGCGGCCACACCGGGCCGGTCACGGACCCATGCGAGGGCCACCTGCAGCGCGGTCACTGCGAGCCCGTCCGCAGCCGTGGTCACGGCGTCCACGATGCGGCTCGCCGTGTCGTCGAGATACGGCGCGACGAACGGGGCGAGATGCTCCGAGGCGCCCCGGGAGTCCACCGGCGCGGCGTCGTTGCGGTACTTGCCGGTGAGCACGCCCCGCCCGAGCGGCGAGGACGGCAACAGCCCGATCCCCAGATCGAGCGCCGCGGGAAGGACCTCGCGCTCCACGCCCCGCTGGAGCAGCGAGTACTCCATCTGCGTGCTCGCCAGCCGGGTCCGCGCGCCCGGCGCGGCGAGCTGCCAGGTCGCCGCCTTGGCCAGCTGCCAGCCGCAGAAGTTGGAGACGCCGGCGTAGCGCACGCGCCCGCTGCCGACGGCGATGTCGAGCGCCTCCAGCGTCTCGTCCAGCGGGGTGGCGGGGTCGTAGGCGTGGACGTGCCACACGTCGACGTAGTCGGTGCCGAGGCGGGCGAGCGAGGCGTCGAGGGCGGAGAGCAGATGGCCGCGCGAGCCGTCGAACCGGCGGTCCGGGTCGGGTACGCTCCCGGCCTTCGTGGAGATGACGAGGTCCCGGCGGGGTACGAGTCCCTCCATCAGCTTGCCGAGCAGGTACTCGGACTCTCCGTCGCCGTACACGTCGGCGGTGTCGACGAGGGTCCCGCCGGCTTCCCAGAAGGTCTTCAAGAGGTTCGCGGCGTCGTGCTCGTCGGTGTCCCGACCCCAGGTCAGAGTCCCGAGCCCGATCCGGGACACACGCAGGCCGGTACGGCCGAGATGCCTCTGCTCCATGAACGCCGAGATTACTGGCCGGAGCGTTTGGTGTGAGGGCCTGTGGACAACGGATTTCCGAGCCGCCGGACGTTTGCACGAGCCCCGGCGCCGTACGGGTGCCCCGGCCCCGACCCACCCACCGACCGCAGGCGCTACGCGCACCCCACCCGAGCCGCACAGGCGCCGCAGGCACAAGACCCGCACCCCCACCGGACCGGACGCCGTACCGCAGGCATCCACCCACCGGAGGTATATGGTCTCCGCACAAGCGACGTTACTCATCGGTAAGGGGAGACGGTCATGCAGCTAGGGATCAACCTCGGCTACTGGGGTGCCGGAATGGACGCGGACAACCTCGCCGTGGCCCAGGAGGCGGACCGCCTCGGATACGCCGTCTGCTGGGCCGCGGAGGCCTACGGCTCCGACGCCGCCACCGTACTCACCTGGGTCGCCGCCCAGACCCACCGCATCGACGTCGGCTCGGCCATCTTCCAGATCCCCGCCCGCCAGCCCGCGATGACCGCGATGACGGCCGCCACCCTGGACTCCCTCTCCCAGGGCCGCTTCCGCCTCGGCCTCGGCGTCTCCGGCCCTCAGGTCTCCGAGGGCTGGTACGGCGTCAAGTTCGACAAGCCCCTCGCCCGCACCCGCGAGTACGTCGAGATCATCCGCAAGGCCATGACCCGCGAACGCCTCACCCACGACGGCGAACACTGGACCCTCCCCCTCCCCGGCGGCCCCGGCAAGCCCATCAAGCTCACCGTGCACCCCCAGCGCGAGCACATCCCCCTCTACATCGCCGCCATCGGCCCGAAGAACCTCGAACAGACCGGCGAGATCGCCGACGGCGCCCTGCTGATCTTCCCCTCCGCCGACCACCTCGAGGAGACCGCCGTCAAGCACCTCCGCGCGGGCCGCGAGAAGGCGGGCAAGACCCTCGACGGCTTCGACATCTGCCCCACCCTCCCCCTCGCCGTGGGCGACGACAAGGACGTCACCACCCTCGCCGACACCTTCCGCCCCTACACCGCGTTGTACGTCGGCGGCATGGGCAGCCGCAAGCAGAACTTCTACAACCAGCTCGCCCGGCGCATGGGATACGAGCAGGAGGCCGCCGAGATCCAGGACAAGTACCTGTCCGGCGACAAGCAGGGCGCAGCCGCGGCGGTCCCCCACGACCTGATCGACCGGACGACCCTCCTCGGTTCCGTCGACCGCATCGCCGACCGGATGAAGGCCTACGCCGCCGCCGGAGTCACCACCCTCACCCTCGCCCCGGCCGGCTTCACGCTCGACGAGCGCCTGGCATCGCTCCGGGCCGGCACCGAGGCCCTGGAGCGCGCGGGCCTCGCGTAGTCCTCACGGCCGTGGTGGGGGCTCGGGGGTCCACCCCGCCACGGCCGTCACCCACACCAACGCCCGCCGGCCCGCCCGGTTACGCTCCCGCGCCCCTGTCCCGTACTCCTTCTGGCGGAGTTGCCCGACACTCCTGTTGCCGCCCCCGGCTCCGCGCACTTGACTCTTTTTTTGCGGAACTTCGGAACTTCGGAACCGCGAAAGCCCGCGGAGAGGTGGCCCACCATGCTTTCGGCCAAGAGTCTGTTCCAGGAGATCCTCGACAACGACGAGTCCTTCGCCCTGTTCTGCTCCATCGCCGCGAGCGGCGAGTCCCAGGGCGGCTGGGAGAACGCCCGGATCGCCGCGCTGGTCCCCGAGGCCCAGCGCGAACTCGCCCCCAAGATCACCAGGCACGGCGCCGACGAGGACAAGCACGGCCGCATCTTCGACGCCCTGATGAGGAAGCGCGGCCTGAAACCCGTCCCGGTCCCCCCGGAGACCGACTACACGATGCTCCTCGAGAACAAGGGCATCGGCCTGGCCCACGGCCGGCTGAAGCGCGACGAACCGCTCACCGTGCGGGACATCGTCACCTACCTCGCCCACAGCAGGGTCACCGAACAACGCGCCTCCGAGCAGATGGACCTGCTCCGCAGGCACTTCGCCGACCACCCCGACCTCGGCCGCGCCGTCAGGATGATCTCCGACGACGAGGACAACCACCTCGCCTACTGCCACGAGGAGCTGCTGCGCTTCGCGTACGCCGGACACGGCCGCGCGATCCAGCGCACCCTGCGCGCGTGCGCGCTCGCGGAGATCCGCGTCTACCGGGACGTCAGCCTGGCGGTGATGGCCCACATGGGCCGCATCCTGGGCTGGCCCGGGCCCAAGGCGGCGGTCCTCGCGGCAGGCATCCACGCGGTGTACGCGTACGAACGCCTGGGCGGCTGGCGCCGCATGGTCTCCCTCAGGATGCCCGACCGCCGCAACGCGCTCGGCGGCCCCGCCGCCCCGGAACCGAAGTTCGCGTGACCGGACACCGGACACGGGCACAGCCCCTCACATCCACCCCCGCCGCTTGAACAACCGGAACAACAGCACCTCGAGCGCCACCATCACCACGATCACCACCGGATACGACCACTCCCACCGCAGCTCCGGCATGTGCTCGAAGTTCATCCCGTAGATCCCCGCGAGCATCGTGGGGATCGCGGCCATGGCCGCCCACGCGGAGATCTTCCGCATGTCGTCGTTCTGCCGCACGCTCATCTGCGCCAGGTGCGCCGAGAGGATGTCCGAGACCAGCCGGTCCAGCCCCTCCACGGACTCGTTCACCCGGGTGAGGTGGTCGTGCACGTCACGGAAGAAGGGCCGCGCCCTGTCCTCCACGAACGGCACCCCCACCCCGTACGAGCCCACCCCCGCCAGCCGCGTCATCGGCAGCGCCAGCGGCCCGGTCGCGCGGCGGAACTCCAGGATCTGCCGCTTGAAGTTGTAGATCCTGGACGCGGTGTGCCGCGATCCCCCGCCGTCGGGGGTGAAGACCTCCGCCTCCAGCTCCTCCAGGTCGGTCTGCAGCTCGGTCGCCACGTCCAGATAGTGGTCGACGACGGCGTCGGCGATCGCGTACAGCACCGACGTGGGTCCCTCGCCCAGCAGCTCGGGCTCCCGCTCCAGCCGCTGCCGTACGGCTTTGAGCGGCGCGCCCTCGCCGTGCCGTACGGTCACCGCGAAGGAATCACCGAGGAAGATCATGAGCTCGCCGGAGGAGACCGTGTCGCTCCGCGGCTCGTACACGACCGGTTTCAGCACCACGAAGAGCGAGTCGTCGTACACCTCCAGCTTGGGCCGCTGATGGGCTTTGAGGGCGTCCTCGACGGCCAGCGGATGCAGGTCGAACTCCTGCGTGACCAGGTCGAACTCGTCCGCTGTCGGCTCGTGCAGCCCGATCCAGACGAACCCCCCGGCCGACCGCGCCTCGTCCAGCGCGTCGGAGAAGTCATGGGGCCCCTCCGACCGATGCCCCTCCCGGTAGATGGCACAGTCGACGATCACGAAGCACACTCTCCTTTCTCTCGACGGACACCACACCCGCGCGTACGCCTACCCTGGGCCGCATGCCCACGTTGCTCCTGGTCCGGCACGGACGTTCCACCGCCAACACCGAGGGACTGCTCGCCGGGTGGACGCCCGGTGTCGCCCTCGACGACCGCGGCGCCGCCCAGGCCGCCGCGCTGCCCGGACGGCTCGCCGGGCTGCCGCTGGCCGAGATCGTCACCAGCCCGCTCCAGCGCTGCCGGGAGACGGTCCGGCCGCTGCTGGAAGAACGCCCCGGTCTCACCCCGCACACCGACGACCGCATCGGCGAGTGCCACTACGGCGACTGGTCGGGCCGCAAACTCGTCGAGCTCAAGGACGAGCCCCTGATGGAGGTGGTGCAGGCGCACCCGTCGACGGCGGCGTTCCCCGGCGGGGAGTCCATGCGCGCGATGCAGACACGCGCCGCCGAGGCGGTGCGCGAGTGGAACGCGCGCGTGGAGCGCGATCACGGCGCCGACGCCGTGTACCTCATGTGCTCGCACGGCGACGTCATCAAGTCTCTCGTCGCGGACGCACTCGGACTTCATCTCGACCTCTTCCAGCGGATTGCCGTTGAACCGTGTTCCATCACCGCGATCCGTTACACACGGCTGCGTCCCTTTCTCGTCCGCCTCGGCGACACCGGCGACTTCGCGTCCCTGGCGCCGCGCGAGGAGCCGCCGGCCGGTGACGCCACGGTCGGGGGCGGCGCGGGCGCACCGTGATCGACGGGCGCAGTAGGGTGAAGCGGTCGCCGTAGTGCGTCCCTGTTCACACAGCCGCCCGTACCCACAACTCTCAATGGAGACAGGACGTGTCCCGTCAGGTGTTCCTCTACGACCAACCGGAACGTTTCGTGGCCGGCACGGTCGGACTGCCAGGGCGCCGTACGTTCTTCCTCCAGGCCTCCGCCGGCTCCCGGGTGACCAGCGTGGCCCTGGAGAAGACCCAGGTCGCGGCGCTCGCCGAGCGGATGGACGAACTGCTCGACGAGGTCGTGCGCCGGAGCGGCGGCAGCGCCGCGGTGCCCGCGATGACGCCGGCCGAGACCACCGACAGCGCCCCGCTGGACACCCCCGTGGAGGAGGAGTTCCGCGTCGGCACCATGGCGCTCGCCTGGGACGGCGAGGAGCAGCGCATGATCGTCGAGGCGCAGGCGCTCGTCGAACTGGACGCCGACTCCGAGGAGGACCTCGCCGAGGCCGAGGAACGGCTGCTCCAGGACGAGGAGAACGGGCCCCCGATGCTCCGCGTCCGGCTCACCGGCGCGCAGGCCCGGGCCTTCGCCAAGCGCGCCCTCGACGTCGTCAACGCCGGGCGGCCGCCGTGCCCGCTGTGCAGCCTCCCGCTCGACCCGGAAGGACACGTATGTCCGCGCCAGAACGGATACCGCCGCGGAGCGTGACGGCCGCCGACCCGGCCGTCGCCGTGCTGCTCGCCGAGGGCGAGCTGACCGTGCGCGGACGCATCCGTGAGGCGTCGAACGCGGCGCTGTACTGCACCGTCACCCACGAGGGACGCGAGGCGGCCTGCGTCTACAAGCCGGTCGCCGGTGAGCGGCCCCTGTGGGACTTCCCCGACGGCACGCTCGCCGGGCGCGAGGTCGCCGCGTACGCGGTCTCCGAGGCGACCGGCTGGGGCCTCGTCCCGCCCACCGTGCTCCGCGACGGCCCCTACGGCGAGGGCATGTGCCAGCTGTGGATCGAGACGGCGCCCGGCGCGGAACTCCTCGCCCTGGTCGACGGCGAGGAACCGGAGCCGGGCTGGAAGGCGATCGGCTTCGCCGAGGTCGGCGAGGGCCGCACCGCGCTGCTCGTGCACGCCGACGACGAGCGGCTGCGCCGGCTCGCCGTGCTCGACGCGGTGGTCAACAACGCCGACCGCAAGGGCGGACACCTGCTGCCCACCGCCGAGGGCCTGCTGTACGGCATCGACCACGGGGTCACCTTCAACGCCGAGGACAAGCTCCGCACCCTGCTGTGGGGCTGGGCGGGGGAGCCCCTGACCGCGGAGGCGCTGGACGTCCTCAAGGGCCTCAGAACGGCCCTCACCGCCACCGGCGCCCTCACCACCGCCCTGACCCCCCTCCTCACCCGCGCGGAGATCGACGCCACCCGCGCGCGCGTCGAGACCCTCCTCACCACCGGCACCCACCCACAACCGGGCGGCGACTGGCCGGCCATCCCCTGGCCCCCGGTCTGAACGAGACGGCGGCCTCTTTGGAGCGGGACGACGGTGAGTCCGGAGCGGGACGGCGGTCCGTCCGGAGCGAGAGGGCGGCCTCTCCGGAGTGGGACGACGGTGAGTCCGGAGCGGGACGGCGATCCGTCCGGAGCGGGACGGCAGCCCGGTCCGAACGAGACGGCGGCCCCTCCGGAACGGGACGGCGGTGCGTCCGAAACGGGACCTGCAGCACGTCGGACGCCACGGCGCAAGAGTGCCTTCCCGGTCATCCGGCCTGCTCCCGTTCGTTTTCCGAACCGCGGTCCGGTTAGGCTCATGACATGCATGCCTGGCCCGCTTCCGAGGTCCCCGCCCTGCCCGGTCAGGGCCGCGACCTGAGGATCCACGACACCGCGACCGGGGGCCTGATCGCCTCCGACCCCGGTCCCGTCGCCCGTATCTACGTCTGCGGCATCACCCCCTACGACGCCACCCACATCGGACACGCGGCGACCTACAACGCGTTCGACCTCGTGCAGCGCGTGTGGCTCGACACCAAGCGGCAGGTTCACTACGTCCAGAACGTCACCGACGTCGACGACCCGCTGCTGGAGCGGGCCGACCGGGACGGCCTCGACTGGGCCGAGCTCGCCGAGCGCGAGACCGCGCTGTTCCGTGAGGACATGACAGCCCTGCGGATGCTGCCCCCGCGCCAGTACATAGGCGCCGTGGAGGCGATACCCGGCATCGTCCCCCTCGTCGAGCGGCTGCGTGACCTCGGCGCGACCTACGAGATCGACGGCGACGTCTACTTCTCCGTCGAGTCCGACCCGCACTTCGGCCAGGTCTCGAACCTCGACGCCGCCGCCATGCGGCTGCTGTCCGCCGAACGCGGCGGCGACCCGGACCGTCCGGGCAAGAAGAACCCCGTCGACCCGATGCTCTGGATGGCCGCCCGCGAGGGCGAGCCGAGCTGGGACGGCGGCTC
Organism: Streptomyces sp. NPDC059787; assembly: GCF_042732315.1. Taxonomy (NCBI): domain Bacteria; kingdom Bacillati; phylum Actinomycetota; class Actinomycetes; order Kitasatosporales; family Streptomycetaceae; genus Streptomyces; species Streptomyces sp. NPDC059787. Next base: position 132,506 of record NZ_JBHWHX010000005.1, read on the forward strand.
CCTCGGCCGGGGCCGCCCCGGCTGGCACATCGAGTGCGTCGCCATCGCCCTCGACCACCTCGGCATGGGCTTCGACGTCCAGGGCGGCGGTTCCGACCTGGTCTTCCCGCACCACGAGATGGGCGCCTCGCACGCCCAGGCGCTCACGGGCGAGTTCCCCATGGCCAAGGCGTACGTCCACGCCGGCATGGTCGCCCTGCACGGCGAGAAGATGTCCAAGTCCAAGGGCAACCTGGTCTTCGTGTCCCAGTTGCGGCGCGACGGCGTGGACCCGGCGGCGATCCGGCTGGCGCTGCTCGCCCACCACTACCGCGCCGACTGGGAGTGGACCGACCAGGTCCTCCAGGACGCCGTGACCCGCCTCGGTCACTGGCGTGCCGCGGTCTCCCGCCCCGACGGACCGCCCGCCGAGGCGCTGGTCGAGGAGATCCGCGAGGCGCTCGCCAACGATCTGGACGCCCCGGCCGCGCTGGCCGCCGTCGACCGCTGGACCGTCCTCCAGGAGGAGAGCGGCGGTACGGACACCGGCGCGCCCGGCGTCGTCTCCCGCGCGGTGGACGCGCTGCTCGGCGTGGCGCTGTAACCGGATGCGACGACGAAGGGGCGCCCCGTTCACAACGGGGCGCCCCTTCGCTCAGTCCTCCGACGACTCGTCGCCACCCGGGCCTGAATCCGAGTCCGAGTCCGAGTCCGGATCCAGGCCCGATCCCGGCTCGGGGTCCGTCTCCGGCTTCGGCGGCCGCGGCGGACGGTTGCGCCCGCCCGGACCCTCCCGCCGGTACGACGTACCGTCCGAGCCGTCGGCCGTGGCATGCCCGCCGGGCGGACCCGACGCCCCGTCACGGCGCCGCAGATAGCGCTCGAACTCGCGGGCGATCGCCTCGCCCGACGCCTCCGGCAGCTCGGCGGTGTCCCGGGCCTCCTCCAGCGTCTGGACGTACTCGGCCACCTCGCTGTCCTCCGCGGCCAGTTGGTCCACACCCACCTGCCAGGCACGCGCGTCCTCGGGCAGCTCACCCAGCGGGATCCGCACGTCGATCAGGTCCTCCAGGCGGTTCAGGAGGGCCAGCGTGGCCTTCGGGTTGGGCGGCTGCGACACGTAGTGCGGGACCGCCGCCCACAACGACACCGCGGGCACGCCCGCGTGCGTGCACGCCTCCTGGAGGATGCCGACGATGCCCGTGGGACCCTCGTACTTGGTCTCCTCCAGGTCCATGCGGCGGGCCAGGTCCGGGTCGGACGTGGTCCCGCTGACCGGGACCGGCCGGGTGTGCGGGGTGTCACCGAGCAGCGCGCCCAGCACGACCACCAGCTCCACACCGAGTTCGTGCGCGAAGCCGAGGATCTCGTTGCAGAACGAACGCCACCGCATGGACGGTTCGATGCCGCGGACCAGCACCAGGTCGCGCGGCTTGTCGCCGCCGACCCGGACCACCGACAGCCGCGTCGTCGGCCAAGTGATCTTGCGGACCCCGCCGTCCATGAACACCGTGGGGCGGTTCACCTGGAAGTCGTAGTAGTCCTCGGCGTCCAGCGCCGCGAACACCTCGCCCTTCCACTCCCGGTCCAGATGCGCGACCGCGGTGGAGGCGGCGTCACCGGCATCGTTCCAGCCCTCGAACGCGGCCACCATGACCGGGTCGATCAGCTCGGGAACCCCCTCGAGCTCGATCACCCAGCGCCTCCTTCCGACGTGCCCTCGCGTACGCCCCAACCTTACGGCGTGCCCACGGGGCGCCCGCAGCCCCCTCACAAGGGGAGTGACCCCATCACTGCCCCGCGGGGCGCCGGGAAACACCCCTCACAGCGTGGACCGCAGCCACTGCTCCACGCTGGCGATGTGCACCGTCGCCCAGGACCGCGCCGCCTCCGCGTCCCGGTCCCGCAGGGCGGCGAGGATGGCCCGGTGCTCGTGCAGGGTGCGGCCGACCGAGTCCTTCTGGGTGAGCCCGCGCCAGATCCGGGCCCGGGTGGTGGGACCGGACAGACCGTCGAGCAGGGAGCACAGCACGGAGTTGCCGGAGCCGCGCACGATGCCCCGGTGGAACTCCAGGTCGGCGGCGACCAGGTCCTCCACCGACGGCTCGTCGCCGAGCCTGTCCAACTGCTCCGACAGCGCGTCCAGTTGCTCCTCGCCGATCCGGGTGGCCGCGAGGGCCGTCGCGGCCGGCTCCAGGATGCGGCGTACGGCGAGGAACTCCAGGACCGTGTCGTCGCGGTGGAAGTCGACGACGAAACTCAGCGCCTCCAGCAGGAGCTGCGGGTCGAGACTGGTGACGTAGGTGCCGTCGCCCTGCCGCACGTCCAGGATGCGGATCAGCGACAGGGCGCGCACCGCCTCGCGCAGCGAGTTGCGGGACAGCCCCAGCTCGGCCGCCAGCTCGCTCTCCTTGGGCAGCCGGGCGCCGGGACGCAGCGCGCCCGAGACGATCATTCCCTTGATCTTCTCGATCGCCTCGTCGGTCACTGCCATACCGCGCCTCCCTGCGGACCAGACATCCGATGTATCCAGCCCATTATGTACGGGATCGGGGGCGGCTCCGTCGGCGCGGAGCCGCCCCCGATCCCGTATGCCGGCTCCCGTGCGGGGGAGCCGGGGGAGCGCAGGTCACTTCTTGTCGAGGATCTCCTGCACATCGGCGCGGACCTCGTCCGTGGCCAGGCCCCGGATCGTCAGCGTCGTACGGCGGCGCAGCACGTCGTCCGCGGTCTCCGCCCACTCGTGGTCCCGGGCCCAGACGACCTGCGCCCGGATCTCCGGGGCGTCCGGGTGGACGCGCCGGGCGAGCGCCGGGTCCTCGTTGGCCAGGCGGGCGATGTCGAAGGCCAGCGAACCGTAGTGGGTGGCCAGGTGCCTGGCGGTGTCCGCCGCCATGCGCGGGCCGGGCGCCGGGCCGTCGACCAGCAGCCGGTGGGCCACCGCGCGGGGGTTGGCCACGCCCGGCAGCGGCAGCTTCTTCGGCAGCGAGGCGACCGGCTCGAAGTCGTCGCCCAGCGGGTGGCCGGGCAGCGCCTGGAGCTTCTGCATCACCGTACGGCCGATGTGGCGGAAGGTGGTCCACTTGCCGCCCGCGACGGACAGCATCCCGCCCCGGCCCTCGGTGACGACGGTCTCCCGCTTGGCCTTGGCCGTGTCCCCGGGGCCGCCCGGCAGCACCCGCAGGCCGGCGAAGGCGTACGTGATCAGGTCCCGGTCGAGCTGCTGGTCGCGGATGGAGAACGCGGCCTCGTCGAGTATCTGCGCGGTGTCCTTCTCGGTGACCGCGACGTCCGCCGGGTCGCCCTCGAACTCCTCGTCGGTGGTGCCGAGCAGCAGCATGTCCTCCCAGGGGAGGGCGAAGGTGATCCGGTACTTGTCGATCGGCGTGGCCAGCGCGGCCTTCCACGGGGAGGTCCGCTTCAGGACCAGGTGCGCGCCCTTCGACAGCCGGATGGACGGCGCGGCGTCCGGGTCCTCCATACGGCGCAGGTGGTCGACCCACGGGCCGGTCGCGTTCAGCACGAGCCGGGCGTTCACGCCGAACTCGTCGCCCGAGAGCCGGTCGCGCAGCTCGGCGCCGGTGACCCGGCCCCGGGTGAAGCGCAGGCCCGTCACCTCGGCGTGGTTGAGGACGACCGCGCCGGACTCGGCCGCCGCGCGGACCGTCATCAGCGCCATGCGCGCGTCGTTCATCTGGTCGTCGCCGTACACGGCCACGGCCTTGAGGTTGTCGGTGCGCAGCTCCGGCACGTCCTGCGCGGCCTTGGCCGGCGAGAGCAGGTGCCCGACGCCGTCGCCGAAGGCGGACAGCGCCGAGTACGCGAAGACACCGGCGCCGAGCTTCGCCGCGCCGTGCGGCCCGCCCTTGTACACGGGGAGGTAGAACGTGAGCGGGTTCGCCAGGTGGGGGGCCACCTGGCGGGAGACCGCACGGCGCTCGAAGTGGTTCTCCGCCACCAGCTTCACCGCGCCGGTCTGCAGGTAGCGCAGACCGCCGTGGAGCAGCTTGGAGGAGGCGGAGGAGGTGGCGCCGGCGAAGTCACCGGCGTCCACCAGGGCCACCCTGAGGCCGGACTGCGCGGCGTGCCAGGCGGTGGAGATGCCCAGGATGCCGCCGCCGATCACGAGGAGGTCGTACGACGCCTTGGAGAGCTGCTCCCGGGTCTCGGCACGGCTCGGGTTCGAGCCGGACGCCGGGTGCGTCCCCAGGGCAGGCACGGACTGCAGGGTGGACTGGGTGGTCATGGCGGTTCTTACTCCTCGTCCTCGAGCCAGCCCATGGTCCGCTCTACGGCCTTGAGCCAGCTCTTGTACTCACGGTCGCGGGTCTCCGCGTCCATGCGGGGGGTCCACTCGGCGGCCCGCCGCCAGTTGGCGCGCAGGTCGTCGGTGCTGTTCCAGAAGCCGACGGCGAGGCCGGCGGCGTAGGCGGCGCCGAGGCAGGTGGTCTCGGCGACCATCGGACGCACCACGGGGGCGTCCAGGAAGTCCGAGAGCGTCTGCATCAGCAGGTTGTTGGAGGTCATGCCGCCGTCGACCTTGAGGGCGGTCAGCTCCACGCCGGAGTCCTTCGTCATGGCGTCCGCGATCTCCCGCGTCTGCCAGGCGGTGGCCTCCAGCACGGCGCGCGCGAGGTGCGCCTTGGTGACGTACCGGGTCAGGCCGGCGATCACACCGCGGGCGTCGGAGCGCCAGTACGGGGCGAACAGGCCGGAGAAGGCCGGCACGAAGTAGGCGCCGCCGTTGTCCTCGACGGTCAGGGCGAGGGTCTCGATCTCGGCGGCGGTGGAGATCAGGCCCATCTGGTCGCGCATCCACTGCACCAGCGAGCCGGTGACGGCGATCGAGCCCTCCAGGGCGTAGACCGGCTTCTGGTCGCCGATCTGGTAGCCGACCGTGGTCAGCAGGCCGCTGTAGGAGTTGATGATCTTGTCGCCGGTGTTCATCACCATGAAGGTGCCGGTGCCGTACGTCGACTTGGTCTCGCCCTCGGCGAAACAGGTCTGGCCGAACAGGGCCGCCTGCTGGTCGCCCAGCGCGGAGGCGACCGGGATGCCGCCGAGCAGCTCGCCCAGCCTGCCGCCGGTGATCTCGCCGTAGACCTCGGCGGAGGAGCGGATCTCGGGCAGCATCGCCAGCGGGACGCCGATGGACTCGGCGATCTTCTCGTCCCACCGCATGGTGTGCAGGTTCATCAGCAGCGTGCGGGACGCGTTGGTGACGTCGGTGACGTGGTGGCCGCCGTCGACGCCGCCGGTCAGGTTCCAGATGACCCAGGTGTCCATGGTGCCGAAGAGGATGTCGCCCGCCTCGGCGCGCTCCTTGAGGCCGTCGACGTTGTCGAGCAGCCAGCGGGCCTTGGGGCCGGCGAAGTAGGAGGCCAGGGGCAGGCCGGTCTCGCGGCGGAAGCGGTCCTGGCCGACGTTGCGGCCGAGCTCGCGGCAGAGGGCGTCGGTGCGGGTGTCCTGCCAGACGATGGCGTTGTGGACCGGCTCACCGGTGTTCCTGTCCCACAGCACGGTGGTCTCGCGCTGGTTGGTGATGCCGATGGCCTTGATGTCGTCGCGGGTGATGCCGGCCTTCTCGACGGCCCCGGCGACGACCTCCTGGACGTTGGTCCAGATCTCGGTGGCGTCGTGCTCGACCCAGCCGGGCTTGGGGAAGATCTGCTCGTGCTCCTTCTGGTCGACGGAGACGATGCGCCCGTCGCGGTCGAAGACGATGCAGCGGGAGGAGGTGGTGCCCTGGTCGATGGCGGCGATGAACGGGCCGGCGGTGTGGGCGTCGGTCACTGTGTGCTCCTGGAGTTCCTTGGTTACGGGGCGGTACGTACGGCGCTGTGACAAGATGCCGGGCCTACGCGAAGGCGACGTTGTAGAGGCCGGCCGCGAGGGCACCGCCGATCAGCGGGCCGACCACCGGGATCCAGGCGTAGGACCAGTCGGAACCACCCTTGTTCGGCAGCGGCAGCAGGGCGTGCACGACGCGCGGGCCGAGGTCACGGGCCGGGTTGATGGCGTAACCGGTCGGACCGCCCAGCGACAGACCGATCGAGACGACGACGAGCGCCGTGATCAGACCGCCCAGCACACCCAGGCCGTTGCCCGCGTCGTTCAGGCCCTGGGTGAGGATGGCGAGCAGCAGCACGAAGGTGCCGACGATCTCCGTGGCGAGGTTCTGCACCGTGTGCCGGATCTCCGGGCCGGTGGAGAAGACGCCGAGCACCGGGCCCGCGCCCTTCTCCTGCGCCTCGACCGCCTTGGCGGCGGTGGCCTGCGCCCCCGGACCGCCGACGATCTCCTTGTCGGTGAGGTGGGCCAGGAACTGGCCGTAGTAGGCCACCCAGACCAGAGTCGCGCCGATCATCGCGCCGAGGAACTCTCCGGCGAAGTAGACCGGAACGTTGCTCCACTCGCCGTCCTTGAGGGCGAGCGCCACGGTGACGGCCGGGTTGAGGTGGGCGCCGGAGAGCGGTCCGGCGATGTAGACCGCCGTCATGACGGCGAAGCCCCACCCGAAGGCGATGGCGAGCCAGCCGGCGTTACGGGCCTTGGAGGCCTTCAGCGTCACGGCGGCACAGACGCCGCCACCGAGCAGGATGAGTATGGCGGTACCGATGGTCTCGCCGATGAAGATGTCGGAGCTGGACACCCGCGACTCCTTTGTCCTTCGTCCAGGGAAGCCGACCCCCGGGTCCCACCGGGGATTGGCGCCCTCAGGGGTGAGAGCGATGCCGGCCCTTGGCGTTGTCACACTCTAACTCGTATTGCCGGTAGGTGTTCGACAATGCCGACCGATGGACGGGAGTCTTTCCCGGCGCCTCGCGGGCGTCAAGAGTTTGGTTATCGAAAGCGCGATCGTTATTGATCGCCCCGGCTTATCGATCTTCGAGGCGGTTGTGTGGACTCGCACCCGGTATGCCCCTTCCGGGACATGCCGAGGACCGGGACGCCGTACGGCGCCCCGGTCGTCTCCGTGTTCCGCTCAGAACCGCCCGGCGCCCAGGTCCCGCGACACCGCGCGGGCACAGTCCCGTACCGCCGCGATCAGCTCGGGCCGCAGCTCGCCGTCCCGGCGCAGCCGCTCCACCGCCCCCGTGATGCCCACCGCGCCCACCGGCATGCGCCGCCGGTCGTGGATGGGGGCGGCGACGGCGGCGACGCCCTCCCAGGTCTCCTCCACGTCCGCCGCGTAGCCACGCGCGCGGGTGAGGTCGAGGAGGTGCTCGAAGTCGTCCGGATCGCACACCGTGCGGTCGGTGAATGCCTTGCGGTCGGCCTCCAGGGCCTCGCTGTGGGCCACCGGGTCGTAGGCCGACAGCACCTTCCCCAGGGCCGTGGAGTGCAGCGGCTGCATGGCCCCTATCTCCAGGACCTGCCGGCTGTCGTCCGGCCGGAAGACGTGGTGCACGATCAGCACGCCCTGCTGGTGCAGCACCCCGAGATAGACGCTCTCGCCGCTCGAGCGGGCCAGGTCGTCCGTCCACACCAGGGCGCGCGCCCGCAGCTCGTGCACGTCCAGATAGGTGGTGCCCAGACGCAGCAGCTCGGCGCCCAGCTGGTAGCGCCCGGAGGCGTCGTCCTGCTCGACGAACCCCTCCTGCTGGAGGGTGCGCAGGATGCCGTGGGCGGTGCCCTTGGCGAGGCCCAGCGACGAGGCGATGTCCGACAGGCCGAGCCGCCGCTCGCCGCCCGCCAGCAGGCGCAGCATCGCCGCCGCCCGTTCGAGCGACTGGATGTTCCGTGCCATCGCCGTACTGCCTCCGTCCCCTTCGGCCGTCTACCCGCGACGCGCCGCTGCCGCTGTTCGGCATTGTCGAACACTACCGGTCGATGCCGACCTCCCGCCAATGGTCGGACGTGATCGGTTCCGCCACTCGTACTCCGGGCGCCGGTTGTCGGCCATCATCGTCCGCCCCGTGGACGCCCCGGACATCAGGGAGCGGTCCCGGATACCCTGGCGAGGTGCGCCCAGCCGGGGACACTCCGTGAGGGGATCCCGGGCAGCCGCAAAGCCGACAGCCGTCGCACCCAGAGGGAGCCCCTTTCATGGCCTCGTTGCCGCAGACCCCTTCCGCCGACAGCCGGACCCGTGTGTCCGCCCTCCGCGAGGCGCTCGCCACCCGGGTGGTGGTCGCCGACGGAGCCATGGGCACCATGCTCCAGGCCCAGGACCCCACGCTCGAGGACTTCCAGAACCTCGAGGGCTGCAACGAGATCCTGAACCTGACGCGCCCGGACATCGTCCGCTCGGTCCACTCCGAGTACTTCGCCGCCGGAGTCGACTGCGTCGAGACGAACACCTTCGGCGCCAACCTCACCGCCCTGGGCGAGTACGACATCCCCGAGCGCGTCACCGAGCTGTCCGAGGCGGGTGCCCGCATCGCCCGCGAGGCGGCCGACGAGTACGCCGCGCGGGACGGCCGCACCCGCTGGGTGCTGGGCTCGATGGGACCCGGCACCAAGCTGCCCACCCTCGGTCACACCACCTTCACCGCCATCCGGGACGCCTACCAGCAGAACGCCGAGGGCCTGCTCGCGGGCGGCGCGGACGCGCTGCTGGTGGAGACGACCCAGGACCTGCTGCAGACCAAGGCCTCCGTGATCGCCGCCCGCCGCGCGATGGGGATCGCCGGGTTCGAGGTCCCGCTGATCGTGTCGGTCACGGTCGAGACCACCGGCACCATGCTGCTCGGCTCCGAGATCGGCGCCGCGCTCACCGCGCTGGAACCGCTGGGCATCGACATGATCGGCCTGAACTGCGCCACCGGTCCGGCCGAGATGAGCGAGCACCTGCGCCACCTGGCCCGCCACTCCCGCAGCCGGCTGTCCTGCATGCCCAACGCCGGCCTGCCGGAACTCACCAAGGACGGCGCCCGCTACCCGCTGTCCCCGGAAGAGCTGGCGGACGCCCAGGAGAACTTCGTACGCGACTACGGCCTGTCCCTGGTGGGCGGCTGCTGCGGCACCACGCCCGAGCACCTGCGGCAGCTCGTGGAGCGCGTGCGCGACCTCGCTCCGACGGAGCGCGACCCGCGCCCGGAGCCCGGCGCGGCCTCCCTCTACCAGACCGTCCCCTTCCGCCAGGACACCTCCTACCTGGCGATCGGTGAGCGGACGAACGCCAACGGGTCGAAGAAGTTCCGCGAGGCGATGCTCGAGGGCCGCTGGGACAACTGCGTGGAGATGGCCCGCGAGCAGATCCGCGAGGGCGCGCACATGCTGGACCTGTGCGTGGACTACGTGGGCCGTGACGGCGTCGCCGACATGGAGGAACTGGCCGGACGGTTCGCCACCGCCTCCACCCTGCCGATCGTTCTGGACTCCACCGAGGTCGACGTCATCCGGGCCGGGCTGGAGAAGCTCGGCGGCCGCGCGGTCATCAACTCGGTGAACTACGAGGACGGGGCGGGACCCGAGTCCCGGTTCGCCCGCGTCACCCGGCTGGCCCAGGAGCACGGCGCCGCGCTGATCGCGCTCACCATCGACGAGGTGGGCCAGGCCCGCACCGCCGAGAAGAAGGTCGAGATCGCCGAGCGGCTGATCGACGACCTGACCGGCAACTGGGGCATCCGCGAGGAGGACATCCTCGTCGACTGTCTGACCTTCACCATCTGCACCGGCCAGGAGGAGTCCCGCAAGGACGGCCTGGCCACCATCGAGGGCATCCGCGAGCTGAAGAAGCGCCACCCCAAGGTGCAGACCACGCTGGGCCTGTCGAACATCTCCTTCGGCCTCAACCCGGCCGCCCGCATCCTGCTGAACTCGGTCTTCCTCGACGAGTGCGTCAAGGCCGGCCTGGACTCGGCGATCGTCCACGCGTCGAAGATCCTGCCCATCGCCCGCTTCAGCGAGGAAGAGGTCACCACGGCCCTCGACCTCATCTACGACCGCCGCGCCGAGGGCTACGACCCGCTGCAGAAGCTGATGGCGCTCTTCGAGGGCGCCACCGCCAAGTCCCTCAAGGCCGGCAAGGCCGAGGAACTGGCCGCGCTGCCCCTGGAGGAGCGCCTCAAGCGCCGCATCATCGACGGCGAGCGCAACGGCCTGGAGGCCGACCTGGACGAGGCCCTCCAGGAGCGGCCCGCGCTCGACATCGTCAACGACACCCTCCTGGACGGCATGAAGGTGGTCGGCGAGCTGTTCGGCTCCGGCCAGATGCAGCTGCCGTTCGTGCTCCAGTCCGCCGAAGTGATGAAGAACGCCGTCGCGCACCTCGAGCCGCACATGGAGAAGACCGACGAGGCCGGCAAGGGCACCATCGTGCTGGCCACCGTGCGCGGCGACGTGCACGACATCGGCAAGAACCTGGTCGACATCATCCTGTCGAACAACGGCTACAACGTCGTCAACCTCGGCATCAAGCAGCCGGTCTCCGCGATCCTGGAAGCCGCCGACGAGCACAAGGCCGACGTCATCGGCATGTCCGGGCTGCTGGTGAAGTCCACGGTGATCATGAAGGAGAACCTGGAGGAGCTCAACCAGCGCGGCCTGGCCACCGACTACCCGGTGATCCTCGGCGGCGCCGCCCTCACCCGCGCCTACGTCGAGCAGGACCTGCACGAGATCTACCAGGGCGAGGTCCGCTACGCCCGCGACGCCTTCGAGGGCCTGCGCCTGATGGACGCCCTCATCGGCATCAAGCGCGGAGTGCCCGGCGCGCAGCTGCCCGAACTGAAGCAGCGCCGGGTCCGCGCGGCCACCGTGGAGATCGAGGAGCGGCCCGAGGAGGGGCACGTCCGCTCCGACGTCGCCACCGACAACCCGGTCCCCACCCCGCCCTTCAGGGGCACCCGCGTCGTCAAGGGCATCCAGCTCAAGGAGTACGCGAGCTGGCTCGACGAGGGCGCCCTGTTCAAGGGCCAGTGGGGCCTGAAGCAGGCCCGCACCGGCGACGGGCCGACCTACGAGGAGCTGGCCGAGACCGAGGGCCGGCCCAGGCTGCGCGGACTGCTCGACCGGCTCCAGACGGAGAACCTGCTGGAGGCGGCCGTGGTCTACGGCTACTTCCCGTGCGTCTCCAAGGACGACGACCTGATCATCCTGGACGAGCAGGGCAACGAGCGCACCCGCTTCACCTTCCCGCGCCAGCGCCGCGGCCGCCGGCTGTGCCTGGCGGACTTCTTCCGCCCGGAGGAGTCCGGCGAGACCGACGTGGTCGGCCTCCAGGTGGTCACGGTCGGTTCGAGGATCGGCGAGGAGACCGCCCGGATGTTCGAGGCCAACGCCTACCGGGACTACCTGGAGCTGCACGGGCTCTCCGTACAGCTCGCGGAGGCCCTCGCCGAGTACTGGCACGCGCGCGTGCGCTCCGAACTCGGCTTCGCGGGCGAGGACCCGGCCGCGATGGAGGACATGTTCGCCCTGAAGTACCGGGGCGCCCGCTTCTCCCTCGGCTACGGCGCCTGCCCCGACCTGGAGGACCGCGCCAAGATCGCCGATCTGCTCGAACCCGAGCGCATCGGCGTGCGGCTCTCCGAGGAGTTCCAGCTGCACCCCGAGCAGTCCACGGACGCCATCGTCATCCACCACCCGGAGGCCAAGTACTTCAACGCCCGCTGAGGCGCCGGGAGCCACACCAGGCGTTCCGGGCGCGCACGACGTACACTGGTCGGTCCACCGCAGGCCGGTTCCCCTCGTGGGAACCGGCCTGGTCGTCCCTGTGAAGGAGGTACGCGGATGACCAGTACGGTCCCCGCGCTCGGAACCCAGACGGCCGAGGGGTCGGCCCTGCAGGCCGTCCTCCTCGACATGGACGGCACCCTGGTGGACACCGAGGGCTTCTGGTGGGACGTCGAGGTCGAGGTCTTCGCCTCCCTCGGCCACACCCTCGACGACTCCTGGCGCCATGTCGTGGTCGGCGGCCCCATGACCCGCAGCGCGGGGTTCCTCATCGAGGCCACCGGCGCCGACATCGGCCTGCCCGAGCTGACGGTGCTGCTCAACGACGGCTTCGAGGAGCGTATCGACCACGCCCTGCCGCTGATGCCGGGTGCCGCGCGGCTGCTCGCCGAGCTGTCCGAGTACGAGATCCCCACGGCGCTCGTCTCCGCCTCCCACCGGCGCATCATCGACCGGGTGCTGAAGACGCTGGGCCCCCAGCACTTCGCCCTGTCGGTCGCCGGCGACGAGGTACCGCGCACCAAGCCGCACCCGGACCCGTATCTCGCGGCCGCCGCCGGGCTCGGTGCGGACCCCGTACGGTGCGCCGTCGTCGAGGACACGGTGACCGGTGTGACCGCCGCCGAGGCGGCGGGCTGCCAGGTCGTCGCGGTGCCCTCGGTGGGCCCGATCACCCCGGCCGTCCGGCGGACGGTCGTGCCCTCCCTGGAAGTCGTGGACCTGACATTCCTGCATGGTCTGATGACGGAAATGCGCTAGGCGTTCACCCAGCGCAGCGGTGTTACCGCCGGAATTCCCGCCACTCGGCTTCTCGGGCCCGGACGCACGCGACCGAAAGAATTCGACCCGCTTGCCGGTGGCCGAATTCCGGCTCCGCCGAGCCCGCTTTCACATGTGAGGTTCACCACATGGAAGGGGGTCGACAACGATGTCCTCCTGTGCCTTCCGCACCATTCCGGGGGGCACCGGTACGCCTTTGTGTCCTGATTCATGAGAAGCTGCACCAATCATTCCCCGGTCGCCTTTACCGGTGCGTTCACACCCGGTCTCACTGCGTGATGTGCCCTCAACTCCGGCGGCTGCGAACCCTCCTGCGGGCGCGGACTAATGTCATCGCGAGAACCTCGCCCCCATCCCCGTGTTCCGCTGCGACAACCCCCGCATGCCGGATACACGGAGTCGACAGTCCTGGAGAAACTCGAGCATGAACCGCAAGACTTTGGTGCTGGCGGCCGCGATGGGCCTGCTCGCGCCGGTGCTCGCCGCCTGCGGCGACAGCGAGGGCGGGAGCGGAGACGGCGGCGCGATCGTCGTGGGCACCACGGACCGGTTCACCGCATCCAAGGAGGACGGCCCCGCGCCCCTCGACCCGGCCTGGGCCTACGACGTCGGTACCTGGAACATCCTGCGGCAGACCGTGCAGACCCTGATGGTCCAGCCCCGCGGCGACGGCGAACCGGTGCCCGAGGCCGCCGAGTCGTGCGGATTCACCGACGCCGGCAACGAGCGCTACAGCTGCACCCTGCGCGACGGTCTGAAGTTCTCGAACGGCGACGCGATCACCGCGGAGGACGTGAAGTTCTCCATCGAGCGCGCCCTCGCCATCAAGGGCGACAGTGGTGTGTTCGCGCTGCTGTCCACCATCGACACCGTCGAGACCCAGGGCGACCGCGAGGTGATCTTCCACCTCAACAGCGCCGACGCCACCTTCCCGTACAAGCTGTCCACCCCGGTCGCGGGCATCGTCAACCCGGACGACTACGACAAGGGCAAGCTGCGCGAGGGCTTCGAGGTCGACGGCTCCGGTCCGTACACCCTCGAGGGCAAGGTCGAGGACGGCACGATGGTCAGTGCCACCTTCACCAAGAACCCTTCTTACAAGGGCGCGCTGGAGGTGAACAACGACAAGGTCGAGATGGTCTCCTACGACAGTTCCGAAGCCATGGGCGAGGCGCTGGAGAAGGGTGACATCGACATGGCGACCCGTACCATGTCGCCGGAGCAGATCCAGGAGCTCGGCAACGCCACCGACGACGAGATCGAGCTGGTCGAGTCGCCCGGTCTGGAGATCCGGTACCTGGCGTTCAACACCGAGGCCCCCACCGTGAAGGACAGGGCCGTCCGCCAGGCGATGGCCCAGGTCATCAACCGCAGCGAGCTGGTCGGCAACGTCTACGGCTCCCAGGCCGAGCCGCTGTTCTCGCTGGTCCCCGCCGGCGTCACCGGTCACACCAACGCGTTCTTCAACACGTACGGCGACTCGAACGTGGCCAAGGCCCGTGAGCTGCTGGAGGACGCCGGCGTCAGCACCCCGGTGAAGCTGACGCTGCACTACACGCACGACCACTACGGCCCCGCCGCCAAGACGGAGTTCGAGCAGCTGAGCAAGCAGCTCAACGACAGCGGTCTGTTCGAGACCGACATCAAGAGCGAGACCTGGAACAAGTTCAAGACCGCCGCCCAGAACGAGAAGTACGACGTCTACGGCATGGGCTGGTTCCCCGACTACCCGGACGCCGACGCCTTCACCGCTCCCTTCCTCGGCGAGGACAACTTCCTCAGCTCGCCCTACGCCAACACCAAGATCATCAAGGAGCTGATCCCGGAGTCGCGCCGCCAGGCCGACCGGCTGTCCGCCTCCGACAGCCTCGCGGAGATCCAGAACATCGTCGCCGAGGACGTCCCGGTGATTCCGCTGTGGCAGGGTAAGCAGTACGTCGCCGCCCGCGACGGCGTCACCGGCACCGCCTACGCGCTCAACTCCTCCTCGACTCTCCAGCTGTGGGAGCTCGCGCGCGGCGTCACCGAGTGACAGAACCGCACGAACCCGGACCGGTGACACGATCCGGGCAGCAAGAACGACAAGGCATAGCACGTGAATTTGCGTAACCCGTGGCCAGTCCTGCCCATCGTGGCGGGGCTGGCCTCCGGCCTGTTGACCGGCTGTGGCACCGAGAGCGGCGACGCGGGGGCCGACGGCTCCGACGTCGTGGTGGGGATGTCCGACGACGTCCTGTCCACCGACCCCGCCTCCGGCTACGACCCCGGCTCCTGGCTGTTGTTCAACAACGTCTTCCAGTCGCTGCTCGGCTTCCCCAAGGGAGCCACCGAGCCGCAGCCGGACGCCGCCGAGAGCTGCGGCTTCGCGGACGCCGGCACCGAGGTCTACCGCTGCACACTGCGGGACGGACTGAAGTTCAGCAACGGTGACCCGCTCACCTCGAAGGACGTGAAGTTCTCCTTCGACCGCATGCTGAAGATCAACGACCCCGACGGGCCCGCGATCATGTTCCCCACGCTGGAGAAGGTCAGCACCCCCGACCGGAAGACGGTCGTCTTCGAACTCAACACACCCGACGCCACCTTCCCCAGCAAGATCGCGTCCGGTGCCGGCTCCATCGTCGACCACCGCGAGTACGACGCCGACGGGCTGCGCGAGGACGGGGAGGCGGTCGGCTCCGGCCCGTACCGGCTGGACTCGTTCGCCAACGACCGCGCCGTCTTCTCCGTCAACGAGCACTACAAGGGCACCGCCGAGACCAAGAACTCCGGCGTGACCCTGGAGTTCTTCCACGGCGACCAGAACGCCCTGAAGAAGGCCGTACAGGACGCCGAGGTCGACATCGCCTACCGCGGCCTCACCGCCGAGGCCATCAACGACATCGACCGGGCCGACGACGGCGCCGGCGGCGTCGAGATCGTGGAGGGCAGCAGCGCCGAGGTCCAGCACCTGGTCTTCAACATGGACGACCCGGTCGCCGGGAAACCCGGCGTGCGCCGGGCCATCGCCCATCTGATCGACCGTGACGCCCTCGTCCGGGACGTCCACCAGGGCACGGCCAGCCCGCTGTACTCGATCGTCCCGGCCGGCATCGGCGGCCACAACACCGCCTTCTTCGACACCTACGGCGCCCGCCCCTCCAAGGCCAAGGCCGCCGCCGCGCTGGAGGAGGAGGGCATCACCGGCAAGGTGAAGCTGACCCTGTGGTCCACCCCGTCCCGCTACGGCCCGGCCACCGACCAGGAACTGAAGACGATCGCCGGACAGCTCAACGCGAGCGGACTGTTCGACGCCGACGTCGAGTCGGTCCCCTTCGCCCAGTACGAGAAGGACATCGCGGCCGGCAAGTACGGCGTCTACGTCAAGGGCTGGGTGCCCGACTACCCGGACGCCGACAACTTCACCGGGCCCTTCTTCGGCGAGGGCAACGTGCTGGACAACAACTACGACGCCGGCGCGATCACCGACTCGCTCCTCCCGCGCACGGCCGCCCAGAGCGACCGCTCCGCCACCGACGAGGAGTTCGGCCGGATCCAGGACATCGTCGCCGAGGACATCCCCGTCCTCCCCGTCTGGCAGGCCAAGCAGTACGCGGTCGTCCAGGACGGCGTGTACGGCCTGGAGTACTGCCTCGACGCCTCGACCGTGTTCCGGTTCTGGGAACTGAACAAGGGCTGACGCCGTAACCGGTACGACGAAGGGGGGCCCCCCCCGCGGGGGGGGGGGCCGGCGGTGGCGTTTAAAAAAAAAACAACCCCCCCAACCAAAAAGGCGAAAGGTTTGG
>NZ_JBHWHX010000005.1:148681-214134 GCF_042732315.1 Streptomyces sp. NPDC059787
ATGGGTTGACCCCTTACCGGTTACGACTATGGGCGCCCTCCCCGTCGGGGAGGGCGCCCTTCGTCGTACCGCACTACTGTGCGCCGGGGCGCACCAGCCCGCTCTCGTAGGCGTACACCGCCGCCTGCACCCGGTCGCGCAGCCCCAGCTTGGTCAGCACATGGCCGACGTGCGTCTTGACGGTGGTCTCGCTGACGAACAGGTCGGCGGCGATCTCCGCGTTGGACAGCCCGCGCGCCACCAGCTTCAGCACCTCGACCTCACGCTCGGTCAGTGTGTGCAGCGTGTCCGGCACCGGCTCGTCACCGGACGGCAGATGCGTGGCGTACTTGTCCAGCAGCCGGCGCGTGATGCTCGGCGCGAGCATCGCCTCCCCGGCGGCCACCACACGGATCGCCTGCACCAGCTCGTTGGCCGGGGCGTCCTTCAGCAGGAAGCCGCTGGCCCCCGCCTTCAGCGCCTCCACCACGTACTCGTCGAGATCGAACGTCGTCAGCACCAGCACCTTCGCCGGCCCGTCCCGCTCGGGCCCGGTGATCTGCCGGGTCGCCTCCACCCCGTCCATCCGCGGCATGCGGATGTCCATCAGCACCACATCGGGCTGCAGCGCCCGCACCTGGTCCAGGGCCTGGAGGCCGTCTCCGGCCTCGCCGACGACCGCGATGTCCTGCTCGGCCTCCAGAATCATCCGGAACCCGGTGCGCAACAGCGGCTGGTCGTCGACCAGTAGGACGCGGATGGCCACGTAAGTCTCCTTCGCTAGTCCGGCCCCATTCTGCCCTGTTGGGCCCCGCCGGACTCGGGCGCCCTCACCGGCAGGGGGTACGGCGGGGGAGTGCCGCCGAACTCCGGGCAGTGCGCCTGGTGGTCGCACCAGCCGCACAGCTTCGTGGGACGCGGGCGCCAGACACCCGTCTCGGTCGCCAGCCGGATCGCGTCCCACAGCGCGAGCAGCTTGCGCTCCACCCGCTCCAGATCCGCGAGCACGGGATCGTAGGTCACCACGTCACCACTGCCGAGGTACACCAGCTGGAGCCGGCGGGGGACCACCTTCTTCAGCCGCCACACCACCAGGGCGTAGAACTTCATCTGGAACAGCGCGCCCTCGGCGTACTCCGGCCGGGGCGCCTTGCCCGTCTTGTAGTCGACGATCCGCACCTCGCCGGTGGGCGCGACGTCCACCCGGTCGATGATGCCGCGCAGTCTCAGCCCGGAGTCCAGCTCCGCCTCGACGAACAGCTCCCGCTCGGCGGGCTCCAGCCGGCTCGGGTCCTCCAGCGAGAACCACCGCTCGACCAGTCTCTCCGCCTCCGCCAGCCAGCGCGCCAGCCGCTCGCCCTCCGGATCGTCGGCGAACAGCTCCATGACCTCCGGCCTGGTCTCGCGCAGCCGGTCCCACTGACCCGGGACCAGCGACTTCGCCCGGGGCGCTGTGCGGTCGGCGGCCGGGGCGTCGAAGAGGCGCTCCAGCACCGCGTGCACCAGCGTGCCCCTGGTCGCGGCCTCGCTCGGCTTCTCCGGCAGCCGGTCGATGACCCGGAACCGGTACAGCAGCGGGCACTGCATGAAGTCGCTCGCACGCGAGGGGGACAGCGACGCGGGCGGTATGGCGGCGGCCGTGTCCGCCCGTACGCCCACGGTGCCCGGGCCGCCGCCGTCGGCCCGCTCCTCGCCCTCGATGCTCGTCTCCATGCCCACAGACCTTACGGCCCGCCACTGACAGCGCGTACGCCGCCGACGGGGAGAAGGGGACGGGGCGGGGGCGGCCGGCGCGTCCGCGCCCCTCCAGCCGGCCCGATCGCGCAGGTCCGAGGACGGACACCCCCGACCCGGCCCCGCCCCACCCACCGCGGGCGCCGCGCGTGACGGCGGGGAGGGAAGGGGAAGGAGGGGAAGAGACAGGGTGCCGGGGCGGAACGCGCGGCGCAGGCCGCATACCATCGACACGAGACCCTCCCGTCCGGCAGGCACGGGAGACGCAGCGAACGAGGGGACACCGGTGGACGTAAGCGGCGGGCGCGGACAGCCGCGACCCGGCAACGACGAGTCGCCCGACCACACGGGCCCTCGCCCTCCGACCCCCGACCCCTCCGTCCACGGGCCCGAGCACCCCCGACACCCGGCCGCGGACCCCACGCCCGCGAACCGGCCCACCGACGAACACCCCGGGGGCACCGCATCCGGCGAACCCCCCGCGCCCGCGGACGGCCCCGCCGACGAACAGCCCGGCCGCCGCCCCGACACCCGTACCGGATCCCGGACACCGGCCGACGACCGCGCGGGGCCGAGGCCCCCGGGCGCCGGGACCGGCGAGTCCCCGGCGTCCGCGGGCGGGCCCGGTGACGAGCGCGGTGGAAAACGATCGCCGGCTCACTCCGGTGCGGGGCAGGCGTCGGCGCCGCAGCGGCCGCAGGAGAAGCAGCGGGGCGGGCTGCTGATGGGGCGCCCGTTCGGGGTGCCCGTGTACGTGGCACCCAGCTGGTTCCTCGTCGCCATCCTCATCACCTGGGTGTTCGGCGGACAGATCGACCGCGTGCTGCCCGAGCTCGGCGCCGCCAGCTACCTCGTCTCCCTGTTCTTCGCGGTCGCCTTCTACGCCTCCGTCCTGGTCCACGAGCTCGCCCACACCCTCGCCGCCCTCCGCTTCGAGCTCCCGGTGCGCCGCATCCAGCTCCAGTTCTTCGGCGGCGTCTCCGAGATCGAGAAGGAGGCCGAGACCCCCGGCCGCGAGTTCGTGCTGGCCTTCGTCGGCCCCCTGCTCTCCCTCGTCCTGTCCGGCCTCTTCTACCTCGGGCTGCTGGCCGTCGACCCCAGCAGCGTCCCCGGCGTCCTGCTGGCCGGCCTGATGGTCTCCAACCTCATCGTGGCCGTCTTCAACCTCCTGCCCGGCCTCCCCCTGGACGGCGGCCGCATGCTCCGCGCCGTCGTCTGGGCGATCAGCGGCAAACCCATGACCGGCACCATCGCCGCCGCCTGGGTCGGCCGCGCCCTCGCCGTCGCCGTCCTGATCGGCCTCCCGCTGCTCACCCAGTCCGGCGCCCTCGGCTCCGACGCCGTGGACAACGTGGGCATGGACACCGTCCTGGACGCCCTGCTCGCCGCCATCCTCGCCGCGATCATCTGGACCGGCGCCGGCAACAGCCTGCGCATGGCCCGGCTGCGCGAACACCTCCCCGAACTGCGCGCCCGCAACCTCACCCGCCGCGCGGTGCCCGTCGAGACCGACACACCCCTCTCCGAGGCCCTGCGCCGGGCCAACGCCGCCGGCGCCCGCGCCCTGGTCGTCGTCGACCCCGACGGCGTCCCCCTCTCCCTGGTCCGCGAGGCCGCCATCGTCGGCGTACCCGAACACCGCCGTCCCTGGGTACCGGTCGGCGGACTCGCCCAGGACCTCACCGACGGCATGCACGTCTCCGCCGAGCTCGCCGGAGAGGACCTCCTGGACGCCCTGCGCGCCACCCCGGCCACCGAGTACCTGGTGGTCGAGGACAGCGGAGAGATCTACGGCGTCCTGTCCGCGGCCGACGTCGAGCGGGCCTTCGTGAAGGCGATGGCGCGGCCCAGCTGAACCCCCTGCCCGCACCGGCGGTGGTCGGCGCCTCCTCCCGGGACGGGTAGGCTGTTCACATGTCCGAACCGACCGGTGCCGCCCGCAGGCGCGGGCCCTTCAAGGTCGGGGACCAGGTTCAGCTGACCGACCCCAAGGGCCGCCACTACACGTTCACGCTCGAGGCCGGGAAGAACTTCCACACCCACAAGGGTTCCTTCCCCCACGACGAACTGATCGGCGCTCCCGAGGGCAGCGTTGTCCGCACCACCGGGAACGTCGCCTACCTCGCGCTGCGCCCCCTGCTCCCCGACTACGTCCTGTCCATGCCCCGCGGGGCAGCCGTCGTCTACCCCAAGGACGCGGGGCAGATCCTCGCCTTCGCCGACATCTTCCCCGGCGCGCGCGTCGTCGAGGCCGGCGTCGGCTCCGGCTCGCTCAGCAGCTTCCTGCTGCGCGCCATCGGCGACCAGGGCATGCTGCACTCCTACGAGCGCCGCGAGGACTTCGCCGACATCGCCCGGCAGAACGTCGAGCGCTACTTCGGCGGCCCGCACCCCGCCTGGCAGCTCACCGTCGGAGACCTCCAGGACAACCTGTCCGACACCGACGTCGACCGCGTCATCCTCGACATGCTCGCCCCCTGGGAGTGCCTGGAGGCCGTCTCCAAGGCGCTCGTCCCCGGCGGCATCCTGTGCTGCTACGTCGCCACCACCACCCAGCTCGCCCGGACCGTCGAGTCCATCCGCGAGATCGGCTGCTTCAACGAGCCGACCTCCTGGGAGACGATGATCCGCAACTGGCACATCGAGGGCCTGGCCGTCCGCCCGGACCACCGGATGATCGGCCACACCGGCTTCCTGCTCACCGCCCGTCGCCTCGCCGACGGTGTCGAGCCGCC
Organism: Streptomyces sp. NPDC059787; assembly: GCF_042732315.1. Taxonomy (NCBI): domain Bacteria; kingdom Bacillati; phylum Actinomycetota; class Actinomycetes; order Kitasatosporales; family Streptomycetaceae; genus Streptomyces; species Streptomyces sp. NPDC059787. Next base: position 153,130 of record NZ_JBHWHX010000005.1, read on the forward strand.
CATGCGCCGTCGCCGCCCCGCCAAGGGCGCCTACGGCGAGGACTACGCGGGCCCCAACGCCGACGGAGGCGCCGCCCGCTGACGCGGCCCGCCCCCTCCCCACAACGAACAGGCGCCGTGGCGCAGTTCCCGGCAACCACCGGGAACTGCGCCACGGCGTCCTCACGTTGACCCGACGACCCGGCCGACGGCGCGGAGAGCGAAACCCCTTCCGGTTCCCCCGCACCGGAACCGCACACCCCCGCCGTTCCCTCCGTACTGTGACGTGTGGCACGATGCTGGCCACCCCCCCACCGGCACAGCCCTCACAGGAGACACTCCTAGTGCAGCCATCCGCCGTCCCGGAGCTCGCCCACACGCACACCCGGCCCATCCACTGGGTCGCCACCGCCACGGCTCTCGCCGGTGTCGTGGCCCTCTCCCCGGTCCTGGGGCCCGACGCCGCCACCGCGGCCCCGACGCCCGGCCCGCACACGAAGAGCGCCCCGGCGCACATCGTCCCGCCCGACCCCGCGGCCGCCGAGTTCCCCCTCGACTGCGGCAGGGTGAAGGCCGTGGTGAAGAAGAAGGCGTCCGGCGACCTCGACGGCGACGGCCGCCCGGAGACGGTGGCCGTGGTCCACTGCGACTCCCCGATGGGCACCCCGCCCGACGGCGTGTACGTCCTCACCCGGAGCGCGGGCAGTACGGCACCGCGCGTGGTCGCCACCCTCGCCGACCCCGAGGACCGCACCAACATCGGCGACTTCGCCGTACGTGACGGCGAGGTCACCGCCGTGCTCTTCGGCTACTCCTCCGCCGACGTGCCCAGTTGCTGCCCCGATGTGCGCGAGAACGTGAAATGGCGGTGGGAGAACGGCGCGTTCGTGCGGTCCGCCCCGTCCGGCGCCAGGAGTGTGTGACCCGCGCGCGGGCGTACGGCTGGGCGCGCGCCCCGGCATGTGATAAATCAGACAATCGTGACGCGCTGTGCCAAATCGATCACCCGGCGTCCGGCCCGTACACCTCGACGCTGTCCGAAACCCGACGGACGTGAATGCACTCGCCCGGACACTCCTTCGCCGAGTCGACCACATCCGCGAGGAGCGGCAGCGGCACGGGCGTTGTCGCCCCCTTGTCCTGCAACAACTCGTCCTGCGGGCTCTTCACATAGGCCAGACCGTCGATGTCCAGCTCGAACACCTCGGGCGCGTACTGGGCGCAGATGCCGTCACCGGTACACAGGTCCTGGTCGATCCAGACCTCCAGGGCCTCGCCACCGACTCCGGTCTCCTGCCGCACGCTCATCTCTCCTGCCGTTTCCTGCGTCGAACCGAACGGGAATCCGGCCAGCTCTGACGGGTGTTGAACACTTCGACCCTACCTTCGCCTGGGTTCCAATCATCTTCGGTGGGTATTCCCCTGGCGTGAGGGAGAGCGCAAGGGTGAAGATCGGACACACCCCGACCGTCTTTGTGATCTAGGGGTTTCAATCGACACCCGCCCAGGTAGGGTCTGGAAGCGTCCAGCTCCCCTTGGAGGAGGTGAGGACCGTGGCAGCCCACGACGACGACATGAACCGCGGCATCCGCCCAGGACGCGGGTCCGACGACCCGGCCGGGCAGATTGCCTACCTTGAGCAGGAGATCGCCGTCCTGCGACGCAAGCTCGCCGACTCTCCGCGACACACGAGGATTCTCGAAGAGCGGATCGTCGAGCTGCAGACCAACCTGGCCGGCGTGTCCGCCCAGAACGAACGACTCGCCGGCACGCTCCGTGAGGCCCGCGACCAGATCGTGGCCCTCAAGGAGGAGGTCGACCGGCTCGCACAGCCCCCGGCCGGCTTCGGGGTCTTCCTCACGGCGAACGAGGACGGAACGGCCGACATCTTCACCGGCGGCCGCAAGCTCCGGGTGAACGTCAGCCCCGGCGTCGAGCTGGAAGACCTCCGGCGCGGCCAGGAGGTGATGCTCAACGAAGCGCTCAACGTGGTCGAGGCCATGCAGTTCGAGCGCGTCGGCGACATCGTCACCCTCAAGGAGATCCTCGAGGACGGCGAGCGGGCCCTTGTGCTCGGGCACACCGACGAGGAACGGGTGGTGCGGCTCGCCGAGCCGCTGCTGGACGTCACCATCCGCCCCGGCGACGCCCTGCTCATGGAGCCCCGCTCCGGATACGTCTACGAGGTCGTCCCCAAGAGCGAGGTCGAGGAACTCGTCCTCGAGGAAGTCCCCGACATCGGCTACGAGCAGATCGGCGGCCTCGGCGGCCAGATCGAGGCCATCCGCGACGCGGTCGAGCTGCCGTACCTCTACCCGGACCTGTTCAAGGAGCACGAACTGCGGCCGCCCAAGGGCGTGCTGCTCTACGGGCCCCCCGGATGCGGCAAGACGCTCATCGCCAAGGCCGTCGCCAACTCGCTGGCCAAGAAGGTCGCCGAGGTCACCGGCCAGGCCGCCGGCAAGAGCTTCTTCCTCAACATCAAGGGCCCCGAGCTGCTGAACAAGTACGTCGGCGAGACCGAGCGGCAGATCCGCCTGGTCTTCCAGCGGGCCCGGGAGAAGGCCAGCGAGGGCACCCCCGTCATCGTCTTCTTCGACGAGATGGAGTCCCTCTTCCGCACCCGCGGCTCCGGTGTCAGCTCGGACGTGGAGAACACCATCGTCCCGCAGCTGCTCGCCGAGATCGACGGCGTGGAAGGCCTGCAGAACGTGGTCGTGATCGGCGCCTCCAACCGTGAGGACATGATCGACCCCGCCATCCTGCGGCCCGGCCGGCTGGACGTGAAGATCAAGATCGAGCGTCCGGACGCCGAGGCGGCCCAGGACATCTTCGGCAAGTACCTCACCGAGCGCCTCCCGCTGCACGGCGACGACCTCACCGAGCACGGCGGCGACAAGGCCATGACGGTCCAGAGCATGATCCAGACCGCCGTGGAACAGATGTACGCCGAATCCGAGGAGAACCGCTTCCTGGAAGTCACCTACGCCAACGGCGACAAGGAAGTCCTCTACTTCAAGGACTTCAATTCCGGCGCCATGATCGAGAACATCGTGGGCCGCGCCAAGAAGATGGCGATCAAGGACTTCCTGGAGAAGAACCAGAAGGGCCTCCGGGTCTCCCACCTGCTCCAGGCCTGCGTGGACGAGTTCAAGGAGAACGAGGACCTGCCCAACACCACCAACCCGGACGACTGGGCCCGCATCTCCGGAAAGAAGGGCGAGCGGATCGTTTACATCCGTACCCTCATCACCGGAAAGCAGGGCGCGGACACCGGACGCTCCATCGACACGGTGGCGAACACCGGTCAGTACCTGTAAAAGCCAGGGCGGCTGCGGGTGCCCTCGACGGGTACCCGCAGCCGACTGCTTTTCGGGCCACGGCTGGAGCACAGCAATGACGCAAATGATCTCCCCACCAGCGCAAAGGCGTTCTAGGCTCTTCCGTACCGCCGAGTCGCGCAGTGCGGGGACGGGCACCGCACACGCACCGGAGCGCCGGCGGTACAGCAGCGCCCCCGACCGGGGACGCCGCCGGGCAAGGAGGGCCGCATGACCGTACGGCGAGTAATGGGCATCGAGACGGAGTACGGCATCTCCGTCCCCGGCCACCCCAACGCCAATGCCATGCTCACCTCGTCCCAGATCGTGAACGCCTACGCGGCGGCGATGCACCGGGCCCGCCGGGCCCGCTGGGACTTCGAGGAGGAGAACCCGCTGCGCGACGCACGAGGCTTCGACCTCGCCCGTGAGACCGCCGACGCCAGCCAGCTCACCGACGAGGACATCGGCCTGGCCAACGTCATCCTCACCAACGGCGCGCGGCTCTACGTCGACCACGCCCATCCGGAGTACAGCGCCCCCGAGGTCACCAACCCGCGCGACGCCGTGCTCTGGGACAAGGCCGGCGAGCGGATCATGGCCGAGGCGGCGGAACGCGCCGGACAGCTTCCCGGCGCCCAGCCGATCCACCTGTACAAGAACAACACCGACAACAAGGGCGCGTCCTACGGCACGCACGAGAACTACCTGATGAAGCGGGAGACCCCCTTCTCGGACATCGTGCGCCACCTGACGCCGTTCTTCGTCTCCCGCCAGGTCTTCACCGGCGCCGGCCGCGTCGGCATCGGCCAGGACGGCCACGAACACGGGTTCCAGCTCAGCCAGCGGGCGGACTACTTCGAGGTCGAGGTGGGCCTGGAGACGACCCTCAAACGGCCCATCATCAACACGCGCGACGAACCGCACGCCGACGCCGAGAAGTACCGGCGACTGCATGTGATCATCGGCGACGCGAATCTGTCCGAGATCTCGACGTATCTGAAGCTGGGTACGACGGCGCTGGTCCTGTCCATGATCGAGGACGGGTTCATCGCGGTGGACCTGGCGGTCGACCAGCCGGTACGGACGCTGCACCAGGTGTCGCACGATCCGTCCCTGAAGCGGCTGGTCACGCTGCGCAGCGGGCGGACGCTGACCGCCGTACAACTCCAGATGGAGTATTTCGAGCTGGCTCGCAAGTACGTGGAGGAGCGGTTCGGGGCGGACGCCGACGACCAGACCAAGGACGTGCTGGCCCGCTGGGAGGACACGCTCACGCGGCTGGAGAACGACCCGATGAGCCTGGCCGGCGAGCTGGACTGGGTCGCCAAGCGGGAGCTCATGGAGGGCTACCGGCGCAGGGACGGCCTGGACTGGGACGCCGCCCGGCTGCACCTGGTGGACCTGCAGTACGCCGACGTACGCCCCGAGAAGGGCCTCTACAACCGTCTGGTGGCCCGGGGACGGATGAAGCGGCTGCTGGACGAGGGAGAGGTCGAGCGGGCCCGTACGAAGCCTCCGGAGGACACCCGCGCGTACTTCCGCGGGCGCTGTCTGGAGCAGTACGCGGACGATGTCGCGGCGGCCTCCTGGGACTCGGTGATCTTCGATCTGCCGGGCCGGGACTCGCTCCAGCGGGTCCCAACCCTGGAACCGCTTCGCGGAACGCGTAATCACGTCAAGGAGCTCCTGGACCGCTGCCGTACGGCAGAAGACCTGGTCAGGGTGTTGTCGGGAAACTGAGCGGGTACCGGGGGTACCCGGGAAGGGCCGGCCGGACAGGGTGGAAAACGCCGGGTCCGGGAATCATCGGGATGGTCCCCGTACGTTGGAGCAACTGCGGGGGCATTGTCGGACCCGGCGAGTAGGGTCTGATCTTGACCGAGCAAGTGTGTCGGGCGAACCGAGCGGGGTGAGGGTGATGGCGACCAAGGACACCGGCGGCGGACAGCAGAAGGCCACCCGGTCCACGGAGGAGGTCGAGGAGCAGGCGTCGGAAGCGCAGGCTTCGGAGGACCTCAAGGAGCGTCAGGAAAAGCTGAGCGAGGACGTGGACGACGTTCTCGACGAGATCGACGACGTGCTCGAGGCCAACGCCGAGGACTTCGTTCGAAGCTTCGTGCAAAAGGGCGGCCAGTAGCCTTCGTATCGAAGGTTGCGGGGGTGTCCGGGGTGAGAGTCGAAGGTGGCGTGAGACGCTGTCCGTGGCGCGGGATGGACCGGCCGCGGGCAGCGTCCGCGCTGCGGGAGCTGCCCGAAAGCCTCCGCCGTACATGTGGATCATTGCCGCAGGACGGGTAGGGTCCGTGGCGTACTGTGCTTCAACTGCAATTCGGCCATCGGCAAGTTGGGAGATGATCCCGACGCTGTTCGTCGGGCAGCCGCCTACCTGGAAGGAACTTCGTGGAAGCGAACACTCGTAGCACCGGGCGTCTGCCGGCCGCCTTCCTGACGCCCGGGTCGTCCTCCTTCATGGACTTCCTCTCCGAGCACCAGCCGGAACTGCTGCCGGGCAAGAGGTCGTTGCCGCCCGTGAAGGGTGTGATCGAGGCGCCGCACGGGACGACGATCGTGGCGGTGACTTTCCCCGGCGGCGTCGTGCTCGCCGGTGACCGGCGGGCCACCATGGGGAACGTCATCGCGCAGCGGGACATCGAGAAGGTGTTCCCGGCCGACGAGTACTCGGCGGTGGGGATCGCCGGTACGGCCGGTCTCGCCGTGGAGATGGTGAAGCTGTTCCAGCTGGAGCTGGAGCACTTCGAGAAGGTCGAGGGCGCGCAGCTGTCGCTGGAGGGCAAGGCGAACCGGCTGTCGACGATGATCCGTTCGAATCTGGGCATGGCGATGCAGGGCCTCGCCGTGGTTCCGCTGTTCGCCGGGTACGACGTGGACCGGGAGAAGGGGCGGATCTTCTCCTACGACGTCACGGGCGGACGTTCCGAGGAGCAGGGGTACGCCGCGACCGGTTCCGGGTCGATCTTCGCGCGCGGTGCGATGAAGAAGCTGTTCCGGGACGACCTGAGTGAGGCCGAGGCCACCACGCTGGTGGTGCAGGCGCTGTATGACGCGGCAGACGACGACTCGGCGACCGGTGGTCCCGATGTCGCCCGCCGGATCTACCCGATCGTCACCGTGATCACCGATGACGGCTTCCGCCGGCTCACCGAGGACGAGGCGTCCGACATCGCCCGGTCGGTGCTGGAGCGGCGGCTGGAGCAGCCGGACGGGCCGCGGGCCTCGCTGCTGTAGGCCGCGCGGGAGGGTTGTTCGGTTGTTTGGTGGTCCAGTGACTTTGACAGAAAGGGACGGATAACCGGTGTCGACGCCGTTCTATGTCTCACCCCAGCAGGCGATGGCGGACCGGGCGGAGTACGCCCGTAAGGGCATCGCCCGTGGTCGCAGCCTTGTTGTGCTGCAGTATGCCGACGGGATCGTGTTCGTCGGTGAGAACCCGTCCCGTGCGCTGCACAAGTTCAGCGAGATCTACGACCGGATCGGGTTCGCCGCGGCCGGTAAGTACAACGAGTACGAGAATCTGCGGATCGGGGGCGTGCGGTACGCCGATCTGCGGGGTTACACCTACGACCGGGACGATGTGACGGCCCGGGGCCTGGCGAACGTGTACGCGCAGACGCTGGGGACGATCTTCTCGAGTGTGGGGGAGAAGCCGTACGAGGTGGAGCTGGTGGTGGCCGAGGTCGGGGAGACCCCGGAGTTCGACCAGATCTACCGGTTGCCGCACGACGGCTCCATCGTGGACGAGCACGGCTCGGTGGCGGTGGGGGGCAACGCGGAGCAGATCAGCGGGTACCTGGATCAGCGGCACCGGGACGGGATGACGCTGGCGGAGGCGCTGCGGCTGGCGGTGCAGGCGTTGTCGCGGGACACCAACGGCAGTGAGCGGGAGATTCCGGCGGAGCGGCTGGAGGTGGCGGTGCTGGACCGTACACGGCCGCAGAAGCGGAAGTTCAAGCGGATCGGGGGGCGTCAGCTGTCCCGTCTGCTGGAAGCGGGCGGTGCGGAGACGGCCTCCGAGGCGGAGGCCGAGACGGACTCCGGCGGAGACGTCGAGTAGTGGGCGCGCGCGTCTGACGCCTGCGGCGCCGCTTTCGCCCCGGCGGGGGCACGGGTCTTGTGCCTGCGGCGCCGCTGCGGTCCCGGCGGGGGCTTGGGTGGCGCCGGGCCGCGCGACCCACCCCGGCCCGCACCGACCGCCGGGGCACCCCGCACGGTGCCGGGCCGCGCGAACCCGTCCCGGCCGACGCCGGCGCGGAGCACCCCGTAAGCCGCCGGGCTGTGAGCCCACCCCCGCTCAGCACCGACACCGAGGGCTGCCGAAGCCCTCAGCGGGGCGCCGGGGCCGTGGACTCCCGGACCACCAGCTCGACCGGGATGTCGCCCGCATCGGGGGCGTGGCCCTCCAGGACCGCCAGCAGCGCCTCCATCCCCCGCTCACCGAAAAGCTCCGCGTCCAACCGCACCGTGGTCAGCTCCGGATCGATCGCGCTCGCGAGGGCCAGATCGTCCAGTCCGGTGACGGACAGGTCCTCGGGAACACGCAACCCCAGACGCCGCGCGGCCTTGTACGTGCCGGCCGCCAGATGGTCGTCGTCGCAGACCACGGCGGTGGGCCGGTCCGGCGCCGCCGCCCCGCGGAGCGCGGCCTCCGCCGACACCTCCGCCCCTTTGATCGAGATCGGCGCCCGCGCCGTACTCAGCGATGTCCCCGGCACGGCCTCGAGCCGCGCCGCCAGCTCCCGCGCACGCACCTCGAAGGTCCAGGACGGCACATCCGCCGCCAGGTGCAGGAAGCGGCGGTGGCCCAGTGCCAGGAGGTGGTCGGTGACCTGACGGACGCCGTCGGCGATGTCGAGGTTGACCGTGGCCGCGCCCACACTGCCCTCGGGGTCGCTGTCCAGCATCACCAGCGGCAGCGCCTCGCCGCGGATCGCGGTGAGGGCCTCCGCGGCCATGGAGGAGGCGATGACGCCGTCCAGGGCCGCCTGCGCGGACGCGAAGGGGTCGCGGGCGGGGCCGATGCCCTCGGGGGAGGGGTAGAGGACCACGCCGAAGCCGTGCCGGGAGGCCACCCGGGCGGCCCCGGTGTAGACACCGGCGAAGAACTCCGTGGTGAGGGCGGGGACGACCAGGAGGACCGTACGGGTGCGGCCCAGCCGGAGGTTGCGGGCGGCCAGGTTGGGGCGGTAGCCCAGGGTGCGCGCGGCCTCGCGGACGCGTTCCGCCGTGGCCTCGGAGACCCGGCCGCGCCACTTGTCGCCGAGGACCAGGGAGACCGCGGCCTGGGAGACGCCGGCGGCCCGGGCGACGTCCCGGCTCGTGGGGCGGGTGCCGGCTCGGGGCATCGTCGGGCCGCTCCTTCGTCTGGACTGGTGAACAGCGGACATGGTACGTATGGAGTGCTTAGTTATACGTAAAACTTCCAGTGAAGGGGCCCGCATGGCCACGGGATACCTGGAGATCCTCCGGGCACGGCACGCCACCCGGCTGCTCGTGGGCACGCTCGTGGGACGGCTGCCCAACGCGACCGCCGCCATCGCGATCGTGCTGTTCGTGCGCGCGGAGGGCGGTACGTACAGCCTGGCCGGCGCGCTGGCGGCGGTGTACGGCGTCGCCAATGCCGTGGGGCAGCCGGTGCTGGGGCGGCTGGTGGATCTGCGCGGACAGCCGCGGGTGCAGTTGCCGGCCGCGGTGCTGTCGGCGCTGGCGATGGCCGTGTTCGCCTTCGCGGGGACCGGGTCGTCGACGGTGGCGTACGGCGCGGTGGCCGCGGCGGGGCTCTTCACTCCGCCCCTGGAGGGCGGGCTGCGGGCCCTGTGGTCCTCCGTGCTGCCCGAGGAGGACCACGTCCACCGGGCGTACGCCATGGACGCCGTGGCGCAGGAGGTGATGTTCACCGTCGGACCGCTGCTGGTGACGGTGTGCGCCTCGTTGTGGTCGGCGCAGGCCGCGCTGCTCGTACTGAACGTCATCGGGGTGCTGGGCGCCCTCTCCGTGGTCGTCTCGCCGCCCTCGCGGGCCTGGCGGTCGGCGCCGCGCGAGGCGCACTGGCTGGGCGCGCTGCGCTCGCCGGGGCTGCTCGCGCTGCTGGGTGCCTTCCTGGCCGTGGGGATGGCGCTGGGGTCCATCACCGTGGCGGCGGTGTCGTACGCGGACGAGCACGGCGGCGACCAGGTGTACGGCTGGCTGATGGCCGGGATCGGGCTGGGTGCGCTCATCGGCGGCATGGCGTACGGGGCGCGGCAGTGGGCCGGTGAGCCCGCGCGGCGACTCCAGGGGCTGGTGGCCCTTCTGGCGGTGTGTTACCTGCCGCTGATGCTGATGCCGGGCGCGGTGGCCATGACGTTGCTCATGGTGGTCGCCGGGATCTTCCTGGCACCGGCCATCGCTTGTGCCTTTGTGCTCGTGGACCGGCACGCGCCGCGCGGGACCGTCACGGAGGCGTTCTCCTGGCTGGTGACCACCTTCACCGTCGGCGCGTCGGTCGGAACGGGCCTCACCGGTCCGGTCGTCGAGGCGGGCGGGGCGCTGTGGGGGTTCGCCGTGCCGGGGGTCGCGGGTGGCGTGTCGCTGCTGGTTTTGGTCGCCACGGGACGGGTACTGGCAGTTCCCGCCGGGAGAGCGGTGGTCGCGGCCCGTTCGGAAAATGATCCAAATCGTGCCGTCGAACCTCGTTTCAGGTCGGGGGATCGGGCGTAATGTTCCCTCATGGACCGCCGCATTTTCGGGCTGGAGAACGAGTACGGCGTCACGTGCACGTTCAGGGGACAGCGCCGCCTGTCGCCTGACGAGGTGGCGCGGTACCTCTTCCGCCGTGTCGTGTCATGGGGCCGAAGCAGCAATGTCTTTCTGCGGAACGGCGCCCGCCTCTATCTCGACGTGGGATCACATCCGGAATACGCAACGCCGGAATGTGACAACGTGACCGAACTGGTCACCCACGACAAGGCAGGCGAGCGCATTCTCGAGGGACTCCTGGTGGACGCCGAACGACGCCTGCACGAGGAGGGAATCGCGGGCGACGTCTACCTCTTCAAGAACAACACCGACTCCGCAGGCAACTCCTACGGCTGCCACGAGAATTACCTGGTGGCCCGGCACGGGGAGTTCTCGCGGCTCGCGGACATCCTCATTCCGTTCCTGGTGACCAGGCAGTTGCTGTGCGGCGCAGGCAAGGTGCTGCAGACGCCGCGCGGCGCCGTGTACTGCGTCAGCCAGCGGGCCGAGCACATCTGGGAGGGCGTCTCCTCGGCGACGACCCGCTCGCGGCCCATCATCAACACGCGCGACGAGCCGCACGCGGACGCCGAGCGCTACCGGCGCCTGCACGTCATCGTGGGCGACTCGAACATGTCCGAGACGACCATGCTGCTCAAGGTCGGAGCCACCGACCTGGTGCTGCGCATGATCGAGGCGGGCACCGTGATGCGCGACCTCACCCTGGAGAACCCGATCCGGGCGATCCGCGAGGTCAGTCACGACATCACGGGCCGGCGCAAGGTGCGCCTGGCCAGCGGCCGGGAGGCCTCCGCGCTGGAGGTGCAGCGCGAGTACTACGAGAAGGCGCTGGACTTCTGCGAGCGCCGGGGCATCCGCACCGGCACCGTGGAGCAGGTGCTGGAGCTGTGGGGCCGTACGCTGGACGCGATCGAGGCCGAGGACCTCGACCGTATCGGCACCGAGATCGACTGGGTCATGAAGTACAAGCTCCTGGAGCGGTACCGGGCCAAGCACAACATGACGATGTCGCACCCGAGGGTCGCGCAGATAGACCTCGCCTACCACGACATCCACCGTCGGCGGGGTCTGTACTACCTGCTGGAGAAAAAGGGACAAGCGGCCCGGATCTGCAACGATTTGAAGATCTTCGAGGGCAAGTCCGTTCCGCCGCAGACCACTCGGGCCCGGCTGCGGGGCGACTTCATCCGGCGGGCCCAGGAACAGCGCCGCGACTTCACCGTCGACTGGGTGCACCTCAAGCTCAACGACCAGGCCCAGCGCACGGTGTTGTGCAAGGACCCGTTCCGCTCGGTGGACGAACGGGTGGAGAAGCTGATCGCCGGAATGTGAGAGACGCGTTCCACCGGGGGATCCCGAAATTCCCGGAACGTCACACGGGCGCCGTACGTTACACCGTGCGGCGCCCTTCTCACGCCGTAGAGTTGCGCGGACGCCATCCACAAGATCGATGATTACGAGGCCCCCACCGTGCGCCGACGCTCACTACTCATTGCCGTTCCCGCTGGACTGGTGACCCTCGCCGCGTGCGGCGACGACAAGTCCGACTCGGGCAACGCCAGCGACAGCGCCTCGCCCTCGGCGCCCCAGACGTCCGCGGCGCCGTCGCCGAAGATCGTCGACGGGCCGCTGCCGGCGATCACCGCGGGTACGGAGTTCGGGGAGAAGCCGACGGTCGCCAAGGGCAGCGGCGACCCGTCCAAGGACCTCGCGGTCAAGACGGTCATCGCGGGCGGCGGCAAGACGGTCGCGGAGAACGACTTCGTCGTGGCCCACTACCTGGGCCAGGTGTGGAGCACCGCGAAGGTGTTCGACAACTCCTACGACCGCAAGACCCCGCTGGCCATCCAGCTCGCCCAGGGCACCATCATCGACGGCTGGCGGTACGCGCTGGCCGGCAAGAAGGCCGGCAGCCGCGTCCAGATGGCCGTCCCGCCCACCTGGGGCTACGGCGAGCAGGGCAATGAGCAGGCCGGCATCAAGGGCACCGACACGCTGGTGTTCGTGGTCGACATCCAGGACTCGTTCAACGCCAAGAGCTCCGCCAAGGGCACCGAGGTGGCGCAGGACGACAAGGACCTGCCCAAGGTCGGCACCAACACCGACGGCAAGGCCCCCTCCATCGAGGTGCCCGACGCGGACGCCCCGAAGAAGCTCGTGTCGAGCTATGTCATCGAGGGCGACGGCGAGGAGGTCGGCGCCGAGAACAGCGTCCTGGTGCAGTACAAGGGCGTGCTGTGGGACGGCGGCGAGGAGTTCGACTCCACGTACGGCCGCGGGCAGCTCACGTCGTTCTCGCTGCAGCAGGTCGTCAAGGGCTGGGCGCAGGGGCTGACCGGCAAGAAGGTCGGCAGCCGGGTCCTCATCGTCATCCCGCCGGAGCTGGGTTACGGCGACAATCCGCCGGAGGGCAGCGGCATCAAGAAGGACTCGACGCTGGTCTTCTCGGTGGACATCCTCGCGAAGCTGTGACGCCGTGGGGATGTAAGACTGTGCGTGTTCGCCTTTCCGCAGACAAGCAGGAGCGTTAGACGTGAGCATCGACAAGCCCGAGATCGACTTCCCGGGCGGCGAGCCCCCGGCGGACCTCGAGATCAAGGACATCTGGGAGGGCGACGGCGAGGTGGCGCAGGCGGGCCAGACCGTCACCGTGCACTACGTCGGCGTGGCCTTCAGCACGGGCGAGGAGTTCGACGCCAGCTGGAACCGCGGCACCCCCTTCCGCTTCCCGCTGGGCGGCGGCCGGGTCATCAAGGGCTGGGACCAGGGCGTGCAGGGCATGAAGGTCGGCGGCCGTCGTCAGCTGACCATCCCCGCCCACCTCGCCTACGGCAACCAGAGCCCCACCCCGGCGATCAAGCCCGGTGAGACCCTGATCTTCGTGGTCGACCTGCTCGGCGTCTGATCCGACCGAGGCCGATCATCCGGGGCCCATGCCTGTCCGGGCATGGGCCCTCGGCTTTTACCGCGCCACCTCGGGGCGGTACGGTCATCGGTCGTAAGCACCATAGGGAGGCGAAGCGGGTCGATGGCCATTGCCAAGGCCGAGCGGCTGATGAATCTGGCGCTGTGTCTGCTCGGGACGCGCCGGCCCCTCAGCAAGCGTGAGCTGCGCGAGTCGATCGAGGCCTATCTCGAAGCGGGCTCCGACGACTCCTTCAACCGCATGTTCGAGCGCGACAAGGACGACCTGCGCGAACTCGGACTGGTCATCGAGACCGTGGAGAACCTCGACGGCGAGGTCGGCTATCTGGCCCGCCGCGACAGCAACCGGCTGCCGCCCATCACCCTCGACGCCGAGGAGGCCGCCGCCCTCGGGCTCGCCGCCAAGGTGTGGCAGCAGGCCCGGCTCGCCGGAGCGGCCAGCGGCGCCCTGCAGAAGCTGCGTGCGGCCGGCCTCCCCGAGGACGTCGACCCGTACGGCGCCCATGGCGCGCTGGAGCCGCGCATCCCGGTGCACGAGGCCGCGTTCGAGCCGCTGATGCTGGCCTGCCGCGACCGCCGGCCGGTCGTCTTCGACTACCGCAAGGCCAACGCCGCCCAGCCCGGACAGCGGCACGTCGAACCATGGGCGCTGGAGTGCTGGCGCGGCCACTGGTACCTGGCCGGCTGGGACCGCGACCGGGGCGCCGAGCGGGTCTTCCGGCTCTCCCGGATCACCGGGAAGGTGCGCTCGCGCAGCGGCCGGTTCACCGTCCCGGTGCCGGACGTCGTCACCGTGCGGGAGACCGTGGCGAGCTGGGCCGGGGAGACCGCCGACCGCTCGGCGCGGATCCGGCTGCGCTCCGACGCCGGTTACCCCCTTCGGGCGAAGGCCACCGTGGTGCGGGAACTCGGCGACGGCTGGGACGAGTTGGAGATTCCGTACGGGCACGGCCTGGACGCCTGGCTGGTGGAGTTCGGACCGGACGTGGTGGTCCTGGAGCCCGCCGAGCTGCGGGCCGACGTGATGGACCGGCTGCGTGCCGTGGCCAAGGGCTGAGGGGGAGCGGACAAGAACGTGGCAGGCAAACCGGTCAGGCCCGTGAACGCCATCGACCAGACCCGGCGGATGCTCTCCCTGGTGACGTATCTGCGGGAGCGTCCCGGCGCGCGGATCGAGGACGTGGCGCGCGCCTTCGGGATCACCGAGGACGAGCTGGTCTCCGACCTCGATGTGCTGCCCATGTGCGGCACCAGCTTCCGCGGCGGCGATCTGCTGGACATCGACACCGACGGCGAGCGCATCTGGTGGCACAACCCGGCCGCCCTCGGCGCGGAGGCGGCCGAGCCGCTGCGGCTCGCCGCCGACGAGGCCACCGCGCTGCTGGTCGCCGCCCGTGCCGTGGCCACGCTGCCGGGGCTGCGCGAGGGTGACCGGCAGGCGCTGCTGCGGGCCACCGCGAAGGTGGAGACCGCGGCCGGCGAGGCGGCCGGCGCCAGCGCCCGGCTGTCGGTGACCTTCGAGTCCGAGGGCGGCGTCTTCGCGGACGTCGACCGGGCCATCGCCGAGCGCCGCAGACTGTGGATCCGCTACTACTCGCCCGCGCGCGACGAGGTCACCGAGCGGGAGATCGACCCCATCCGCCTGGTCAGCGTCGGGCACACGTATGTCGAGGCCTGGTGCCGGCGCTCCGAGGCGCGCCGCACCTTCCGGCTCGACCGGGTCGCCGAGATCCGCATCCTCGACGAGCCGTCCGCACCGCCCGAGGTCGAGCTGCGGGACCTGTCGGAGGCGCTGGTGCAGCCGGCGGCCGAGGACCCCGAGGTCGTGGTCGAGGTCGGGCCGGGCGGTCGCTGGGTCGCCGAGTACTACCCGCACGACAGCGCGGACGAGCTTCCCGACGGCGGGCTGCGTATCACTCTGCGCACGCCCGACCCGGCCTCGCTCAGACGGCTGGCCCTGCGGCTCGGCCGCGACGGCCGCATCGTCGAGCCGCACGCGCTGGCCGACAGCGCCCGGCAGGCTGCCCGTGAGGCGCTCGCGGCGTACGACGGGGTCGAGGCGGCCGGACGACCGGGGCCGCACGGACAGGACGACAGGCAGGAGCGAGGGCTTTGAGCGAGTCGGCGACGTCCGGTGCGCGGACCATGACGGCGGCGTCCGCGTTCGCGGGGATGAGAAGCGTGGCCCCGGTGAGGTTCCGGGCGGGCTGCCCGGACTGCCGGGAGCGCTTCGAGCTGGCCGCGAGCGCGCTGCGCCTGGCCATCGGCGCCAGCAGCCGTACCACGTTCTACTCCTTCACCTGCCCCGAGTGCGGGGCGGCCGTCCGCAAGCCGGCGGGGGAGCGGATCGTGGAGCTGCTCACCGGTGGCGGGGTCCGGACGCTGCGGCTCCACTCGACCGTCTAGGCTCGCCCTCATGTTCTGGCCGATGTTCGCGATTGCCGTGGGGTTCCTGGGTCTACTGGTGCTCGGGGTGCTCGCCGTCAAGGTCTTCGTCGAGGCGGAACGGCTCGGCAGGCAGGTCACGGACTCGGCCCGCCGCATCAGCCGCGCCGCGGAGGACCTGGAACACGCGGCGACCAGCACGGCCCGCTCCGCCGAGGCCCTCTGACGCCACTGGGTGTGCCGACACGGCCGGCACGGTCGTCCCCCGGGCACCCCGAAGCCCGGCCTCCCGTCGCGTCTCCGTCGGCAGGAGACCCGCGGTGCCTGGCGCCTGGCCGCCGGGGAGGGCTGCGGTCCGTGGCGTGCCCGGCTGTCGGGGCTTGACGGTCCTTCGTGTCTCCGTCGGCAGGAGGCTCGCGGAACCTGGCGCCCGGCTGCTGGGGCGTTGTGGTCCGTGGCGTATCCGTCGGCAGGAGGCCCGCGGTGCCTCGCCGTGGGCTTCGGGTCCTCGGGTGACCGTCGGCCGGAGGGCTGCGAGCCGTCGTGCGCCTGTTCGCCGGAGTGTTGTGTTCCGGCGGGTGGAGGGATGTGAATCGTCGCGTGCCCGACTGTCGGCGGGCTGTGGTTCCTTCGTGGGACCGGTCGGCCCCAGGGGTGTGGCCCCGTGCCGCCGGGCCCGCCGGAGGGGCTTCGGCTGCGGCGTCTCCGGGTTTCAGGTGAATCGTTTCGGTGGTTGGCGGCGGGCAGGCCCTGGCCGGGCAGGTCCTGGATGTGCGGGTCCGGGGTGTGGCACGGCGGCGGTCGCGTCCGGTTCGCCCTGTCACCGTGCGGGTCCCGGCAGGTACGCTGCTGATCGCGGCCCGGAGAACGAGGCCCGGACCGCGGACGGGAGTACGCACGGGGATTGCCGGACGTTTACCCCTGAGCGTTACGATCGCTGTCAGCACCGTCGTTCGGACGCATGTCCGACCGGTCGGACAGCCACCCACCCACCCGCCTCGGTGAGAAGGTAAAGACTTATGGGACGGCTCGGACCCACCGAGATCATTCTGATCCTCGTCGTCATCATCCTGCTGTTCGGCGCGAAGAAGCTCCCGGACATGGCGCGGTCGCTCGGCAAGTCCGCCCGCATCCTCAAGAGCGAGGCCAAGGCGATGAAGGACGACAACAAGTCCGCCGCCCCCGCCGACCCGCCGGCCACCGACGAGCAGCCCCCGGCGCAGCGCACCATCCAGGCCGCTCCCGGCGACGTGACCAGCTCCCGCCCGGTCACGGAGCCGACGGACACGACCAAGCGCTGACGCAGGGCCGGTGAAACCCGGCCCGCCGCACGAGATGGGAACGTGGGTTGCTCAAGTCTGCCCGCAAGCAGGAGAGGGATCCCGAGGGGCGGATGCCCCTCGTGGAACACCTGCGTGAGTTGCGCAACCGGCTCGCCAAGGCCGTCGTCGCGATCGTCGTGGTGATGATCGTGGCCGCGTTCTACAGCGAGCAGCTCATGCAGTTCCTCGCGGAGCCGGTGCCCAAATGCGAGGACCTGGCGAACAGCGACGGTGGTAACTGCGCCATCGTCTCCTTCAACACGCTGACGTCGCCGTTCACTACGACGATCAAGGTGAGCCTCATGGCCGGCCTGATCGTCTCCAGCCCTGTGTGGCTCTACCAGCTCTGGGCCTTCATCGCTCCCGGGCTGCACAAGCACGAGAAGAAGTACACCTACTACTTCGTCTCGGCCGCGGTTCCGTTGTTCGTCGGCGGCGCCTACCTGTCGTACGTCATCCTCCCCGTCAGCATCAAGGTGCTGCTCAGCCTCACCCCCGGGGGATCGGCCAACATCCTCTCGCTCGACGAGGTCCTCGACTTCACCATCAGGATGGTGCTGGTCTTCGGCCTGGCCTTCGAGCTCCCCCTGCTGCTCATCATGCTGAACCTGGTCGGCATCGTCTCCGGCCGTCGCATGGCCGGCTGGTGGCGCGGTGTCGTCATGGGCGTCTTCGTCTTCGGCGCGGTCGCGACGCCCACCACCGACCCGGTGGGGATGATCGCGCTCTCCGGACCCATCGTCGTCCTCTACTTCGTCGCTGTGGCGCTCTCGCTGCTCAACGACAAACGGCGGGCCCGCAAGGAGTCCGACGGCCCCGCCGACGACGAGGCCTCCGAGCTGGACCTCACCCCGGAGTCCATCGATCCGGTGGAGCCCGTGGCCGCCCTGCCCGAGCAGGCGTCCAAGGACCGGGTCAACGGTTATGACGACGTGACCTGAGGAGCGCCTCGCAGCTCATAGGGTCATCCCCGTGACCAGCGAGATCACCCTCTTCGTCAACCCCACCGCGGGCCGCGGCCGGGGCGCCCGCGCGGCGCGGCCGGCCGCTTCCGCGTTCCGGGACGCCGGTTTCTCGGTGCGGACCGTGCTCGGCGACGACCCGCGGGACGCCCTGGACCGGGCGCGCGCCGCCGTCGAGGAGGGCACCGGCGCCCTGATCGCCGTCGGCGGCGACGGCATGGCGAACCTCGCCCTGCAGGCCGTCGTCGGCACCGGCACCCCCTTCGGCCTGGTCGCCGCGGGAACCGGCAACGACTTCGCCCGCGCCCTCGGCATGCCCCTGCGGGAACCGGCCGCGGCCGGCCGGATGATCGCCGACGCCCTCAAGTGCGGCCGGGTCCGCGACATCGACCTCGGCCGGATCGGCGACCGCTGGTTCGGCGCCGTACTCGCCTCCGGCTTCGACTCCCGGGTCAACGACCGCGGCAACCGGATGCGGCTGCCCCTGGGACGCCTGAAGTACGACGTCGCGATGGTCGCCGAGCTGGCCGCCTTCCGCCCGCTGCCCTACCGGATCACCCTCGACGGCGGCGAGGTCCGCGAGGTCGAGGCGACACTGGTGGCCGTCGGCAACGGGCCGTCGTACGGCGGCGGCATGCGGATCTGCCCCGGAGCGGACCTCACCGACGGGCTGTTCGACATCACGGTGGTCGGCGAGTGCAGCCGGGCCACGCTGCTGCGTGTGTTCCCGAGGGTGTACCGGGGGACGCACGTCGGCCATCCCGCGATCACCGTGCTGCGGGCGGCGAGCGTGGAGCTGGCCGCCGAGGAGGTCACCGGGTACGCGGACGGGGAGCCGGTGGGGCCGCTGCCGCTCACCGCGCGCTGTGTGCCGGGCGCGTTGCGGGTCGTGGGCCCCTGAACGGATAATGATCGTCCTGTTGTCGGTGCGGCCCGGTACGCTCGAAAGCACGATGACAGAGGACCTC
Source organism: Streptomyces sp. NPDC059787 (assembly GCF_042732315.1). Taxonomy (NCBI): domain Bacteria; kingdom Bacillati; phylum Actinomycetota; class Actinomycetes; order Kitasatosporales; family Streptomycetaceae; genus Streptomyces; species Streptomyces sp. NPDC059787. The sequence continues at coordinate 171,747 of NZ_JBHWHX010000005.1, forward strand.
TCACCGGCCGAGCGGTACGCGGCGGCACGCAGGCGCGTCGCCGAGCAGGCCACCTCGCTCGCCTCCTTCCGCGAGATGTACGACTTCGGCCTCGACCCCTTCCAGATCGAGGCCTGCCAGGCGCTCGAAGCGGGGAAGGGCGTGCTGGTCGCCGCGCCCACCGGCTCCGGCAAGACGATCGTCGGCGAGTTCGCCGTCCACCTCGCCCTCCAGCAGGGCAAGAAGTGCTTCTACACGACACCCATCAAGGCCCTGTCGAACCAGAAGTACGCCGACCTGTGCCGCCGCTACGGCACGGAGAAGGTGGGCCTGCTCACCGGCGACAACAGCGTCAACTCCGACGCCCCGGTGGTCGTGATGACCACCGAGGTGCTGCGGAACATGCTGTACGCCGGGTCGCAGACCCTCCTCGGCCTCGGCTACGTGGTGATGGACGAGGTGCACTACCTCTCCGACCGCTTCCGCGGCGCCGTCTGGGAGGAAGTGATCATCCACCTCCCCGAGTCGGTGACCCTGGTGTCACTCTCGGCGACGGTGTCGAACGCGGAGGAGTTCGGCGACTGGCTGGACACCGTCCGCGGCGACACCCAGGTGATCGTCTCCGAGCACCGGCCCGTGCCGCTGTTCCAGCACGTGCTGGCGGGCCGTCGGATATACGACCTGTTCGAGGAGGGGGAGGGCCGCAAGAAGGCCGTCAACCCGGACCTCACGCGCATGGCCCGCCTGGAGGCGAGCCGCCCGTCCTGGGGCGACCGCAAGCGCGGGCGGGGCAACATGCGCGAGGCCGACCGGGAGCGGGAACGCAGACAGCGCTCGCGCGTGTGGACGCCGAGCCGGCCGGAGGTCATAGAGCGGCTCGACGCCGAGGGCCTGCTGCCCGCCATCACCTTCATCTTCAGCCGCGCCGCCTGCGAGGCCGCCGTCCAGCAGTGCCTGTACGCGGGCCTCAGGCTCAACGACGAGGAGGCGCGGGCCGCGGTCCGCTCCCTGGTCGAGGAGCGCACGGCCTCCATCCCGGCCGAGGACCTGCACGTCCTGGGCTACTACGAGTGGCTGGAGGGCCTGGAGCGCGGCATCGCGGCCCATCACGCGGGCATGCTGCCGACGTTCAAGGAGGTCGTCGAGGAGCTGTTCGTGCGCGGTCTGGTGAAGGCCGTGTTCGCGACCGAGACCCTCGCGCTGGGCATCAACATGCCCGCCCGCTCGGTGGTCCTGGAGAAGCTCGTCAAGTGGAACGGCGAGCAGCACGCCGACATCACCCCCGGTGAGTACACCCAGCTGACCGGCCGGGCCGGCCGGCGCGGCATCGACGTCGAGGGCCACGCGGTCGTGCTGTGGCAGCGCGCCATGAACCCCGACCACCTGGCGGGACTGGCCGGCACGCGCACGTATCCGCTGCGGTCCAGCTTCAGGCCGTCGTACAACATGGCGGTCAACCTGGTCGAGCAGTTCGGCCGGCACCGCTCGCGCGAGCTGCTCGAGACGTCCTTCGCGCAGTTCCAGGCGGACAAGTCGGTCGTGGGCATCTCCCGGCAGGTGCAGCGCAACGAGGAGGGTCTCGAGGGCTACAAGGAGTCCATGACCTGCCACCTCGGCGACTTCGACGAGTACGCGCGGCTGCGCCGGGAGCTGAAGGACCGCGAGAACGAGCTGGCCCGGCAGGGCGCCTCCCAGCGCCGTGCGGAGGCCGCCGTCGCGCTGGAGAAGCTCAAGCCCGGTGACATCATCCACGTACCCACCGGAAAGTACGCGGGGCTGGCGCTGGTCCTCGACCCGGGACTGCCGGCGGGCCGTTCCAACGGCCACCGCGGTCACGAGTACGCCGACGGCCCGCGCCCGCTGGTGCTGACCGCGGAGCGGCAGGTGAAGCGGCTGGCGTCGATCGACTTCCCGGTGCCGGTGGAGGCGCTGGAGCGGATGCGGATCCCCAAGTCCTTCAACGCCCGTTCCCCGCAGTCCCGCCGGGACCTCGCCTCCGCGCTGCGTACCAAGGCCGGGCACATCACCCCGGACCGGCACCGCAAGAAGCGCTCCCAGGCGGCCGACGACCGGGAGATCGCGCGGCTGCGCAAGGCGCTGCGGGCGCACCCGTGCCACGGCTGCCAGGACCGTGAGGACCACGCCCGCTGGGCCGAGCGCTACCACCGGCTGCTGCGCGACACCTCGCAGCTGGAGCGCCGCATCGAGGGCCGGACGAACACCATCGCCCGCACCTTCGACCGGATCGTCGCGCTGCTGACCGAGATGGACTACCTGCGCGGCGACGAGGTCACCGAGCACGGCAAGCGGCTGGCCCGGCTGTACGGCGAACTGGACCTGCTGGCCAGCGAATGCCTGCGCGAGGGCGTCTGGGAGGGGCTCGCCCCCGCCGAACTCGCCGCGTGCGTGTCGGCGTTGGTGTACGAGGCCCGGGTCGCCGACGACGCGATGGCGCCCAAACTGCCGTCGGGCAGGGCGAAGGCGGCGCTCGGCGAGATGGTCCGCATCTGGGGCCGGCTGGACGCCCTGGAGGAGGACTTCCGGATCAGCCAGACGGAGGGCGTGGGCCAGCGCGAGCCCGACCTCGGCTTCGCCTGGGCCGCCTACATGTGGGCGTCCGGCAAGGGCCTGGACGAGGTGCTGCGCGAGGCGGAGATGCCGGCCGGTGACTTCGTGCGCTGGTGCAAGCAGGTCATCGACGTGCTCGGCCAGATCTCGGCCGCCGCGCCGGCCGCCGAGGGTTCGACGGTCGCCAGGAACGCCCGCAAGGCGGTCGACGGACTGCTGCGCGGCGTGGTCGCCTACTCGTCCGTGGGCTGAACCGCCCGGCCCAGGGCATCGCGGAAGCCCGGTGCGCCCCGTGCGCGCCGGGCTTCCGCCTTCCGTGCGCCTTCATCGGGGTGCGTCACCGCCAGGTTCCGTGGACAGGATCAAGGAGCCCGGGGCGCTCCCTCACTCGTGACGGTGAGTGGTTTTCGTACGCCTGAGCACGGTGACGTACTGTGTTCGAACAGCCGCGCAGCGTGTAAACGACCCGAGCGTACTCCTGTCCCAGGGGTCATTTCCGGCACTCGCCGAATATGACATGGCGATGATCCTGTCGGGCTAAGCTCGCCCGCAGCGCACCGGGTTGAGATGAATTCGTGCGCTTGTTCCCTTATGTGTACGTTCCCCGACCGTCAGTCGATTCGTTTCAGAGGGCTCACATGGCGAGTGTCCAACTTCCCTACACGCGTGTGCTGTTGTTGCCGGCCATAGTGATGGCCGCGGCGACCGGAGCCGCCGTCGCCCTGGTGACGGAGCCCGCCCGGATCGCCGTCGGCGTGTGCGGCGCCGTCGCGACCCTGCTGGTGACCGCCGCCGCGGCCGAGGCGGTGCGCCGCGGCCGGATCCTGCGCGAGGCGCGGGCCGAGCACGACCGTCACCGTGCGTACCTGGAGTCCCGGATCGCCGCCCACGACACGGAGACGGACCACTTCATCCGCCAGGTCGTCCCCGCGGCCCTGAACCACCTGCACAGCGGGAACGACCCCCATGAGGTGCTGCGCGACCTGCCCCGGCTCAACCCGGCCTGGCGCGACCTGCCGGAGTACCAGCTCCAGATGCTGCGGACGATGCTCAAGATCATCGACGACGAGGAGAAGCTGCGCGACTCCGCCCAGCGCTCCTTCGTCAGCATCGCCCGCCGCGTCCAGGCGATCGTCCACCAGCAGGCCAAGGAACTCCGCGAGATGGAGGAGGACCACGGCCGCAACCCCGAGGTCTTCGACGACCTGCTGCGCATCGACCACGGCACCGCGCTGATCGGCCGCCTCGCCGACTCCATCTCCGTCCTCGGCGGCGGCCGTCCCGGACGCCAGTGGCCCAAGCCCGTCGCGCTCTACAGCGTGCTGCGCGGCGCCATGTCCCGCATCCTCGAGTACCGCCGCATCGACCTGAAGTCGATCGCCAAGATCAACATCAAGGGCATCCACGTCGAGCCGGTCATCCACGCCGCCGCCGAGATCCTCGACAACGCCACCCGCTACTCGCCGCCGACCTCCAAGGTGAGCGTCACCGCCACCGAGGTGCAGACCGGCGTCGCCATCGAGATCGAGGACGCCGGCGTCAGCCTCGACGAGCAGGCCCGCGCCCGCATCGAGGGCATCCTCGAACAGGCCCAGAAGGGCACCGACCTCCAGGAGATCGGCGGCAACCCGCGCCTCGGCCTCGCCGTCGTCGGCCGCCTCTGCACCGCGTTCAACATGCAGGTCTCGCTGCGCGCCTCCGCCTACGGCGGCGTCCGCGCCGTCCTCGTCGTACCCAGCGAGATGATCACCGACGAGCCCGGCGTGGGCCTCGCCCACGGCATCGGGGCGACCTCCGTGCCCCGCCCGGTCGACGCCCTGCCCGGCCCCGAGCGCACCCCCAAGAAGCGCCGCCCCACCAGCCCCCGCATCCCCGCCACCGTCTCCATGGAGGACGACGTCCCGGAGGTCACCGAGTGGACCGCGGGCGGACTGCCGCAGCGCCGCAGCCGGGTGAAGACCCCGATCACCCAGCGGTACGCCGAGCAGGCGGCCGCCGAACGGGCCGAGCGGGAGGCCAAGGAGCGGGGCGAGGAGTACCACGACATCTGGGCCAGGCCCGAGCCCGAGAAGAAGCAGGACGGCCGCGAACCCGGGCTGTGGGTCGACGCCTTCTGGGAGGGCATGCGCAAGGGCCTCGACCCAGGTGTCCCCACCACCGACTTCACCCGGAACCCGACCGCCTACCTGCATCTCATCAACGAACCGGCCCGCACCGAGGCCGATGACGAGGGGGACCTCAAGTGATCCAGCAACGAGCCAACTTCGACTGGATGCTCAAGGAGCTCGCCGACGGCGTACCCGGCGTCGAGATGATCGTGGTGCTCTCCGCCGACGGCCTGCGCATCGCCCGCTACGGCGGCGAGCCGGACGCCGCCGACCGGGTCGCCGCGGCCTGTGCGGGCGTACAGAGCCTCGCCGGGGCCGTCGCCCAGGAACTCCCTTACGGCAACGGTGAGATGAAGATGGTGCTCATCGAGATCGACGAGGGCTACTTCTATCTGATGGCGGCCGGCGCCAACGCCTATCTCGCGGTGCTCTCCGACATGACCTGCGAGCCGGGCCGCATGGGCGGCATGATGCGCGACCTCGTCGTCCGCATCGGCGCCCATCTGACCAGTCCGCCCCGACGGAACGGGCAGACCGTATGACTCCTCCGCAACGCCAGAGGCGCTTCCCCCAGGACAGCCCTCCTCCGCAGCCGGCCGGACCGGCCGGGAAGGAGGGCGAGGGCGGCAACCCGGAGCGGCTGTACGTCGTCACCGGACCGGACGGTGAACGTGCCGACATCGATCTCGTCACGCTGATCGTGGCCGGCTCCCCGGACCCCCCGCCCTCCGCCACCCCCGAGCAGGCGGCGCTGCTCCGGCTCTGTGCCGCCCCCCTGTCCGTGGCCGAACTGTCGGCCTATCTCAACCTGCCGTTCAGCGTGGTGACCAGGCTGCTCACCGAGATGCTGGCGGCGGAACTGGTCCAGGCGCGCTTCCCGATCGTCCGCAAGGCGCTGCCCGACCGTTCCCTTCTCGAAGCGGTGATGCATGGACTTCAAAGGCTCTGAGACCATCCCGGGCCCCCGCGCCGAGGACCAGTTGCCGCACACGGCACAGGCCGCGGTGAAGATCGTGATCGTGGGCGGATTCGGGGTCGGCAAGACGACCATGGTCGGCTCGGTCAGTGAGATCAAACCGCTGACCACCGAGGAGACCATGACGCAGGCCGGCATCGGGGTCGACGACAACTTCGGTTCCGCGTCCAAGACGGCCACCACGGTCGCCATGGACTTCGGCCGCATCAAGATCACGGACCAGCTGGTGCTGTACCTGTTCGGCACCCCCGGCCAGGAGCGCTTCTGGTTCCTGTGGAACGGGCTGTTCGAGGGGGCGCTCGGCGCGGTCGTACTGGTCGACACCCGCCGCCTCGAAGTCAGCTTCGACGTCATGGGACGGCTGGAGGAGCGCGGTGTGCCGTTCGTCGTCGCGGTCAACTCCTTCCCGGACGCACCGCGTTACCCCGTCGCGGACCTGCGGTCCGCCCTCGACCTGTCCGAGCAGATCCCGATCATGGAGTGCGATGTACGACGCCGCGCCTCCAGCCGCGACGTGCTGATGACCCTGATGCGGTTCCTGCACTCGCTCGCCATGACGGGCTCGCTCACCTGACCCCCGGGATCCCTCCCGCACCGGAACCCGTTTCCCCCTTCGGAGCGACCACTGTGACGCCTGAACCCACCTCCCTGACGGGAGACTCCCCGACCGGAACGGACGCCCCCCGGCCCGGCCCGCCCCCCGGCTGCCCCGCGCACGGCAAGGGCCCCGGCGGACTGAGCCGGCTGCACGAGTCGGAGGACCTGAAGAAGCTGTACGAGGAAATGCGGGCCGAACACGGTCCGGTGGCGCCCGCGCTGATCCACGACGACGTACCGGTGTGGGTGGTCCTCGGCCACGCCGAGAGCCAGCAACTGGTGCGCACCCCCGCGCAGTACTGCAAGGACAGCCGTATCTGGTCCGCGCTCGCGGAAGGACTGGTCAAGCCCGACCATCCGCTGATGCCGCACATCGCCTGGCAGCCGATGTGCGCCCACGCCGAGGGCGACGAACACCGGCGGCTGCGCGGAGCCATCGACGCCGCCGTGGCGGCCACCGACTTCCGCGGTCTGCGTCGGCACGTCAACCGCAGCGTCCAGCGCGTCGTCAACCGGTTCTGCGAGGCGGGCGAGGCCGAGCTGGTCGGCCAGTACGCCGAACACCTGCCGATGGCCGTGATGTGCCAGGTCCTCGGCATGCCCGACGAGTACGACGACCGGATGGTCGAGGCCGCCCGCGACATGATCAGGGGCACCGAGACCGCGATCGCCAGCAACGCCTACGTCATGGAGGCCCTGGAACGCCTCACGGCCCGCAGCCGGGCCCAGCCGCTGGACGACTTCACCGGCCACCTCGTCAAACACCCGGCCGGACTGACCGACGAGGAGGTCGCCCAGCACCTCCGGGTGGTGCTCATCGCCGCCTACGAGGCCATCGCCAACCTCCTCGCCAACGTGCTGCGCCAGGTGCTGATCGACCCGCGCTTCCGCTCCCAGCTCAACGGCGGCCAGATGACCGTGCCCCAGGCGGTGGAGCAACTGCTCTGGGACGAACCGCCGTTCAGCACCATCTTCGCCTACTTCGCCAAGCAGGACACGGAGCTCGGCGGGCAACGCATCCGCAAGGGTGACGGACTGATCTTCGCGCCCGCGCCGGCCAACGTCGACCCCCGCGTGCGCCCCGACCCGACCGCCGACATGCAGGGCAACCGCTCGCACCTCGCCTTCGGCGGCGGCACACACGAGTGCCCCGGCCAGGACATCGGCCGCGTGGTCGCCGAAGTCGGCGTCGACGCGCTGCTCATGCGGCTGCCCGACGTCGAACTGAGCATCCCTGAGGAGCAGTTGGCCTTCACCGAGTCCATCGCCTCGCGGCATCTCGTGGAGCTGCCCGTCCACTTCACGCCCCGGCCGCAGCAGGACGTGCTGCTGCGGCCCAGCCATGAGAACGACGTACCCCCGCAGCAGGACTGGCACATCGGCGTGAACCGGCCGGCGGCCCCCGTGTCCTCTGTGTCTCCGCTGGCGCCCGAGCCGAGCGTCGAGCCGCCCGTGCCGCATCCCGTGCCGGTGCCGCCGCCGGTGACCGAAACCGCCCCGCCGCGGGGCGCCTGGCAGCGCTTCCTGCGCTGGTGGCGCGGTTACTGACCGGCCGCCCAGTCCTCGTACGAGGACCATGCCGCGAGCGTCCGGCCGCTGGTGAACCGGTGCTCCACGCCCGTCATCGGATCGGTGAACTCCAGCTTCCGTGCCAGCAGTTGCAGCGGACGCCGGAAGTCACCGGCCGGGACGGGGGCGGCCACCTCGGGATACAGCGGATCGCCGAGGATCGGCACGCCCAGGGCGTTCATGTGCACCCGCAGCTGATGGGTCTGTCCGGTGCCGGGCACCAGCCGGTACCGGCCGAGGCCGTCGGCCCGGTGGGCGGCGAGTTCGACGCGGGTGACCGCGTTCGGCTCGCCCTCGACCTCTTCGGCGGTCAGTACCCCGCGCTCCTTCACGATCCGGCTGCGTACGGTCCGGGGCAGGTCCAGTGCCGGGTCGTACGGGGCGACGGCCTCGTACTCCTTGTGCACCAGCCGGTCGCGGAACAGCGTCTGGTAGGCCCCGCGCTCCTCGGGCCGTACCGTGAACAGCACCAGGCCCGCGGTGAGCCGGTCCAGGCGGTGCGCGGCGCCCAGCTCCGGGACGCCCAGCTCACGGCGGAGCCGGGCGAGCGCGGTCTGGGCGACGTGGCTGCCGCGCGGGGTGGTGGCCAGGAAGTGGGGCTTGTCGACGACGACGATGTGCTCGTCCCGGTGGACGACCTCCAGTGGGAACGGCACCGGTACCTCGGCGGGCAGCTCACGGTGGAACCACACGAACATGCCGGGTGCGTACGGGGTGTCCGCCGGTACGGACCGTCCGTCCGCCCCGACGATCAGGCCCGCGGCGAACATCCCGTCCACGACTCCGGGGCCGGCGGCCGAGAGCCGCTGCGCCAGGTGCTCCCGTACCGTGGCCCACTGTTCCCCGGCGGGCAGCCGGATCCGTACCGGGTCCACACCGTCGCGCTGCGGCAGGGGGGAGGGCGGGATCGGCCGTCTGCGTCTCACACCGGGCAAGCGTACGGGGCCGCTCAGTCGTGGTTTCCGGTCGCCCGTTTCAGCTCCGCCTCGATCTCGTGCAGCGGTCGGCCCTCGGTCCGGGCGTACTCGGTCACCGCGAGGCGGACGTCACGGGCGAGGTCGCGCCAGGCCCGCCAGGCGGTCTCCCAGGTGGCGGTCTGGCGCCCGCTCCACTTGGTCCGGGTGGGTGGGCCGTAGGCGTCCCGCAGTTGCCGGACCCGGGAGTGTGCCTCGTCTGCCGCGCGCTGCTTGGCCACGAGCTCGTCGAAGGTGTGTGCCACGCGGCCGGATCCTGGGGCAGTGCCGCGCCTTCGGCCGGCTCGCCACGCCGCCGGTCCCGGTCCGACGGGCCACGGTTCACCTGATCAGCCCGCCTGGGCGGGGGCGTCCCGGTGCTTTGTGGGGTGCCCCGCGTCGGTGGGGTTGCGCGGCCCGGTGCGCTTTCCGGGGGCCCCGGCGTGGGTGTGGGCAGGGGTGCTTCACAGCCTGGCACTTCATGGGGTGCCCGGCGTTGGTGTGGGCCGGGGGTGGGGTTGCGCGACCCGGCGCTTGCGGGGTGCCTCCCCCACTCTCGGCTTCGCTCGAGCGGGAGGTACCCCCACCGCCCACCCGTGCCGCCCTGGGGGTACCTCCCAGGCCCTTAAGGCACTGGGGGAGGCACGACTGCCCGCGGAGGGCGGGGTGTGCGGCATGACTGCCCGCGGAGGGCGGGGCGTGCGGCACGGCTGTCCGCGGAAGACGGCGGAAGCGGCGGTGGGCAGCCGCGTACGGCGGGGAGGGGACGGGGCGGGGGTGGCCGCCCGCGGTGGCCGGCGCGTCCGCGCCCCGTGCCCCTCCGAGAAACGTGATCCGCGCCGGTCCGAGGACGGACACCCCCGGCGCGGCCCCGACCCACCCACCGGCCGTAGGCGCTGCACACGCCCCCACAGGGCCGGCACTGCGGGCGCGGAGAGGTCAGGCGGAGGTCTCCGTGCCTTCCTGCTCGGCCTCGACGCGGGCGTTCCAGTCGCGCTTGGAGGCCTGCCAGCCGTCCTCGTTGTGGCCGAGGCGCCAGTAACCGGAGATCGACAGGTCCTCACGCGGAATGCCGCGCTCGACCCGCAGCAGACGGCGCAGCTCCTTCACGAAGTGGGCCTCGCCGTGGACGAAGGCGTGCACCCGGCCCTCCGGGAAGTCGAGGCCCCGGACCGCCTCCACCAGGGCCTCGCCGACGGGCCGGCCGCCGCGGTGCAGCCAGCGGACCTCCACATCGGAGTCGATCTTCTGCTCCTCGTCGGGGTCGGAGATCTCCACGAAGGCGAACGCCCTGGCGCCGTGCGGCAGCGCCTCGAGCGAGCGGGCGATCGCGGGCAGCGCGCTCTCGTCACCGACGAGCAGATGCCAGTCGGCGGCCGGGTCGGGCGCGTAGGCGCCGCCGGGACCCATGAACCGGACGACCTCGCCCGGCCGGACGTTCGCCGCCCAGGGGCCGGCCAGGCCCTCGTCGCCGTGGACCACGAAGTCCAGGGTCAGCTCACGGTGCTCGGCGTCCCACTGGCGCACCGTGTACGTCCGGGTCACCGGCCACTGCTCGCGCGGGAACTCCTCACGGATGCGCTGGAGGTCGAAGGGCTCCGGGTACGCCGCCCCCGCGGCCGGGAACAGCAGCTTGACGTAGTGATCGGTGCAGGTGTCCGCCGAGAAATCGGAGAGCCCCTCACCACCGAGCACCACACGCTGCATGTGCGGGGTCAGCCGCTCGGTGCGGACGACCTCGGCGGTGTGCGGCGCGCGTGGTGCGCGTACCGGTCGCTCTGCCATGAGGAGCCTCCCAGCTGTCACAGTTAGGGTTACCTAAGTTAGCACCTCGATCCCGGCCGACGCCTCGTCGGCGGACACCCCGTCCGGTTCAGCGATGTGTGCGGCTCACGCCGAGAGGGTCGTCAGCAGGCGCTGCAGCGAGCCGCCCAGACCCCAGCGGGCGGCCAGGGACTCCACCCCGGCCGGGTCGCGCGGCCCGTGCGGCAGCGCCGTGTCGACGTCCGGGAGCGGAACGTCGTCCGCGACCCGGACGACCTTGGGGGCGACCGCGAGATACGGCCGCGCCTCGTCCAGACGCTTGCGCTGCGACGGCGTGAGCTTGGCCCGCGGGTCGTCCACGGCCGCCAGGATGCCGGCCAGGTCGCCGAACCCGTCCAGCAGCTTGGCCGCCGTCTTCTCCCCGATGCCCGGCACGCCCGGCAGACCGTCGCTCGGATCGCCGCGCAGCAGCGCCAGATCCGCGTACCCCCTGCCGTCCACCCCATACTTCTCGCGCAGCACGGCCTCGTCGGTGACCTGGAGCGTGCCGACGCCCTTCAGCGGATACAGCACACGCACCCCGCGCGCGTCGTCCACCAGCTGGTAGAGATCGCGGTCACCGGTGACGATGTCGACCGGTCCGCCGGCCCGGCCGGTGAACGTGCCGATCACGTCGTCCGCCTCGTACCCGGCGACCCCCACCCGCGCGATGCCCACCGCGTCGAGCACGCTCTCGATGACCGGCACCTGCGGGGACAGCGTGTCGGGCACCTCCTCCTCGTCCGGGCCCGCCGCGCGCTCCTCGGCGACGCGGTGCGCCTTGTAGGAGGGGATCAGCTCCACCCGCCACTTCGGGCGCCAGTCGGCGTCCATGCAGGCGACCAGGTGGTCGGGGCGGTGGTCCTTGACCAGGCGGTCGATGAAGTCGAGCAGTCCGCGCACGGCGTTCACCGGGGTGCCGTCCGGGGCCCTGACGGAGTCCGGGACGCCGAAGTAGGCGCGGAAGTACAGGGAAGCGGTGTCTAGGAGCATGAGTCGTCCGGTCACGGACCGCATCATGCCGTACGTCGCTGACAGTACGGGTGCGTCGGTGTGGGCCGGGGGTGTCCTCGCAGCCCGGCGTTTGCGGGGCGCCTCCCCCGCTCCCGGCTTCTCCCCCGCTCCCGGCTTCGCTCGAGCGGGAGGGACCCCCCTGAGCGGGAGGTGCCCCACCGCCCACCCTCCCTCACTCTCGGCCTCGCTCGAACGGGGGGACCCCCATCGCCCTGGGGGCACCTCCCAGGCCCTTGAGGCGCTGGGGGAGGCACGACTGCCCGCGGAGGGCGGGGCATGCGGCACGATTGCCCGCGGTTTGCGCGCAGTATGCAACGAGTTGCGCTCTGCGCTACATGTGTGAGGCATCACACGAAAACGTTTGCCCTGTGCAAAACCGGGGAGGCGCGGCCACGGAGCGATGCCGGTTACAGATTCAACTGTTTTGGGGCCGCGTGAGCCGTCCGCCGGGCATCGCTTCTGCCATTTGCCGTCGAGACAAGAGGTACGCGTGTCATCCAGGCTTGAGGCCGAGCATCTGTTCAAGGTGTTCGGCAGACGACCGGACCAGGCGGTCGAACGACTGCGCCAGAAGAAAGCCGACCGGGAGGAGCTGCGCTCCGACGGCACCACCGCCGCCGTCATCGACGCCTCGTTCACGGTGGAGCCGGGCGAGATCTTCGTCGTCATGGGCCTGTCGGGCTCCGGAAAGTCCACTCTGCTGCGCATGCTGAACGGCCTGCTGGAGCCCACCGCCGGACACGTGCGCTTCGACGGCCAGGACCTGACCGCGCTGCCCGACCGGGAACTGCGCCGGGTCCGCTCCAAGAAGATCAGCATGGTCTTCCAGCACTTCGCGCTGTTCCCGCACCGCAGCGTCCGCGACAACGCCGCCTACGGTCTCGAAGTGCAGGGCGTGCCCCGCGCCGAGCGCGAACGCCGCGCCGACGAGGCGCTCGCCCTGTGCGGCCTGGCCGGCTGGGAGAAGTCGTGGCCGGACGAGCTGTCGGGCGGCATGCAGCAGCGCGTGGGTCTCGCCCGCGCGCTCGCCACCGACGCCGACCTGCTGCTGATGGACGAGTCCTTCAGCGCCCTCGACCCGCTGATCCGCCGCGACATGCAGGACCAGCTCCTCGAACTGCAGAAGACCCTGAAGAAGACGATCGTCTTCATCACCCACGACCTCAACGAGGCCATGCGCCTGGGCGACCGGATCGCGGTGATGCGCGACGGCCGCATCGTGCAGATCGGCACCGCGCAGGACATCCTGATCCGCCCCGCCAACGACTACGTCGCCTCCTTCACCCAGGACGTCGACCGTTCCCGCGTGCTCACCGCCGGCGCCGTGATGGACCGCGGGGTCCGCGGCGACGAGGCCGACTGCGGCTGCGAGACCGCGACGCCCGACACGCCGTTCACCGACCTGTGCGCGATCAGTGCCCGCGTACCGCACCCCGTGGCGGTGCTCGACGAGGAGGGCGCACTCGTCGGGGTCGTGCCCCGGCAGCGCCTCGTCGGCTTCCTCGGCGACGAGGAGTCCGACCCCGGGGTCTGCGACACCCCGCGCGACAAGGGCGGCGAGAAGGTGATGGCCCGTGCCTAGGATTCCGCTCGGCGACTGGGTCAACAGCGCCGTCGACTGGCTGCTCGCCAACGTCAGCTGGCTGTTCGACTTCTTCAAGGCCGTCTTCACCGGCGCCTACGACGGTGTCAACGCCGTCCTCCAGGCCCCCGAACCGCTGATCCTCTGCGGCATCTTCGCGGTCATCGCCTTCTGGCTGCGCGGCACCTTCGCCGGTGTCCTCACCTTCCTCGGTTTCGCCTTCCTCGACTCCATGGAGTTGTGGGAGGACTCGATGGTGACGCTGGCGCTGGTCATCGTCGCCACGGTGATCGCGCTGGTCATATCGGTGCCGGTGGGCATCTGGGCGGCCCGCTCGGACCGGGTCAGCGCCGTGGTCCGGCCGGTCCTGGACTTCATGCAGACGCTGCCCGCGATGATCTACCTCATCCCGGCGATCCTGTTCTTCGGGACCGGCTCCGCCCCGGGCATCGTCGCCACCCTGATCTTCGCGCTCGCCCCGGGCGTGCGCATGACCGAGCTGGGCATCCGCCAGGTCGACAAGGAACTGGTCGAGGCGGCCGAGGCGTTCGGCACCACACCCCGCAACACCCTGCTGCGGGTGCAGCTTCCGCTGGCGCTGCCCACGGTGATGGCGGGCGTCAACCAGGTCATCATGCTCGGCCTGTCCATGGCCGCGATCGCCGGCATGGTCGGCACCGGCGGACTCGGCGGCGCGGTCATCGAGGCCATCGGGCAGCTCAACATCGGTCTCGGCGCCGAGTCCGGCATCGCCATCGTCGTCCTGGCGATCTACCTGGACCGCATGACCAGTGCCCTCGGCACCCAGGTCTCCCCGCTCGGCCGGCGCGCCGCCGCCAAGGCACGCTCCGCGCAGGGGCTGAAGATCTGGTCCTACCGGCCCCGGCCGCAGGTCGCCGTGATCGGTGTCGTCGTCCTCGCCCTGGTCGCGGGCGGCATGGGGATCTTCGGCGGCAGCGGCTCCAAGACCACCACCGCCGGCGGCGAGAAGGTCGGCGACGGCAAGAAGGTCACCATCGGCTACATCCCCTGGGACGAGGGCGTCGCCTCCACCTTCCTGTGGAAGGAGATCCTGGAGCAGCGCGGTTTCGAGGTCGAGGCCGAGCAGTTCGAGGCCGGCCCGCTCTACACCGCCCTCGCGCAGGGCAACGTCGACTTCCAGACGGACGCCTGGCTGCCCACCACCCACGAGGCGTACTGGAAGAAGTACGGCGAGCAGCTCGACGACCTCGGCTCCTGGTACGGCGAGACGTCACTGGAGCTGACCGTCCCGTCGTACATGAAGGACGTCGACAGCCTGGAGGACCTCAAGGGCAGGGCCGGCCTCTTCGACGGGGAGATCACCGGCATCGAGTCCAGCGCCGGCATGACGGGCCTGCTCAAGAGCAAGGTCCTCAAGGAGTACGGCCTGGACAAGGAGTACAAGGTCGTCGACAGCTCCACCCCGGCGATGCTGGCCGAGCTCAAGCGGGCCTACAGCAAGAAGGAACCGGTCGTCGTCACGCTCTGGTCGCCGCACTGGGCGTACAGCGACTACGACCTGAAGAAGCTGAAGGACCCCAAGGGAAGCTGGGGCAAGGGCGACGGCGTGCACACGGTGTCGCGCAAGGGCTTCGCCGGTGACAACCCGCTCGTCGGGAAGTGGCTGAAGGACTTCTCGATGACCGAGAAGGAACTCACCGGCCTGGAAGCCGAGATCAACAAGGCCGGCAAGGGCAAGCAGCAGGACGCCGTCCGCACCTGGCTGAAGGCCAACCCCGGCGTGGTCGACAAGCTGGCCCCGGTCGAGTCCGGCTCCGGCGACACCCCCGCCGAGGCGAAGCGGCCGCTGGACGTGGCCTGGTTCCCCTGGGACGAGGACATCGCCGTCACCTACCTGTGGAAGAACGTCCTGGAGCGGCGCGGCTACGAGCTGAACCTCAAGCAGATGGAGGTCGGCCCGGTCTACACCGGCCTCGCCTCCGGTGACCTCGACCTCAACTTCGACGCCTGGCTGCCGTACGCGCAGAAGAACTACTGGGACAAGAGCAAGGACGACCTCACCGACCTGGGCACCTGGTACGAGCCCACCTCGCTGGAGATCGCCGTCCCCTCGTACGTCAAGGACGTCGAGTCCCTGGCGGACCTCAAGGGCAAGGCCGACCTGTTCGACGGGCGGATCATCGGCATCGAACCCGGCACCGGCGAGATGCAGCTGCTCAAGAACGAGGTCATGCCGGGCTACGGCCTGGAGGACGAGTACAAGGTCGTCGACGGCTCCACGCCGGCGATGCTGGCCGAGCTCAAGCGGGCCCTCGCCAAGAAGGAACCGATCGCGGTCACCCTGTGGTCGCCGCACTGGGCCTACAGCGAGTACGAGCTGACCAAGCTGAAGGACCCCGAGAAGGCCTTCGGCGAGGGCAACACGATCCGCACCATCGCGAGCAGGAAGTTCCCCGAGCAGTACCCCGAGCTCACGAAGTGGATCAAGGGCTTCCATATGAGCGAGGACGAGCTGGGCAGCCTGGAGGCCGAGATCAAGAACCGCGGCCAGGGCCACGAGGAGGAGGCCGTCGCCGCCTGGCTGAAGGAGCACCCGGACATGGTGGAGCGGATGACCCCGCGGTAGACGATCCTGCGGCAACCGCCGTACCGGCCGCCCGGGGGGCGGGCCCGGCCACGCACCCGACGGCGCGGCCGGGCCCGCCCCTCGGGCATGTCCGGAACCGGGCGGGAACACGGTAGGAATCCGGACAACCACGCAGCGCTATGTCCTCCCCGGACCTCCTGGTGACCTTTCGCCGGGGGAGAGGAACAATGGCGGGAACACCCCTTATCGCGCACGGGGGGAACCGAGGGGCCCGCGGGGCGGCTGGCGTGAACTGGCGGGTCGGCGCCGGTCACGTGTGACGGCGACGTGACAGGCGCCTGAAACGGTTTGCCGAACATGCGTAGGGTGCAGACAACTCACGAGAAGGAGTGCGCCGGGTCCGCGGCGCACGGGGTGCGGGACGATCGGCGGAGGAGGGAGCCGGAGCGATGGGCGACCACAAGGAACAGCCCTTGCGGGTGGGCGCGGCCGTGCGGCGGCGACGCCGCGCGCTGGACCTCACCCTCGCCGTCGTGGCCGAGCGCAGCGGCCTGTCGGTCCCGTTCCTCAGCCAGATCGAGAACGAGCGGGCGCGCCCCAGCCAGACCTCCCTGGAGAAGGTCGCCGACGCCCTGCGCACCACCGCCGTGGAGCTCCTCGCCGCCGCCGACCCGGCGTGCAGCGTGGACGTCGTCCGCGCCGAGGGCGCCGAGCCGTGGGCCGAACCGCGGGTGCGCTCCCTGGTGCGCGGTCACCACCAGATGCATGCCTCCGAGTTCACCGGCGACCATGACGCCGGCCGTGAACTCCAGTTCCGCAACGACCAGTTGATGTACGTGGCGGACGGCGCGGTGGAGATCGAGGCGGAGGGCCGCGCGTACCGTCTCGGCCGCGGCGACACCCTGTACCTCACCGGAGGCGTACGGCACCGCTGGCGGGCCACGGTCCCGGAGACACGGCTGCTGGTCGTCGCCGTCGCCGAGCACATCGAGGCGCTGCGGGACAAGCCCCGCCGATGAGCCCCGCCAGGGTCGTCTCCCTCGTCCCGTCGCTGACGGAGGCCGTGGCGCTCTCCGCCCCCGGCTCCCTGGCCGGCGCCACCGACTGGTGCACGCACCCGGCCGGGCTGGACGTCGTACGCGTCGGCGGCACGAAGAACCCGAAGACCGACCGGATCGTCGCCCTCGGCCCCGATCTGGTGATCGCCAACGAGGAGGAGAACCGCGAGAGCGACCTGGCGGCCCTGCGCGCGGCGGGCCTCGACGTGCTGGTGACCGAGGTACGGACGCTGCCTCAGGCCTTCCGTGAACTGGACCGGGTGCTCACGGCGTGCGGGGTGCCGACCCGCCCCCGCTGGCTGGACGAGGCCGAGGCGGCCTGGGCGGCGCTGCCGGCGCCCGCGGAGCGCCGGACGGCGGTCGTGCCCGTCTGGCGGCGGCCCTGGACGGTGCTGGGCCGGGACACCTTCGCGGGCGACCTGCTCTCCCGCCTCGGCGTCGACCACCTCCACGCGAGCCACCCGGAGCGCTATCCGCGCGTCCCGCTCGAGGCGCTGCGCGCGGCGGGTCCCGACGTGGTGGTCCTCCCCGACGAGCCCTACCGCTTCACCGCCGACGACGGCCCGGAGGCCTTCCCCGGCCTGACCTGCGCCCTCGTCGACGGCCGGCACCTCACCTGGTACGGGCCGTCGCTGACCGGGGCGCCGGCGGTGCTGGGGCGGGCCCTGCGGGCAGCGCGCCGCTGAACAGCCCGCGCGCCGTGCACCAGGCGGCGGTGGTCCAGGCGCCGGCCAGCAGGGCGTACAGGGCGAGCGCCAGTACGTCGTAGACGAGCAGCCCGGTGTACGAGGCGAGGGCCCCGGCACCGGTGACACAGGTGCCGACCGGGAACGTGAACGACCACCACGTCATCGTGAAGCGCATGCCCCGCCGCCACGCCCGTACGACGTGCGCGGCGGCGAGGCAGAGCCACAGCAGCGCGAACCCCGTGACGGGCACCCCGTACAGGACGGCGAGCACCTCGAATCCCTCGTCGTACGGCGCCGGTACGACCCCCGGGGCGATGTCCGCGAAGGCGCCGACGGCGGTCGTGGACTGGCCGAGCGGTCCGAGCACCAGGAACAGCGACGGGGTGAGGACGAGGGGCAGCGGACCGTGGGTGATCAGGCGGCCGAAGACCAGCGGCAGCGTCATCAGGGTGGCGAGGAGGCCGATCCCGAACATCGCGACGCAGGCGAACAGCAGGGTCGCGCGGGGCTGGCCCTCCGGGAGGTACGGCACCAGACGGGGCCCGAGCGCGGCGGACACCATGGGCGCGACCAGCGGCAGCAGCCAGACGGGCGTCGCCTCCCGCGCCGTCACCCGGTGGCGTACGGCCATGAGGTACGGGACGGCCACGGCGGCGGCCAGCCCGACGGCCGTACCGGCGGTGAACAGCACGGCGTCGAGGACGACGGCCGCGCGCAGCCCGATCCAGTCCCGCCCGAGGGACAGGGCGCCGCCGCCGACGGCCAGCAGGGCCATGGAGAGACAGCCGTAGAAGGGCGCCATGGCGGGGTCGAGGAGGTGGGCGCGGGCCCGGTCGCGGTGGTGGGCCCAGTGCAGGGCGCGGGCGGCGAGCAGGACCGTCAGGAGGGCGAGGGACAACGCCCAGACGGCGGTGAGCGCGGGGCGCAGGCCGGGCGCGTGCGCGGGCAGCACGGGGAGCGCGGCGCCCGCTCCGGCGACGATGGCGGTGCCCATCACGCAGGCGTACCAGTTGGGTCCGAGGTGACGGACGGCGGCGGCACGCGGGGGCCGTGCGGTGGCACGGGGGAGGGGTGGCAGGGGCCGGATTGCGGTGACCATGGTCATACGGTCGGGCCGGCGGTCCACCGCCACCAGGGAGCACCCCTCTATGGCGGCATAAGCTGGGCTTATGAGCACAACGGATGACCACGACCATCCAGGGCACCGCTCCGCGAGCCCGGGGTCCCTGGCTCACCGGGTGCCGGACCTCGGCGCGCTGGAGCTGCTGCTGGCGGTGGCGCGGCTGGGCAGCCTGGGTGGGGCGGCGCGGGAGCTGGGCATCACCCAGCCCGCCGCCAGCAGCCGGATCCGGTCGATGGAACGGCAGCTCGGGGTGGCGCTCGTCGACCGCTCGCCGCGCGGGTCGCGGCTGACCGACGCGGGGGCGCTGGTCACCGACTGGGCGCGGCGGATCGTGGAGGCGGCGGAGGCCTTCGACGCGGGCGCGCAGGCGCTGCGGGACCGCAGGGACTCACGGCTGCGGGTGGCGGCGAGCATGACGATCGCCGAGTACCTGCTGCCGGGATGGCTGCTCGCGCTGCGCGCGGACCGGCCGGACACGGCGGTGTCGCTGCTGGCCGGGAACTCGGCGGCGGTGGCGGAGCGGCTGCTGTCGGGGGAGGCGGACGTGGGGTTCGTGGAGGGGCTCACGGTGCCGGCGGGGCTGGATTCCGCGGTGATCGCCCATGACCGGCTGATCGTGGTCGCGGCGCCGTCGCACGCGTGGGCGCGGCGGCGGCGGCCGATCGCGGCGGAGGAGTTGGCGAGTACGCCGTTGATCCTGCGGGAGAAGGGGTCGGGGACGCGGCAGGTTCTGGACGCGGCGCTGGGTGGGTTGGCCCGGCCGCTGATCGAGTTGTCCTCGACCACTGCGGTGAAGGCGGCGGCGGTCGGCGGCGCCGGGCCGGCGGTGTTGAGTGAGCTCGCGGTGGGGGAGGAGCTGGCGATGCGGCGGCTGGTGCGGGTTCCTGTGAACGGGATTGCTCTCGCCCGGGACCTGCGTGCGGTGTGGCCCACGGGGCACCGGCCGACCGGACCGGCGCGGGATCTGTTGTCGCTGACGCGGGGGTGAGCCCGGTGCGGGGGCTGGGCGGGGGCGGATCGCGCAGCCCGGCGCTTACGGGGTGCCTCCCCCACTCTCGGCTCCGCTCGAGCGGGAGGTACCCCCACCGCCCACCCTCCCCCACTCTCGGCTCCGCTCGAGCGGGGGGACCCCCATCGCCCTGGGGGCACCTCCCAGGCCCTTAAGGCACTGGGGGAGGCACGATTGCCCGCGGAGTGCGGAGGCGGCGGTGGTCAGTGCGCGCATGACGCGTACGTCCTCACCCATCTCCGGGTGCCACTGGACGCCCAGAACCCACTCCCGGGTGGGCAGCTCGATCGCCTCCACCGTGCCGTCCTCCGCGTAGGCCGACGGGATCAGGCCGGTGCCCAGGCGGTCCACCGACTGGTGGTGGTAGGCGGGGACGGAGGTCTGTTCCGGGGCGATGCCGGCGTAGAGCGTGCCGGGGACCGGCTTGACCGGGTGGTGGCCGAAGGTGCCCGGCACCTCGGCGTGGCCGTCGATGTGCTGGACCAGGGTGCCGCCCAGGGCGACGTTCAGGAGCTGCATGCCCCGGCAGATGCCCAGCAGCGGGATCCGGCGGTCCAGGGCCGCCTCGATCAGGGCGAGTTCCCAGGCGTCCCGCGTCCGGGCGGGCGGTCCCGTGCGCGGGTCGGGCTCGGCGCCGTAGCGGACGGGTTCCACGTCCGGGCCGCCCGCGACGACCAGGCCGTCGAGCCGGGCCACGGTCGCCGCCGCGTGCTCCGGCGCGTCTGGCGGGAGCATTACGGCCAGTCCGCCCGCCCGCCGCACCAGCCGCGGATAGCCGGCCGGCAGCAGCGCGGCGTCCAGCCGCCACACTCCCCAGCGCACACCGGACTCCGCGTACGTGCTGATGCCGATGAGTGGCCTGGCTGTCATGCCGATCACCTTTCCCGCACCTCAGTCCCGTGACAACTCCGCCTCGGCCGCCGCCAGCGCCGCGAATTCCTCCTCCGGCGCCTTCGCCACCAGGTGCTTGCGGCTGTAGAGACCGAAGTACGCCACGGCCACGATGTAGACCGCCAGCGCGATGAACGCCGCCGTCACGTCCACCAGGAACGTCGCCACCAGCGCCGCGCAGGCCAGCACCAGCGCCACCGACGAGGTGAGCACCCCGCCCGGCGTGCGGTACGGCCGTGGCAGGTCCGGCTCCCGGCGGCGCAGCACGATGTGGGAGAGGGACATCAGCGCGTACGAGATCGTCGCGCCGAAGACGGCGATGTTCAGCATGCGCGCGCCGTTGCCCGTCCCGGCGGCCAGCGCGAAGCCGATCGCGCCCGGCACCAGCAGACCGAGGTAGGGCGCCCTGCGGCTGCTGGTGAGGGAGAGGAACTTCGGCAGGTAGCCCGCGCGGGACAGCGCGAACAGCTGGCGCGAACCGGCGTAGATCAGCGAGAAGAACGACGCGACCAGTCCCGCGAGGCCCGCGTAGTTCACGATCCGGCTCAGCGTCGTCGCCTCGCCGTCCGGCTGGAGCGCCTCCACCAGCGGGTTGCCCGCGTCCTGGACCGCCGCCGAGCCGCGCGCCCCGGCCGCCGCGAAGAAGGTCACCACGGCCAGCACCACCAGGATGCCCATGGACCAGCGGATCGCCCTCGGCAGCGTACGGGCCGGTTCCCTGGTCTCCTCGGCGGCCAGCGGTACGCCCTCCACACCCAGGAAGAACCACATGCCGAACGGGAACGCCGCCCAGATGCCCAGCAGCCCCATCGGCAGCCAGGAGTTCGCGCCGAACGCCGAGGAGTCCACCGGGATGTCGTCCAGCGAGGAGGCGTCGAACCCGGGCAGCGCCCCCAGCGCGAACACCACCAGCGCCGCCACCGCGATGCCCGTGACGACGAAGCTGAAGCGCAGCGCCTCGCCCACACCCCACAGGTGGATGCCGATGAAGACGATGAAGCAGGCCAGGTACACCGGCCAGCCGGACTCCAGGCCGAACAGGCCCAGCGACTCGACGTAGTCGCCGATGAAGATGGAGATCGCGGCGGGCGCGAGGACGTACTCGATGAGGATCGCGGTGCCGGTGAGGAAGCCGCCCCACGGTCCGAGCGCCCGGCGGGCGAAGCCGTAGCCGCCGCCGGCCGTGGGCAGGATCGACGACAGCTCGGCCAGGGCGAAGACCATGCAGGTGTACATGGCGCCCATCAGCACCATGGCGATGGCCAGGCCGCCGAAGCCGCCCTCGGCCAGGCCGAAGTTCCAGCCCGAGTAGTCGCCGGACACGACGTAGGCGACGCCGAGGCCGGTCAGCAGCAGCCAGCCGGCGCTGCCGCGGCGCAGTTTCCTGCGTTCGAGGTAGTCGTCCGGCTCACCGGCGGGTTCACGGGACGCGGATGGAAGGCTCACGGGGCGACTCCGCAGGGGGGCGGTGGCGAGCAACGGGTAATGGAGCGGATCCGGACCTTTGTCGGCCCATACCTTCCTGGCGTGAACGGCGTGAGCGCAAGACCCGTGCGTTAAGCCGCGGTAAACCATCCGGATCGCCTCACGCCAGGAACCCCCGCAGCAGCGCCGCCGTCCCCGCGCAGTGCTCGCGCGTCATCTCCCTCGCCCCGTCCGCGTCCCCCTCCAGCACCGCCTCGACCAGTGCCGCGTGCTGCCGCTGCGAGTGCTCCAGGTTGCGCACCAGCAGCGGGATGCAGTCCAGCAGGTCGTTCACCGTCGCCCGTACCGCCGCGTACTGCGCGGTCAGCGTCGGTGAGCCGCACAGCTCCGCCAGGGTGAGGTGGAACAGCGTGTCGAGGCGCCGGTAGTCACCCAGTGGCGCCTCCTGCGTGCCGGACAGCGCCTCGCGCAGCCGTGCCGCCTGCTCCTCCGTCAGGCCGTGCGCCGCGCACAGCCCCGCCGCGCCCACCTCCAGCACCTCCCGGAAGCGCAGCACGTCCTCGATGTCGACCTCGGCGATCCGCCGCCGCAGCTCCTCCTCGCCGGTGTCCGTCGGGCGGGGCAGCACGAACGTCCCGCCGTACCGGCCGCGCCGTGACTCCACGAGCCCTTGGTCCTGGAGCACCTTCAGCACCTCGCGCAGCGTCACCCGGCTGATCCCCAGCCGCTCCGCCAGCTCCCGCTCGGCCGGCAGCCGCTCCCCGCCCGCCACCAGACCCAGCCGCACCACCTGGAGGATCTGCTCCAGCGCCTCCTCGAAGCCGTTGCCCGCGCGGACCTGCCGCAGCACCGGCGCCAGGCGGTCCCCGACCGCGCCGACCGCATCTTCCGGCATCCGGCCGTGCCCCCTTCCCAAGCAATGGTTCCCGCCAATACCTTAAGGCTCCCGGCTCGACCGAAGAAGGTCGGAAGAAGCCCGAAGAAGCCGAGGAGGCTCTCCCGTGGCAGACCGCACACCCCCGCTCACCGTCGAGGAACTGCACACCCTCGTCGCCGGCGGTGAGATCGACACCGTCGTCCTGGCCTTCCCCGACATGCAGGGGCGGCTCCAGGGCAAGCGGTTCGCCGCGCGCTTCTTCCTCGACGAGGTGCTCGGACACGGCACCGAGGGCTGCAACTACCTGCTCGCCGTCGACGCCGACATGAACACCGTCGACGGCTACGCCATGTCCTCCTGGGAGACCGGCTACGGCGACTTCGCCATGTACCCCGACCTCGACACCCTGCGCCGGGTGCCCTGGAACGAGGGCACCGCCCTGGTCGTCGCCGACCTCGCCTGGGCCGACGGCTCCCCGGTCGTCGCCGCCCCCCGGCAGATACTGCGCCGCCAGCTGGACCGCCTCGCCGCCCTCGGCCACACCGCCCAGGTCGGCACCGAGCTGGAGTTCATCGTCTTCAAGGACACCTACGAACAGGCCTGGGACGCCGGCTACCGCGGGCTCACCCCCGCCAACCGGTACAACGTCGACTACTCGGTGCTCGGCACCGGCCGCATCGAGCCCCTGCTGCGCCGCATCCGCAACGAGATGGCCGGCGCCGGACTCACCGTCGAGTCCGCCAAGGGCGAGTGCAACCCCGGCCAGCACGAGATCGCCTTCCGCTACGACGAGGCCCTGGTCACCTGCGACCAGCACGCGGTCTACAAGACCGGCGCCAAGGAGATCGCCGCCCAGGAGGGCGTCTCGATCACCTTCATGGCCAAGTACAACGAGCGCGAGGGCAACTCCTGCCACATCCACCTCTCCCTCGCGGACGCGGCCGGCGACAGCGCCATGCCGGACTCCGCCGAGGAACCGGACGCCATGTCCGAGGTCATGCGCCACTTCCTCGCCGGGCAGCTCGCCGCGCTCCGCGAGTTCTCCCTGCTCTACGCCCCGCACATCAACTCCTACAAGCGGTTCCAGCCGGGCTCCTTCGCCCCGACCGCCGTCGCCTGGGGCCGCGACAACCGCACCTGCGCCCTGCGCGTGGTCGGCCACGGCCGCTCCCTGCGCTTCGAGAACCGGCTGCCCGGCGGCGACGTCAACCCGCACCTCGCCGTGGCCGGCATGGTCGCGGCCGGGCTGTACGGCATCGAGCAGAAGCTTCAGCTGCCCGAGCCCTGCTCCGGCAACGCCTACACCGCCGACTTCGAGCACGTCCCCACCACCCTGCGCGAGGCCGCCGAGCTGTGGGAGAACAGCGCGATCGCCAAGGCGGCCTTCGGCGACGAGGTCGTCGCGCACTACCGCAACATGGCGCGCGTCGAGACCGACGCCTTCGACGCCGCGGTCACCGACTGGGAGCTGCGCCGCTCCTTCGAACGCATGTGAGGCCCGCCTTGTCCGACCAGCCCCCCGAACTCCAGGTCCGCAACCCCGCGACCGAGGAGGTGATCGCCACCGTCCCGGCCGCGACTCCCGCCGACGTCGACGCCGCCGTCGTACGCGCCGCACGCGCGCAGACCGCATGGGCCGCCCTCGCGCCCGGTGACCGGGCCCGGCTGCTGCGCCGGTTCGCCGCCACGGTCGACGAGCACATCGGGGAACTGGCCCGCCTGGAGGTCCGCGAGGCCGGCCACACCCTCGGCAACGCCCGCTGGGAGGCCGGCAACGTCCGCGACCTGCTCGACTACGCCGCCGGGGGAGTGGAACGCCTCACCGGCCGCCAGATCCCGGTCCCCGGCGGCGTGAACGTCACCTTCCTCGAACCGCTCGGTGTCGTCGGCGTCATCGCCCCCTGGAACTTCCCCATGCCCATCGCGGCCTGGGGCACCGCACCCGCCCTCGCCGCCGGCAACGCGGTGCTCCTCAAACCCGCCGAGACCACCCCCCTCACCGCCCTGCGCCTCGCCGGGCTGGCCCTGGAGGCGGGCCTGCCCGAGGGCCTGTTCCAGGTGCTCCCCGGACACGGCCCCGTCGCCGGGAACGCCCTCGTCGAACACCCCGGCGTCGCCAAGATCGTGTTCACCGGGTCGACCGCCGTGGGCAAGCGGGTGTGGGCCAAGGGCGCGGACCGCCTCAAGCGCGTCACCCTCGAACTCGGCGGCAAGAGCCCCAACATCGTCTTCGCCGACGCCGACCTGGAGGCCGCCGCGACCGCCGCCCCCATGTCCTTCCTCGACAACGCGGGACAGGACTGCTGCGCCCGCACCCGCATCCTGGTCGAGCGCTCCGCGTACGACCGGTTCCTGGAGCTGCTCGGCCCGGCGATCGAGGCGGTCCGGGTGGGCGACCCGGCGGACGAGAACGTGGACATGGGCCCGTTGATCTCCGCCACCCAGCTCGCCCGCGTCCGCTCCTACGTCACCGACGACCTCGACGGCATCCGCGGCAAGGCCCCCGAGGGCCCCGGCTACTGGTTCCCGCCCACCGTCCTCACCGGCGTCGACCCGCGGTCCCGCGTGGCCGTCGAGGAGGTGTTCGGCCCCGTCGCCGTCGTCCTCCCCTTCGACGACGAGGCCGACGCCGTACGCCTGGCCAACGCCACCGACTACGGCCTCTCGGGCTCCCTCTGGACGCGGGACGTCGGCCGCGCCCTGCGCGTCTCCCAGGCGGTGCGCGCGGGCAACCTGTCCGTCAACTCCCACTCCAGCGTCCGCTACTGGACCCCCTTCGGCGGGTTCAAGCAGTCCGGCGTCGGCCGCGAGCTCGGCCCGGACGCGCTGGCCGCCTTCACCGAAACCAAGAACGTCTTCATCAGCACGGAGGCCTGAGGGCACATGAGCGAAGAGAACATCTGCCGCCGACTGGTCGGCCGCACCGCCGTCGTCACCGGAGCCGGCAGCGGCATCGGCCTCGCCACCGCCCGCCGGCTCGCCTCCGAGGGCGCGCACGTCGTCTGCGGGGACGTGGACGAGACACGCGGCAAGGCCGCCGCCGAGGAGACCGGAGGCATCTTCGTCGACGTCGACGTCACCGACCCCGAGCAGGTCGAGGCGCTGTTCAGGACCGCGTACGACACCTACGGCAGCGTCGACATCGCGTTCAACAACGCCGGTATCTCCCCGCCCGACGACGACTCCATCCTGGAGACGGGGCTGGAAGCCTGGAAGCGCGTCCAGGAGGTCAACCTCACCTCCGTCTACCTGTGCTGCAAGGCGGCCATCCCCTACATGCGGCGCCAGGGCAAGGGCTCCATCATCAACACCGCCTCCTTCGTGGCCCGGATGGGCGCCGCGACCTCGCAGATCTCGTACACCGCCTCCAAGGGCGGCGTCCTCGCCATGTCCCGGGAACTCGGCGTGCAGTTCGCCCGCGAGGGCATCCGCGTCAACGCCCTGTGCCCCGGCCCGGTCAACACCCCGCTCCTCCGGGAACTGTTCGCCAAGGACCCCGAGCGCGCCGCCCGCCGCCTGGTGCACATCCCGCTCGGCCGGTTCGCCGAGGCCGACGAGATCGCCGCCGCCGTCGCCTTCCTGGCCAGCGACGACTCCTCCTTCGTCAACGCCACCGACTTCCTGGTGGACGGCGGGATCTCGGGCGCATACGTCACACCGCTGTAGCGCTCCTCGTTACAGTGCCCGGATGAGCATGACGCCCCCGCCCGGCTGGTACCGCGACCCGCACGCGCCGCACCTGGAACGCTGGTGGGACGGCACGGCCTGGACCGAGCACCGGCGCACGCCCGGCGCTCCCGCCGTGCCGCCGGCCCCGTCCGCCGGCGGCACCGGCCGCACGAAGGCGGTCGCGCTCACCACCGCCGGGGCCGTGCTGGCCGCGGCGGTCGTCACCGGCGCGGTGCTCCTCGGCGGGGACGACGGCGACCCGGAGACGCGCACCGGTCCGACGTCCACCACGTCCGTCCCCGGGCCCCCGTCGCCGTCCGAGTCCGAGTCGTCCGCCGGGGACCCGGACGTCGTCGAGGACCAGCTCAACGGGATCACCTTCCCGCTCCTCGACGGCTGGGTCCGGCCCGAGAACGTGACCCAGGACGACGTCGTCATGACCACCGACGGCACCCACGACTGCCCCGGCGACGGCAGCCTCTGCCGGCACGGCCTCGTCATCTCCCGCACCGTCACCGAGAACGACGAGACCTCGCCCCGGGCGCTCGCCGAGGAGGACATCCCCGACGCGGCCGACGCGGCCTTCGACAAGGACACCCTCGGCCAACGCCCCTACGGCGGCCTGGAGGCCCACGAGGTCGTGAAGTCCGGCCCGGTCGCGGTGGCGGGCCGGGCCGGCTACCTCGTGCGGTGGCGCGTCACCACCGCCGAGGGGCCCGGCGGCTATGTGCAGTCACTGGTGTTCCCCTCCAGCGTCGGCACCGGCTCGCCGGTCCTCGTCCGGTACGTCTTCGAGGCGGGGGAGGACGGCCCGCCCCCGGCCGACATGGACCGCATCACCGAGGGCATCCGCTCGGTCACCGACACGGCCTCCGGCGGCGGCGTCGGCAGCAGCATCGGCCCGGCCGACTGAGCCGCTACAGGAACGTGTGGCCCTCACCGCGGTACGTCGGCACGGTCGCCGTCACCGCGTCGCCCTCCACCAGGTGCAGCGCGTCGAACCGTTCGCACAGCTCGCCCGCCTTGGCGTGCCGGAACCACACCTTGTCGCCGATCAGCAGATCGTCGGCGGGCGAGCCCAGCAGCGGCGTCTGCACCTCGCCCGGCCCCTCCTGCGGGTCGTACCGCAGCCCCTCCGGCAGACACGGCACCGGCAGCCGGTCCGCGCCGGCCGCGCCCGACGCCGGATAACCCCCGCCCAGCACCGTCACCACGCCGACACCGGGCCGCCGTACGACGGGCAGGGCGAACAGGGCCGACGGACGTCCGCTGAACGACGTGTAGTTGTCGAACAGCCGAGGCACGTACAGCCCCGAACCGGCCGCGATCTCGGTGACCGCGTCCTCCACGGCGGTGTGCTGCACACTGCCCGTGCCGCCGCCGTTGACGAACTCCAGATCCGGTACGACCTCCCGCACCGCCCGCACCACCGCGGCCCGCCGCTCGGCGAGTTCACGGCGCGCGGCGGCCTGCATCAGCCGTACCGCCCGCGACCGCAGCGGCCGCCCGGCCACCGCGTCGCCGACACCGGCCACATGACCCTCGTACGCCATGATCCCGACGACCTCGAAGCCGGGGCGCCGGGCCACCGCGCGCGCGAACTCGGCGACCTGGGCGGGGGAGTGCAGGGGGGAACGCCGGGCGCCGATCCGTACCCGCCCGCCGAACAGCTTCAGGGACGTGTCCAACTCCAGGCACACGCGCACCACTTCGCCGCCGCCCCCGCGCGAGGCGTCGATCAGGTCGAGCTGCGCCGGATCGTCGACCATGACCGTGACGGCGGCGGCGAGCTTGGGATCGGCGGCGAGCTCGGCGTAGCGGGCGCGGTCGGCGGAGGGGTAGGCCAGCAGGACGTCGTCGAAACCGGAACGGGCCAGCCACAGGGACTCGGCGAGCGTGAACGACATGACGCCCGCGAAACCGTCCCGGGCCAGGACCCGTTCGAGCAGCGCACGGCAGCGTACGGACTTGCTCGCGACCCGGACCGGCTTCCCGCCCGCCCTGCGGACCAGATCGTCCGCGTTGGCGTCGAAGGCATCCAGGTCCACGATCGCGAAGGGGGCGTCGAGAAGGGCGGTGGCCCGGTCGTAACGGGCCCGGTCGGCGGCGCGCGCAGTCATGAGCGCAGCCTGCCAGACGGGATTACCGCACGGTAGGGGATGTTCCGGGCAGATGCCGCGGCCCTGCGGACTGGTTCCCGCTCGACGCGGACCACGCCGTAGAGTGACGCGCACGCACGACGGCGGAGCGGCGCCGGCCAGAGGTCCGGACCGGGATGACGCGTCGTCCGTGCGGGTATCTCTACCCGGGACGAGTCCGTGCCGGGCGGGCACGACGAAACGGGGGGGTGCATGAGCACGGAAGCGCGCCGCGCCTCCCACCCACCACGCCCCACCGTCCCCCCACGTCCCGCACACCCCCCGAGGACGACGGAGCAACCGGAGAACCCCGCCACCCCCCGAGGCGGCACCTCGGGCGGCTCCGGCCCCTTCGACCCCCGCGAGCCCGCGCGCCCGTCGGCGGGGGGTCCCGTTCGTGCGGAGGCCGATGGCATGGCTGGGCCTCGTGGGCGTACCTCGGGTGGTTCCGGTGCGTTCGAGGCCCGTGAACCGGCGTGTCCGTCGGCGGGGGGTCCCGTTCGTGCGGAGGCCGATGGCATGGCTGGGCCTCGTGGGCGTACCTCGGGTGGCTCCGGCCCCTTCGACCCCCGCGAGCCCGCGCGTCCGTCGGCGGAGGGCTCCGCTCGTGCGGAGGCCGATGGCATGGCTGGGCCTCGTGGGCGTACCTCCGGCGGATCCGGTGCGTTCGGGCCCCGTGAAACCGCGCGTCCGTCGGCCGGGGGCGTCGGTCCGCCGCGTTCTCCGGGCTTCGGTGACGGTGCGTCCGCCGGTACGGGCCCCGTCGCGCCCCCGCCTCCGCGTGCCTCCGCCCGTTTCCCCGACACGCCGCCGACCGCAGGCCGGGGGGCGCGGTCCCCGGGCGGCTCACCCTCCGTACCGCCGCAGCCCACCGCACGCGGCACGGCGACCCCTCCCGAAACCCCGTCGGAGACCACCACCCGCCTGCGCGCCGTGCAGCCCGCACGACCGGGCACGGCCCCGGCGTCCGACACGCGCCCGGGTACCGGCGGTCCGGCCCCGGATGCGCGGCCGGGCGCCGGTCAAGAGCGTCGCCCCGGAGTGAACCCCGCGTCCGGCGCCGGCGGTGCGGGCCGTTCCGGGGCGGACCCGGCGTACGGGGCGACCGGTGCGGGACCGGCGGGCGGGCCCGATCCCGCGCTCTCCTGGAGTGCCCCCATGGCACCGGGCGGTACGCCCGGAGCGGGGCGGCCCGTCGTGTCGTTCGGGGAGCCCGAGGGGTACGACGAGGGCGCGCGGCCCCGGCCGCTCGGGCGGCGGGGGCGGTCGCAGGCCGTCGCGGCCGCCGCCTGTCTCGTCCTCGGGACGGGACTCATCGGCGGTGCCGTCACCGGAAGCTGGCTCGCCGGGGACTCCGACGGGCCGGGCGCCCGGAACGGCTTCGCCGCCGCCCAGGACATGTGGCACAGCGTCCCGGTCGACCAGTTGTTCCCGCCCACCCTCCAGGGCGAGGGCGCGGGCCCCGGCGGCGCCGACCGGACCTGGACCCGTATCGCCGTGGCCCCCGACAGCGGCTGCAAGGACGCCTTCGACGCCCTGCTCCGCAAGGTCCTCGCCCCCGTCGGCTGCGAGCGCCTGCTGCGCGCCACCTACACCGACGCCACCCAGAGCCATGTCACCACCGTCGGCCTGCTGTTCACCGAGGCCGACGCCGCCGCCATGACCTCCCTCGCCCGCCGCTTCGACAGAGAACGCCTGGACCGCCGTACCGACCTCATGCCCCTGCCGTACGCCGCGAAGGGCACCGCCGCCGCAGGCTTCGGCGCCGGACAGCGCGCCACCTGGACGGTCTCCGTCCTCACGGACGCCCCCGTCGTCGTCTACGCCGTCTCCGGCTGGGCCGACGGCCGCACCGTCGACACCCCCCAACCCGCCGAGGACGCCATGCAGTCCGGAGCCACCACCGCCCCCGCCCAGGCAGGCCTCGGCCACGAGGCCCAGGGCCTCGCCGACCGCGTCGAACGCGGCCTGCGCAAGAAGGCCGGCACCGTCACGGAGCAGCCGTCATGAGCCCCGTCACCGGCCGGCGCCCCGCCGCGGCGGCACTCGGCGGCCTCCTCGCCACCGCCCTCGTGCTCGTCCCCGCCACCACCGCGCACGCCGACGGCATCCGCGCCCGGCAGTGGTCCCTGGAGGCCATGCACACCGAGGAGGTGTGGCGGACCACGAAGGGCGCGGGCGTCACCGTCGCCGTCCTGGACACCGGCGTCGAGGCCGACCACCCCGACCTCGACGGCAACGTCCTCACCGGCAAGGACCTCGTCGGCTTCGGCGCGGGAGAGGGCGACCGCGCCTGGGCCCGCCACGGCACCGCCATGGCCGGCATCATCGCCGGCCACGGACACGGCCCCGGCAACGCCGACGGCGTCATGGGCATCGCCCCCGAGGCGAAGATCCTCCCCGTCCGCGTGATCCTGGAGGACGGCGACGACTCCCGCGCCAAGGCCCGCAAGACCCGCGGCAACGCCCTCGCCGAGGGCATCCGCTGGGCCGCCGACAACGGCGCCGACGTCATCAACCTCTCCCTCGGCGACGACTCCGCCTCCGCGCACCCCGAACCCGGCGAGGACCAGGCCATCCAGTACGCCCTGCGCAAGGGCGTGACCGTCGTCGCCTCCGCCGGGAACGGCGGCGAGAAGGGCGACCACGTCTCCTACCCGGCCGCCTACCCGGGCGTCATCGCCGCCACCGCCGTCGACCGCTACGGCACCCGCGCCCCGTTCTCCACCCGCCGCTGGTACGCCACGGTCAGCGCCCCCGGCGTCGACGTGATCATCGCCGACCCCGACCACAAGTACTACGAGGGCTGGGGCACCAGCGCCGCCGCCGCGTTCGTCTCCGGCGCCGTCGCCCTGGTCAGGGCGGCCCACCCGGACCTGGCCCCGGCCCAGATCAAGCGCCTCCTGGAGGACACCGCCCGCAACGCCCCCGCCGACGGCCGCGACGACTCCCGCGGCTTCGGCTTCATCGACCCGGCCGCCGCGATCGAGGCCGCGTCCCGGACGGAGCCGGAGGGCCTGAAGTCGGCGGCGTACGGCGACAAGTACTTCGGCCCCGGCCCGGACACCGCCGGCTCCGACGACGGCACCGCCGACCGGGCGGCCCCCCTGGCGGGCGGCGCGGGCGGTGTGCTGCTGGTCGCCGCGGTGGTCCTGTGGCGCGGCCGCCGCATCCGCTACGACGAAGGCTGATCCTCCGCCGCCGCACCCGAGGTGTCCCCGGCGAACACGGACACCGCGGCCCGCGCCGCCGCCTCGGTCAGCGCGATCCCCTCCTCCTGGGTGGCGCTGCCCCGCGACAGCACCGCCACCAGACAGCCGTGACCGCCCGCCGTCACCCGCCCGATGCTGTTGATCACCCACAGCCCGGTGGTGCTCCGCCGCAGCCAGCCGTTCTTCAACGCCCATTCCGCACCGTCGGCCGCCGCCGACACCCCCCACCGCTGCCCCACGGCGATCCGCTCCATCAGCTCCCGCACATACGCCCGCGAGGCCTCGCCCAGCTCCGAGCCCTCCGCGTCGAACACCTGCCGCAGCAGCGCGAGCTGGTCGGCGGCCGTGGTCTGCGTCAGCCCCCACAGCGGGCCGTCCCCGCCCGCCGTCCCCGTCAGCCCGAACCGCTCGTTCGCGGCGTCGAGCCCGTCCGCCGTCCCGATCGCCCGCCACAGCGCCGACGTGGAGTCGTTGTCACTGTTCTCGATCATGGCGGCGGCGTACGTCTTCTCCTCGGCGGTCAGCGTCCGCCCCGCGTCCTGCGCCTGGAGCAGCAGCGCCGCCAGGATGTCGACCTTGACGATGCTCGCCGTGTCGAAGGCGCCCCCTCCGTACGAGGCGCTCTCCCCGGAGTCCGGGTCGAGCACCGCCACCGACACCTCGGCGCCCTCCGCCACGTCCACCGACCCCATGGCCGCCGCCAGCAGCGCGTCCCGGTCCACCGCCGCCGCCTCCGTCACGCTCTCCACCGCCGCTTCCTCCCCTTCGGTCGCCCGCGAGGCCGACGAGGATACGGTTTCCGCCGTCCGCGGGTGCGCCCAGGAGGTCATGTACATCGCCCCCGCCGCCGTACCGCCCCCGACGGCGGCCAGGGAGAGGGCGAGGGAGAGCAGGGCACGGCGCCGGGACCGGCGGGCACGACGGCGCCGCCGCGGTCTGCTGGAGGAGTCCATGGCCGCGATGGTCGGGGCGGTGGCTGTGCGGACCGTTGGACGGAGCTGAGAGCCGGCTCAGATCTCGGTGAGAGGCCGGTGAGGAACACCGTCCACCCCCCGATAGGGTCGGTGACCGTGGCGAACAAGAACATTCCCGACTCCCCGTTCCGCGACGACGACGGCACCGCCGACCCCCGGCTGAGCGCCGCGCTCGCCGCCTGGGCCGAGGACGGCAACGCCGTCGGCCCCGTCCTGGAGGCCCTCAAGGGTGCCCGGCTGCTCGTCCCCGTCGTGGCCGTCCTCGGTGAGGTCGAGGAGGACGAGAACGGGCTGCGCCGCGAGAAGACCAGCGACATGGCCGTACCGACCCTGAAGGCCGGCGGGCGCACCGCCCTGCCCGCCTTCACGTCCACCGAGTCGCTCGCCCGCTGGGACCCGGCGGCCCGCCCCGTCGCCGTACCGCTGCACCAGGCCCTGCAGGCCGCCGCGCACGAGAAGGCGGACACGGTCGTCCTGGACCTGGCCGGGCCCGTGCCCTTCGAGCTGACCGGCCCCACGCTGCTCGCCCTCGCCGAGGGCCGCACCAGCACCGCCCCGCTCGCCGACCCGGCCGTCCTCGAGGCCGTACGGGCCGCCGTCGCCGCGGAGCCCGCCGTGCTGCGCGCCCACCTCGGGCCGGGACAGGCCGACGGCACCCTCGCCCTCGTCCTCGATCCCGCCGCGCCCGCCGCCGAGGCGGCCCGCGCCGTGGCCCAGCGGCTGGCCGCCGACGAGACACTGAGGGCCCGCCTGGTGCGCGGCCTCGACCTGGCAGTCCTGCCGGCCGGAACCACGCCCCCGGGCGAGCCCCTGTACGTACGTCCCTGACGACCTAGCCGTAGAGCGGCCCGGTGTACTTCTCACCCGGGCCCTGGCCGGTCTCGTCCGGGACCAGGGAGGCCTCGCGGAACGCCAGCTGGAGCGACTTCAGACCGTCGCGCAGCGGCGCCGCGTGGAACGAGCTGATCTCCGTCGCGGAGGCGTCCAGCAGACCGGCCAGCGCGTGCACCAGTTTGCGGGCCTCGTCCAGGTCCTTGAACTTGTCGCCCTCCTCGGTCAGACCGAGCTTCACGGCGGCGGCGCTCATCAGGTTGACGGCGACCGTCACGATCACCTCGACCGCCGGGACCTCCGCGATGTCGCGGGCCATGGCGTCGAAGTCGGGGTTGCCGGGGGTCTCGGGGGTGTCCGAGGGGGAGGTGTCACTCATGCCCCACACGATAGGCGCAGACGCGTGTCCCCTTGACAGCAGGAGGCATGGGACACGTGGTTAGCGCACGCCTTCCGGAGCTGCTAACCTTGTGTAACGACCGGTCGGACCCGTATGCCTCACGGCCTGCGAGCCCGGCCCACAAGTGGAGGCTTCGAACTCCCACCTGGCCGCCCTCAGGGCGGCGGGTCACCGGTCAGGCGGTCCCGTCCCGAGGCGGCGATCCGCCCGAAAGTGCGCCCCGCGGTCCCCGTGGCGGTGCTCCGGTAGTTCGAGGAGCCCCGCCTGTGATCGTCCGGGGCATTTTTTCTGCTTCGGCGCGGTTAGGTCTTACGCATACAGACGTTACGCGGCTGTCCGCCAGACCGTCGCGTGGTGCTACCGAGGAGGATCCATCAGCGCCGAGCCCCGCATCAACGACCGGATTCGCGTTCCCGAGGTGCGACTTGTCGGTCCCAGCGGCGAGCAGGTCGGGATTGTCCCGCTTGCCAAGGCCCTGGAGCTTGCGCAGGAGTACGACCTCGACCTCGTCGAGGTCGCGGCGAACGCCCGTCCGCCCGTGTGCAAGCTCATGGACTACGGGAAGTTCAAGTACGAGTCGGCCATGAAGGCCCGTGAGGCGCGCAAGAACCAGGCGCACACGGTCATCAAGGAGATGAAGCTCCGGCCGAAGATCGACCCGCACGACTATGACACCAAGAAGGGTCACGTCGTCCGGTTCCTCAAGCAGGGCGACAAGGTCAAGATCACGATCATGTTCCGTGGTCGCGAGCAGTCCCGGCCGGAGCTCGGCTACCGACTGCTGCAGCGTCTCGCGGAGGACGTGGCCGACCTCGGGTTCGTGGAGTCGAACCCGAAGCAGGACGGCCGCAACATGATCATGGTTCTCGGTCCGCACAAGAAGAAGACCGAGGCGATGGCCGAGGCTCGCCAGGCGCAGGAAGCCCGCAAGGCGGAGGCGAAGGCCAACCCCGGCAAGTCGCAGAACGCCGCGGACGCCGAGGCCCAGCCGGCCGAGGAGCCTGCCGAGGCGTGACTCCCGGGGGCGTGAGCCCCAGGAAGCAACCGAAACAAGTACGACGCTCCACCGTGCCCGGTTCTCATGACCGGGCACCGGAGCGCCACCGACGAGGAGAGAACGGCGCTATGCCGAAGAACAAGTCGCACAGCGGTGCCAGCAAGCGCTTCAAGGTCACCGGCTCCGGCAAGGTGCTCCGTGAGCGCGCCGGCAAGCGCCACCTGCTCGAGCACAAGTCGTCCCGCGTGACGCGTCGCCTCACCGGCAACGCCGAGATGGCCCCGGGCGACGCCGCGAAGATCAAGAAGCTTCTCGGCAAGTGACGTACGGGCGCCACTGAGCGCCGTACGGCAGGACCGGGACCCAATCGATACCGGGCCGTGTGAGGACAACCACGGCCCCGCTACAAGGAGTTAACAAGTGGCACGCGTCAAGCGGGCAGTCAACGCCCACAAGAAGCGCCGGGCGATCCTCGAGCAGGCCTCCGGCTACCGCGGTCAGCGCTCGCGCCTGTACCGCAAGGCCAAGGAGCAGGTCACCCACTCGCTGGTCTACAACTACAACGACCGCAAGAAGCGCAAGGGTGACTTCCGCCAGCTGTGGATCCAGCGCATCAACGCCGCTGCCCGCGCCAACGGCATCACGTACAACCGCTTCATCCAGGGCCTGAAGGCCGCGAACGTCGAGGTCGACCGCAAGATCCTCGCGGAGCTGGCCGTCAACGACGCGACCGCCTTCGCGGCGCTGGTCGAGGTCGCGCAGAAGGCGCTGCCGGCGGACGTGAACGCGCCCAAGGCCGCGTGACGCCGCGCTGGCCTTGAGCCGGACGTGAGTGTAGGACCCGCAGGCTTCATTGCTTGCGGGTCCTGTTGTTGCCGGGGCATCGGTCGTCGACCGGCTGCGGGTCCGTCGTGGCTGGTCGCGCCCATGCGGCGGAGCCGCATGTCGACACAGCCCCGCGCCCCCAGGAGTTGCGGCGACGCTCGCTTCCACGCCGGCCGCACCACGCCGACGCCGGGGGACGACACTGTTGCCGCAGTCCCAAGAAACGCCGCACGTTGCGAGTCCCTGAAGGTGAAGAAGATGGCTCCCGTCAGCCCCGAGCTGATCTCCCCCCGTTCCCACCGCGTCGCCGCCGCCCGGCGGCTCGGTAAGCGGAACTTCCGGGGGAAGGAGCGGCTGTTCCTCGCCGAGGGGCCGCAGGCCGTGCGGGAGGCAGCGGTGCACCGGGGCGGCGGCACCGGCACGCTCGTCGAGTTGTTCGCCACCGTCGAGGCCGCCGAGCGGTACGCCGACATCGTCGGGGCGGCCCGCGACGCGGGCGCACGGATCCACCTCGCCTCCGAGGACGTCATCGCCGACGTCTCCACCACCGTCACCCCGCAGGGGCTCGTCGGGGTGTGCCGGTTCCTGGACACGCCGTTCGAGGAGATCCTCGCCGCCCGGCCCAGGCTCGTCGCCGTCCTCGCCCACGTACGCGACCCCGGGAACGCCGGCACCGTGCTGCGCTGTGCCGACGCCGCCGGAGCCGAGGCCGTCGTCCTCACCGACGCCTCCGTCGACCTGTACAACCCCAAGGCCGTACGCGCCTCCGTCGGCTCCC
The DNA here is from genome assembly GCF_042732315.1 of Streptomyces sp. NPDC059787. Taxonomy (NCBI): domain Bacteria; kingdom Bacillati; phylum Actinomycetota; class Actinomycetes; order Kitasatosporales; family Streptomycetaceae; genus Streptomyces; species Streptomyces sp. NPDC059787. The sequence continues at coordinate 208,361 of NZ_JBHWHX010000005.1, forward strand.
TGTTCCACCTGCCCGTCGCCGTCGGCGTCCCCGTCGAACAGGCCGTGAGCGGACTGCGGGGCGCGGGCGTGCGGCTGCTCGCCGCCGACGGCGCGGGGGACCGGGACCTCGACGACGAGCTCGACAAGGGCACCATGGGCGGCCCCACCGCCTGGGTCTTCGGCAACGAGGCCTGGGGCCTGCCCGAGGAGACCCGCGCCCTCACCGACGCCGTCGTCCGCGTCCCCATCCACGGAAAGGCGGAGAGCCTGAACCTCGCCACCGCCGCCGCCGTATGTCTCTACGCGTCGGCACGTGCACAGCGCGCCGCCGGAGGGTGCCGCTCCGTCACCGGGAACTAGTAGGGTGACCAGCCCGGGGACCCTCCCCCAAGCTCTCGGCAAGGGCTCGAGCACGGGGCGCCCCGAGGACGTTCCGAGAGGTGGGGTACGGGGATGAGCGTCGGCACGAGCAGCGCACCGGGCGCACGGCGGGCGGCACGCCCGCCCGCGCCCCGGCCCGGTGATCTCGCCGAACTCGGCATCGACCCCGACCAACTGCCCGACGGACTCGTCGTCGCCGACGAGCACGGACGGGTGATCTGCTTCAACGCGGCGGCCGTCCGCATCACGTCCGTCCCCGCCGAGCAGGCCCTCGGGCAGCCGCTGGAGACCGCCCTGCCGTTAGAGGACCTGGAGAGCCGCCGCTGGTGGCAGCTCACCGACCCCTACGGCGGCCTCGCCATCCGCGTCCGCCAGCCCGAACGCAACCTGCTGCTCCCCGGCGGCCGGGAAGTCCTCGTCTCCGCCCGCTACGTCCGCACCGCACCCACCGGCCCCGTCCGCCGCGTCGTCGTCACCCTGCGCGACACCGAGGCCCGGCGCCGCACCGAGCGCAGCCACGCCGAGCTGATCGCCACCGTCGCCCACGAACTGCGCTCCCCGCTCACTTCCGTCAAGGGCTTCACCGCCACCCTGCTCGCCAAGTGGGAGCGGTTCACCGACGACCAGAAACGGCTGATGCTGGAGACCGTCGACGCCGACGCCGACCGGGTCACCCGGCTCATCGCCGAACTGCTCGACATATCCCGCATCGACTCCGGGCGCCTGGAGGTGCGCCGCCAGCCCGTCGACATCGGGGCCGCCGTCGGACGGCACATCCAGGCCTACGTCGCCGCCGGACAGCAGGCCGACCGCTTCCTGCTCCGCGTGCAGCACCCGCTGCCCGACCTGTGGGCCGACCCCGACAAGGTCGACCAGGTGCTCAGCAACCTGCTGGAAAATGCGGTGCGGCACGGCGAGGGAACCGTCACGATCGACATCACGCCCTCGGCGTCCCCCCGCGAACGGGAGGACACCGGCACGTCGGTCACGGTGAGCGACGAGGGGCCCGGCATTCCGGAGGAGTCCATGAACCGCGTCTTCACCCGCTTCTGGCGGGGCAGCAAGCGTGGCGGGACGGGCCTCGGGCTGTACATCGTCAAGGGCATCGTCGAGGCCCACGGCGGCACCATCACGGTCGGACGCGCCCCCGGCGGCGGCGCACAGTTCCGATTTACGTTGCCCGTGGCGGCACCCGCGTATCTCACCTGAGATCCGGGCCGGGCCCCACGGGCGCATTCGTTCACCCCCGCACCGTTAGACTCGGCCTTTGGCACCTTTGTGTCCCGAAAACCGTGACGCACCGTCCACGAGCACGAGTCGTACGGGGACCATCAGCCAGCCCAATCGGAAGCACGGGAAGAGATGTCGGCACCGAATAAGTCGTACGACCCTGTAGAGGTCGAGGCGTTGAAACCGGAAGAGATCGAGCGCATGCGGGACGAGGCGCTCGCCGCCTTCGCCGCCGCGGACTCGCTCGACGCGCTCCAGGAGGCCAAGGTCGCCCACACCGGCGGCACCTCCCCGCTGTCGCTGGCCAACCGCGAGATCGGCGCCCTGCCGCCGCACGCCAAGGCCGACGCCGGCAAGCGCGTCGGTCAGGCGCGCGGTGCCGTGAACAAGGGGCTCGCCGCCCGCCAGGCCGAACTCGAGGCCGACCGCGACGCGCGCGTCCTGGTCGAGGAGGCCGTGGACGTCACACTGCCCTACGACCGCGTCCCGGCCGGCGCCCGCCACCCGCTCACCACGCTGTCGGAGCGCATCGAGGACATCTTCGTGGCCATGGGCTACGAGGTCGCCGAGGGCCCCCAGGTCGAGGCCGAGTGGTTCAACTTCGACGCCCTCAACATCGGCCCGGACCACCCGGCCCGCGGCGAGGCCGACACCTTCTTCGTCGAAGGCCCCCAGGGCGGCACCGAGTCCGGTGTCGTGCTGCGCACCCACACCTCGCCCGTGCAGATCCGCTCCCTGCTCGACCGCGAGCTGCCGGTCTACGTGATCTGCCCCGGCCGCGTGTACCGCACCGACGAGCTGGACGCCACGCACACCCCCGTCTTCCACCAGGTCGAGCTGCTCGCCGTGGACGAGGGCCTGACCATGGCGGACCTCAAGGGCACCCTGGACCACATGGTCCAGTCGCTGTTCGGCGCGGAGATGAAGACCCGGCTGCGGCCGAACTTCTTCCCCTTCACCGAGCCGAGCGCCGAGATGGACATGCTCTGCTACGTCTGCAAGGGCGCGTCCGTCGGCAACCCCGACCGCCCCTGCCGCACCTGCTCGTCCGAGGGCTGGATCGAGCTGGGCGGCTGCGGCATGGTCAACCCGCGGGTGCTCACCGCCTGCGGCGTCGACCCGGAGAAGTACAGCGGCTTCGCCTTCGGGTTCGGCATCGAGCGGATGCTGATGTTCCGCCACAACGTCGAGGACATGCGAGACATGGTCGAGGGTGACGTCCGGTTCACCCGGCCGTTCGGGATGGAGATCTGATGCGGATCCCGCTTTCTTGGCTGCGGGAGTACGTCGACCTGCCGGCGACGGAGACCGGCCGTGACGTACAGGCCAAGCTCATTTCGGCCGGTCTCGAGGTCGAGACCGTCGAGCACCTCGGCGCCGACCTCAAGGGCCCCCTCGTCGTCGGCCAGGTGCTGACCATCGAGGAGCTGGAGGGCTTCAAGAAGCCGATCCGCTTCTGCACGGTCGACGTGGGGCAGGCCAACGGCACCGGCGAGCCCCAGGAGATCGTCTGCGGCGCCCGCAACTTCGCCGTCGGCGACAAGGTCGTCGTCGTCCTCCCCGGCGCCACCCTGCCGGGCGGCTTCTCGATCTCCGCCCGCAAGACCTACGGCAAGACCTCCCACGGCATGATCTGCTCCAGCGACGAACTGGGCATGGGCGACGACGGCACGCACGGCATCATCGTGCTGCCGCCGGAGACCGAGGTCGGCAAGGACGCCATCGAGCTCCTCGAACTGGTCGACGAGGTCCTGGACATCGCCGTCACCGCCAACCGCGGCGACTGCCTGTCCATCCGTGGCGTCGCCCGCGAGACCGCCATCGCCTACGGCCTGCCGCTGCGCGACCCGGCCCTGCTCGACGTGCCCGGCCCGAACGCCTTCGGCTACCCGGTGAAGGTCTCCGACCCGGCCGGCTGCGACCGCTTCACCGCCCGCACGGTGACCGGCCTCAGCCCCGAGGCTCGCTCCCCGATCTGGCTGAAGCGCCGCCTGCAGAAGGTCGGCATGCGCCCGATCTCGCTCGCCGTCGACGTCACCAACTACGTGATGATGGAGCTCGGCCAGCCGCTGCACGCCTACGACCGCTCCCTGGTCCAGGGCACCATCGGCGTACGCCGGGCCGAGGAGGGCGAGAGGATCGTCACCCTCGACGGTGTCGAGCGGAAGCTGCACGCCGAGGACCTCGTCATCACCGACGACCGCGGCCCGATCGGCCTCGCGGGTGTCATGGGCGGCGCCGACACGGAGATCGCCGACCACGACGACCTCGAGAAGTCGACCGGTGACGTGGTGATCGAGGCCGCCCACTTCGACCAGGTGTCCATCGCGCGCACCGCCCGCCGCCACAAGCTGTCCTCCGAGGCGTCCCGCCGCTTCGAGCGCGGCGTCGACCCGCAGGCCGCCGCCGCTGCCGCGCAGCGCACCGTCGACCTGCTGGTGCTGCTCGCGGGCGGCACCGCCGAGGCCGGTGTCACCGAGGTCATCGCCCCGAGCGCGCCGCACACCATCACCGCCCCGGCCGACCACCCGGACAAGGTCGCGGGTGTGACGTACGGCCGGGAGACCGTCGTACGCCGCCTCCAGGAGGTCGGCTGCGACGTGTATGGAAGTTCTGCCGCGTGGAACGCGTCGTTGGGGGGTGGTGGTCGGGCGACGGGCGGGAAGGACGAGCTGATCGTCACCGTGCCGTCCTGGCGGCCCGACCTCACCGACGCCAACGACCTGGCCGAAGAGGTCATCCGGCTGGAGGGCTACGAGAACCTGCCCTCCACGCTGCCCAAGCCGCCGGCCGGCCGCGGCCTGACCGCCCGCCAGCGCCTGCACCGCCGGATCGGCCGCGCCCTGGCCGGGGCCGGTTACGTCGAGGCGCTGAACTACCCGTTCGTCAGCGAGCAGGTCTTCGACCAGCTCGGCCTGGAGACCGACGACCCGGCCCGCCGCGTCGTCAAGCTGGTCAACCCGCTCAGCGACGAGGAACCCGCGCTGCGGACCTCGCTGCTGCCGGGCCTGCTCGGCGCGCTGCGCCGCAACGACGGCCGGGGCTCGCACGACCTCGCGCTGTTCGAGACCGGCCTGGTCTTCCAGCCGCGCGAGGAGCAGCGGGCCGCCGCGAACCTGCCCGTCGACCGGCGCCCCAGCGAGGCCGACATCGCCGCGCTGGACGCCGCGCTGCCCGACCAGCCGCGGCACGTCGCCGTCGTGCTGACCGGCGCCCGCGAGCAGGCCGGCTGGTGGGGCAAGGGCCGTGCGGCCGACTGGGCCGACGCGGTCGAGGCCGCCCGGACCGTCGCCCGTGAGGCCGGCGCCGAACTGGGTGTCCGCAAGGGCCAGTACGGTCCCTGGCACCCGGGCCGCTGCGCCGAGCTGACCGTCACCGTCGACGGCGAGGACCGGATCATCGGCCACGCCGGCGAGCTGCACCCGCGCGTCCTGAAGACCCTGGGCCTACCCGCGCGCAGCTGCGCGATGGAGCTGGACCTGGACGCCCTGGAGCAGGTCGGCGACGACACCCCGCAGGCGCCGGGCATCTCCACCTTCCCGGTCGCCACGCAGGACGTCGCGCTGGTCGTCGACGCGTTCGTGCCCGCCTCGGACGTCGAGGCGGCACTGCGCGAGGGCGCCGGTGAACTGCTGGAGTCCATCCGCCTGTTCGACGTGTACGAGAACGCCGAGCAGCTCGGCGAGGGCCGCAAGTCCCTGGCCTACGCACTCCGCTTCCGAGCGACCGACCGCACCCTGACCGTCGACGAGGCCTCAGCGGCCCGGGAATCGGCAGTCACCCTGGCGGGCGACCGCACCGGAGCGGTCCTGAGGGGCTGATCCAACCCGTCCGCCACTCCCGCCCCGCCCGCCACTCCCGGCCCGTCCGCCACTCCCGGCCCGTCCAGCACAATCAGCCCGTCCGGCGTTTGAGGACAAGGGGGTCTGGGGGCGCAGCCCCCAGGGACGGGACGGGAAGGGGCGGCGGGGGCGAAAACACAAAAGCCCCACAGCCGCCCGCACGGACAACAGCACAAAGGACAGCCGCCCACCCGGGCAACCGCACAAAGGCCGGCCCACGGGGCCGATAACCGCCGGAACGGGGGGTGGGGGGGGGGCCGCACAAACGAACCCCCCCCCCCCACACACCCCCCGCCACCCCCAGCACCCCAAAACAGGGGGAAAAACGCGGGGGGAAAAC
>NZ_JBHWHX010000005.1:214144-256129 GCF_042732315.1 Streptomyces sp. NPDC059787
ACCCCGGCAAACCCAAAAACGGCGGCTCCCCGGCCCATTACCCCGCCGCACGGGGGGGTGGGGTAGGCCACAAACCCGCCCCCCGCACCCCCTGTTCCCCTCCCCTCACCGGTCACCTCACTCATTCGGGTGACTATCCGGGTCGATACGTCCGGATCAGGCCACACGGTCGACAGAATCAGACCGGCCTCTCGAGGCCGGTCTGCGCTGTCCGGGCCTATATGGGGGGCCATCGGCATGATCCGCTTCAAGCCTGGGGCTCCCCGCAGGGTGCCACCCCGGTTCCTGTCCTCACGGGTACCCACCCTCGCGGTGCCCACGGCGCTGGGCGCCACCGCGGTCGCCTACCGGCTGACCTGCCCGCTCGCCCACGACGAAGCCCTCGGCGCGCGCCTCGTCAGCAGCGCCGTGATGTGCGCGATCGTCACCGGCCTGGTGATGCACGTCCGGCACCGGCTGCTGCGCGAACTGCGGCTGGCCCGCCGGGCCGCGGAGGCCGCGCAGAGCGCGCTGCTGCGGCCGCCGCCCCCGCGGGTCGACGGCCTGGCCGCCGCCGCGGTCCACCTCTCCGCCGACCCCGGGGCCCGGATCGGCGGCGACCTGTACGAGGTGGTCGCCACCGAGCACGGCGTACGGGCCGTCATCGGTGACGTCCGCGGCCACGGACTCGGAGCCGTGACGACCGTCGCCGCCGTCCTCGGCAGCTTCCGCGAGGCCGCCCACGACGAGGCCGAACTGGCCGGTGTGCTGCGCCGGCTGGAGCGGGCGATGGCCCGGCACCTGCGGGAGCGCGCCCACGGCGGGCACGATCCGACGGGCGTCGCCGCCCAGGACGGTCCACTCGGCGAGGAGTTCGTCACCGTCCTGCTGCTGGAGATCCTCCCGGACGGGGGCGTACGGGCCCTGAACTGCGGCCACCCCTGGCCGTATCTGCTGACCGGCGCACGGGCCGAACCGCTCGCCCGTACCGATCCGCTCCCGCCGCTCGGCCCGTTCCCGCTGCCGCCCGAACTCCCCGCCGTGTCCTGCGGACCCCTGCTGCCCGGCGACGCGCTCGTCCTGCACACGGACGGAGCCGAGGAGGCACGGGACGCCGAGGGCCGGTTCTTCCCGCTGCGGGACGTCCTCACCCAGGCCGCGCGTGAACACCCGCTCACACCCCGGTCCGTGCTGTGCACGGTCCTCACGGCGCTGCTGCGGCACACCGCCGGCCCGCCGAAGGACGACGTGGCCCTGCTGGTCCTGAGGAACGAGCGGCACGGGGGAGGAGGCGTCCCCACAGAACTACGCACCACCATGCGGCAGACCACCACGCACCCGCACCCGACGACTCGCCTCCAGTCCCCGGCGTGACCGGCGGCGCCACGCCGTCCGTCCCGCCACGGAGTGTCGGGCAGGCAGCAGGGCGGACGGCGTGGAGACGGGCCGCCGCACTGTACGAGGGGGAGCCGACGGCCCGGCCGGCCTCTTTCGAGGCAGTTCAGTCAACCGGCCGGACACGTTCGGCGACAGCGCGCGCACACTGCGGATTCGAGCACTCCGTTCACACCCCGTGTGAACGTACAGCCACTACTCTGTCCGGCACCGAGCCACCGGGGGCCCGAATGCAGCCCAATTCTCTGCTCGACGCGATCCTGGACGAGGCCGGGGTCTCGCACGCGGGCCTGGCCGCGCACGTCAACCAGGCCGGACGGGCACGCGGCCTGTCGCTCCGCTACGAGCACACCGCCGTGGCGCGCTGGCTGAAGGGACAGCGGCCCCGGGGACAGGTGCCCGACCTGATCTGCGAGGTGCTCGCCGCCCGGCTGCACCGCCAGGTCACCCTCGACGACATCGGCCTCGGCGTGCCCGGCGGACCCTCCGCCCCGCACACCGGCTCGCTCTGCGGGTTCGTCGAGCGGGCCACCGCGCTGTGGCGCTCCGACCAGCAGCGGCGCCCGCACGTACTCGGCGCCCCCGCCGTCACCGGCACGCCCGCCGTCATGCCCGTATGGGAGTGGGAGAACCCGCCCGAGGACGTGGACGTCTCCCGCGGCGGCCGGCACCGGGTCACCCCCGGCGACCTCGACATGCTGCGCGCCGCCCGCACCCACTACGAGCAGATGTACCGCAAGGCGGGCGGCGTCGCGACCCGCGCCCGGATCGTCGGCTTCCTCGACGCCGAGGCCGCCCCGCTGCTGCGCGGCCGCTACACCGACGCCACCGGCCGCCAGCTGCACCGGGCCACCGGCGGCCTGGTGGCGGTCGCCGGCATCTGCGCGTACGACTCCGACGCGCACGGCCTCGCCCAGCGCTACTTCCACCAGGCGCTGCGACTGGCGAAGGCCAGCGGGGACCGGGGACTCGGCGCCTATGTGATCGCGCTGCTCGTCAACCAGTCGCTGTACATGCGGGAGTACCGGCAGGCCGTCGCCTTCGCGGAGGCCGCGCTGCGCGCCGCCGGCACCGACATCACCCCGGCCCTCGCCTCGGACCTGTACGCGATGCAGGCCAAGGCGTACGCGCACCTCGGTGACGGCAGCAGCGCGCTGTCCCGCATCCGGCGGGCCGAGCGGGCCGCCGAGCGGATCCGGCGCGGAACCGAACCCGACGAGACCGGCTATGTCCAGCCCGGTCTGGTCAACGTCCAGGTGGCGGAGGCGCTGCTCAGCCTCGGCGAGCTGGCGGCGGCCGGGGAGCACGCGGCGGCGGCCGTGGACAACCCCGCGCACGACCGGGGCCGGGTGCACCGGCTGGCCATGCTGAGCACCATCGAACTGCGCCAGGGCAACGCCGACAAGGCGGTGGCCATCGCGGTGCAGATGGCCGAGCAGGCCCGGGGAATGGAGTCGCAGCGACTGCGGGACAGACTGCGCGAGGTGCGCGAGCACCTCGTCCGCAGCGGCTGCGCGGGCACCGCCGAGGCGGCCGAACTCATCGACGGGGCACTGCGCGTACCGCTGTAGCACGGGCCCGGTCCAAGGCCCCCCGTGCCCGGCCGCGCGCCTCCGCCGCGCCCGCCGCTGCGCCACGGGCTGCCTCCCGTGCGCCTGCCTGCCGGACTGCCGCTGCTGCGATATTGCCCCCTACCCGTCGGAAGGTGGCAGAACCGTGCAGTGGGCGAAGCGGAACGAACAGAATGTGTACTCAAATCGCTGGTTCAGCGTCAATCTCGCGGATGTCGAACTGCCGGACGGCCGGCATCTCGACCACTTCCTCATCCGGCTGCGGCCCGTCGCCGTGGCCACGGTGGTCAACGAGGCCAACGAGGTCCTCCTGCTGTGGCGCCACCGCTTCATCACCGACAGCTGGGGATGGGAACTCGCGGCCGGAGTGGTCGAGGACGGCGAGGACGTCGTCCGGGCCGCCGCGCGGGAACTGGAGGAGGAGACCGGCTGGCGGCCGGGACCGCTGCACCACCTCATGACCGTGGAGCCCTCCAACGGCCTCACCGACGCCCGGCACCACGTCTACTGGTCCGACGAGGGCGAGTACGTCGGACACCCCGTGGACGACTTCGAGTCGGACCGCCGGGAGTGGGTGCCCCTGAAAGTGGTCCCCGACCTGGTCGCCGCCGGCGAGGTCCCGGCCGCCGGCATGGCGGCGGCGTTACTCCTGCTGCACCACCTCAGGCTCGGCCAGGACGGCAGGCCCTGAAACGCCGAAGGCCCGGCACCCCGCGGGGTGCCGGGCCCTCACGGAGCTCAGTACGTGTAGAAGCCCGAGCCGCTCTTGCGGCCCAGCCGGCCCGCGTCGACCATGCGCTGGAGCAGCGGGGGAGCGGCGTACAGCGGCTCCTTGTACTCCTCGTACATCGAGTACGCCACCGAGGCCACCGTGTCCAGGCCGATCAGGTCGGACAGCTTCAGCGGGCCCATCGGGTGGGCGCAGCCCATCTCCATGCCGTTGTCGATGTCCTCGCGGCTGGCGATGCCCGACTCGAACATCCGGATCGCGGAGAGCAGGTACGGGATCAGCAGCGCGTTCACCACGAAACCGGAGCGGTCCTGGGCGCGGATCGCGTGCTTGCCCAGCAGCTTCTCGGTGAAGGCCTGGGCGCGGCTCAGCGTGCCCTCGGAGGTGGTGAGCGCCGGGATCAGCTCGACGAGCTTCTGCACCGGGGCCGGGTTGAAGAAGTGGATGCCGATGACGTGGTCGGGCCGCGAGGTGGCGACCGCCAGCTTCACCAGCGGGATGGAGGAGGTGTTGGAGGCCAGGATCGCGTCCGGCCGGGTCACCACCTGGTCCAGGACCTGGAAGATCTCGGTCTTGACCTGCTCGTTCTCGACCACGGCCTCGATCACCAGATCACGGTCGGCGAACTCGCCGAGGTCCGTGGTGAAGCTCAGCCGGGCCTGCGTGGACTCCAGCTCCTCCGCGGAGATCTTGCCGCGCTCGGCCGCCTTCGACAGGGAGTTGAACAGCCGGGTACGGCCGATCTCCAGGGCCTCGCCGGTGGTCTCGGCGACCTTGACGTCCAGTCCGGCACGGGCGCACACCTCGGCGATCCCCGCACCCATCTGACCGCAGCCCACCACTCCGACGCGTTCGATGTCGGTCACATCGGTCCTTTCGCTCCTGCTTATGGCCGTGGCAGGTCGCCGGGTCGCGGGTCCTGCTCCGTCCGTGCACGTTACTCCGAAGTATCGATGATCGATCGCGGGGGTGGGGCATCCTGGGCGCAGGGCCGTGTCCGGCCAGGGGTTCGTCGGTGTTCCGGGGGAGGGCGCGATGGGGCGGGTGCCACGCAGGATGTTCGCGACGGCGGCGCTGGCCGCGCTGGCGACGGTGCCACGGGCGTCCGCCGCGCCGCGGCCACGCGCGGCACCGTCCGCGGCGACCGGTGAGATGCGGGGCATGTGGGTGGCCACCGTCACCAACCGGGACTGGCCCTCCCGGCCGGGGCTGAGCGCCGCGCGGCAGCGCGCCGAGCTGCTCGACCACCTCGACACGGCCGTCCGCAACCGCCTCAACACGGTGATCTTCCAGGTACGGCCCACCGCCGACGCGCTGTGGCCCTCGCCGTACGAGCCGTGGTCGCAGTACCTCACCGGCACCCAGGGCACCCACCCCGGCTGGGACCCGCTCGGCACGGCCGTCGCGGAGGCCCACGCCCGGGGTCTGGAGCTGCACGCCTGGTTCAACCCGTACCGGGTGGCCCTGCACACCGACCCCGCCCGGCTCACCGCCTCCCACCCCGCCCGCCGGAACCCGGGCTGGACCGTCCCGTACGGCGGCAGGCTCTACTACAACCCGGGTCTGCCCGAGGTCCGCGCCTTCGTGCGGGAGGCGATGCTCGACGCGGTGCGCCGCTACCCCGTCGACGCGGTCCACTTCGACGACTACTTCTATCCGTACCCGGTGGCCGGGCAGACCTTCGACGACGACCTCGCCCACGACACCCACGGCGGCGACTTCCCGGACCGGGCGGCCTGGCGGCGGGACAACGTCGACCGGCTGGTGCGCGAGACGGCCGCCCTGATCAAGGAGATCAGGCCCGGCACCCGCTTCGGCATCAGCCCCTTCGGCGTGTGGCGCAACGCCGACGTGGACGAGCGGGGCTCCGACACGCACGCGGGCGTGCAGACGTACGACGACCTGCACGCCGACACCCGCCGGTGGGCGCGGGAGAACTGGATCGACTACATCTGTCCGCAGCTGTACTGGAACATCGGCTTCGCCGCCGCCGACTACGCCGAGCTGCTGTCCTGGTGGGCCGGGGTCGTCCGGGACTCCGGGACGCAGCTGTACGCGGGGGAGGCCCTCTACAAGGCGGGCGACCCGGCCCAGCCCGCGGCCTGGCGGGACCCGGCCGAACTCTCCCGCCACCTCACGCTGGCCGCCGAGCACCCCGAGGTGCGCGGGCACGTCTTCTTCGCCGCCCGCGAGGTGGCGGCCGATCCGGTCGGGGCGATGGCGCGGGTGGTCGCCGACCACTACCGGCGGCCGGCCGCGCCTCCGCGCTGATCGCAGGGGTGTCGTCCGGACCTCGCCGTGCCGGGAGGGGCCCGGCACGCACTCCTCCGGCGCCCCTGCTCGGCTCGACCGCATGGCGCCACCGATCCGAACGACGCCTCCTACCGCTGTCGCGTCGCCCTGTGCCGGATCTCGGTGTCGGGGCCGGGTGAGCACACGCCCTCGTGTCCGTCCTGGAAGCGGACGCGGTAGGGCGGGTTCCCTTCCTGGCCCATCACTTCGACGATCTCTCCGACCTTGTCGTGCTGGCCGACCACCCTGCCGTGCTGGACAAGCTGGTCACCCTCGGTTGCGCGCATCGGGGCCTCCTCTCAACCGCGTGCCCGCTGGGTGACGGCGATGCACACGAGCACAGCCGCGGCCGTCAGCGGGGCGGCCACCGTCAGCTGCTCGCTCAGCAGCAGCACCGACCACACCAGTGTGAGCAGCGGCTGGGCCAGCTGCAACTGGCTGGCCTTGGGGATGCCGATGGCCGCCATGCCCCGGTACCAGACGATCAGCCCGAGGAACTGCGAACCCGCCGCCACCCACAGCAGGCCGGCCACGCTGTGGGCGGTCGGTGTCACCGGCTCGACGGTCAGCGCGACCGCGGCGACGGGCAGGGTGAGCGGCAGGCACAGCATCAGCGCCCAGCCGATCACCTGCCAGCCCGGCATCACCCCGGCCAGCCTGCCGCCCTCGGTGTAGCCGGCCGCGCACACCAGGAGCGCGGCGAAGAGGTACAGGTCGGCCGTGGTCAGAGCGCCGCCGCTCTGCTGCACGGTGAACGCCAGCACCGCCGCCGCGCCCGCGAGGGCCGCCGTCCAGAAGGTGCGTGAGGGGCGGGAGCCGACGCGCAGGGCGGACAGCAGTGCCGTGGTCAGCGGGAGCAGGCCGACCACGACGGCCGCGTGCGCGGTGGTCGAGGTCTGCAGGGCGAGGGTGGTCAGCATCGGGAAGCCGAGCACCACTCCGGCGCCGACCACCGCGAGGCCGGGCCAGTGCTTCCGGTCCGGCGGCGGCACGCGCAGCGCCAGCAGACAGCCGCCGGCGATGAACGCCGCGAGCACACTGCGCACGGCCACCAGCGACCAGGGCCCGAACCCTTCGAGACCCCAGGCGGTGGCCGGGAAGGTGAGGGAGAAGGCGATCACGCCGAGGGCGGCCTGGAGGGTGCCGAAGCCGCGGCGGTCGCGGGGGACGGTGACTGCTATCGGCGATGCGGCAGTAGCGCTACTCTGTGCTCTCATGCATGAGCGTAGCAGTGTCGGTGAACTGGCGGAGCAGCTGCGAAGGGAGCTGAACCGCTACTCTCCCGGTGGAAAACTCCCGTCCAGCCGGGCCCTGGTGGAGCGGTACCGGGTGAGTCCGGTGACCGTCTCCCGGGCGCTGGCACAGCTCGCCGCCGAGGGACTGGTGGTCACCCGGCCCGGCGCCGGCGCCTTCCGCGCACAGCCCCGGGCCACGGCCGCGCCCGCCGGGGACACCTCCTGGCAGGAGGTCGCCCTCAGCGCCGACGGCGCCGCCGACCTCGTACCGCGCTCGGTGGACGCCTCCGGGGTGCTGGTCTCGCTGGCGGCGCCACCGCCCGGCGTGATCGAGTTCAACGGCGGCTATCTGCACCCCTCCCTGCAACCGGAGCGGGCCATGGCGGCGGCACTGTCCCGCGCCGGACGCAGACCGGGCGCCTGGGGACGGCCGCCCATGGAAGGGCTGCCCGAGCTGCGCGAGTGGTTCGCGCGCAGCATCGGCGGGCCGGTGACGGCGGCGGGCGTGCTGGTCACCTCGGGCGGGCAGTCCGCGCTGACCACCGCCCTGCGCGCACTCGCCCCGCCGGGCGCCCCCGTCCTCGTCGAGTCGCCCACCTATCCCGGCATGCTCGCCATCGCCCGCGCCGCCGGACTGCGTCCCGTGCCCGTTCCGGTGGACGCGGACGGCGTACGGCCCGCACTGCTCGCGGACGCGTTCCGCGCGACCGGCGCCCGCGTCTTCGTCTGCCAGCCGCTGTTCCAGAACCCCACCGGCGCCGTGCTCGCCCCCGGCCGGCGCGGCGAGGTGCTGCGCATCGCCCGCGAGGCGGGCGCCTTCGTGGTCGAGGACGACTTCGTACGGCGGCTGGTGCACGAGGACGCGGGCCCGCTGCCGCGCCCGCTGGCCGCCGACGACCCCGACGGGGTGGTGGTGCACGTCTGCTCGCTGACCAAGGCGACCTCGCCCAGTTTCCGGGTGAGCGCGCTCGCCGCGCACGGCCCGGTCCTGGAACGGCTGCGGGCCATCCAGATCGTCGACACCTTCTTCGTGCCCCGCCCCCTTCAGGAGGCCACGCTGGAACTCGTCGGCTCGCCCGCCTGGCCGCGCCATCTGCGCGCGATCTCGGCCGCGCTGCGGGCCCGCCGGGACGCGATGACCGCCGCGCTCCGCCTCCACCTGCCCGAACTCGCCCTGCCGCACATCCCGTCCGGCGGCTACCACCTGTGGCCGCGGCTGCCCGCCGGCGCGGCGGAGTCCGCCCTGACCGCCGCCGCCCTGCGCGCCGGCGTCGCCGTCACCCCCGGCCGGCCCTACTTCAGCGCCGAACCCCCGGCCGGCCACCTCCGTCTGAGCTTCGCGGCGGTGGCCGGCACCGAGGAGATCACCGAGGGCGTACGGCGTCTGCGCACCGCCTGCGACGAGGTGCTGGGATAAGGGTTCGACGCCGTACGGCCCGACCTGCGAGCATCCGGCCATGACCGACTCCCCGCGCCTGCCCGAAGGCTACGAGATCACCACCGACCCCGCCCGCGTCGACGCCGAGCGCGTGCACCGGTGGCTGTCCACCGACGCGTACTGGGCGCTGGGCCGCTCCCGTGAGAAGCAGGACCGGGCGATCGAGGGCTCGCTCAACTTCGGCGTCCACGACACCCTCTCGGGGGAGCAGGTGGCGTACGCCCGGGTCATCACCGACCGGACGACCTTCGCCTGGCTGTGCGATGTGTACGTGGACCCGTCGGTGCGCGGCAAGGGCGTCGGTACGGCCCTGGTGGCGGCCGTGCGGGAGGAGCTGCGGCCCTGCGGGCTGAAACGGATCATGCTGGCCACGCACGACGCGCACGAGGTCTACGCCAGGCTCGGGTTCCGGCCACTGGAGCGGCCCGACCAGTGGATGGCGCTCGTCGAAGGATGACGGAGTGTTTCGGGGCACTTGTCCGCCCCGTCCTTACCGGCCGGTGAAGCCGGATGCACCTTGAGTGACGGCTCGGTGACACCTCTTGACCCGCGCACCTCGGCGACTCACGATCGCCGCATGGCACTTCGGGTCACGTTCGTCGCCGCCGCGGGGAGCTCCTCGGTGCTCGCCGAACGCTTCGAGGACGACCGGCCGCTGGACCAGGCCGGCTGGAGCGAGGTGCAACGGGTCGCGCACGAGCTGCTGCCGCTCGCCGCGGCCGATCTGCGCTACTGCTCCCCGGCCCCGCGCAGCCGCGCCACCGGGGAGGGTCTCGGATACGCGCCGCTGGTGCAACTCGCCCTGCGCGACTGCGACATGGGCCGCTGGCGGGGGCTGACCCTGGGGGAGGCGATGGCCCGGGAACCGGAGGCCGTGGACGCCTGGCTCGCCGATCCGCGGTCCACCCCGCACGGCGGGGAGTCACTGCTCGACTTCATCGGCCGCGTCGGCGGCTGGCTCGACACCCGGCCGGTCGAGGACGGCTGCCGGGTCGTCGCGGTGGCCGAGCCGTCGGTGATCCGCGCGGCCCTGGTGTACGTGCTCAAGGCCCCGCCGGCCACGTACTGGAACATCGACGTCCGCTCGCTGTCGGCGACCGGTGTCGCCGGCCGGGCGGGCCGCTGGAACCTGCGCCTCGAAGGGGTGTCCGCTCAGCCCACGCGCGCGTAGCCGGTGGTGAGCTCCAGGTCCTTGGCGGGACCGCGCACCCGCCAGACCGTCCGCCAGTGGTCCGCGTCCCGGACGGTGAACTCGCCCCGGTAGAGGTCGGCCGAGCAGGGGTGGTCGGCGACGTGCCGTCCCGAGGTGAGGTCCAGGTCGTGGAAGGGGCGCCCGTCCGCGAATCGTACGTCCGCCGTGCCGCCCGGTCCGGGCAGGAAGCGCAGGGTCCGCTCGGCGGGCCGGGTGACGCCCCGCCAGGTGAAGTCGCCGGACTCGCTCTGCAGCAGACCGCCGCCCTCCAGCGGGCCGAAAACGACCGTCCCCTCGAAGCGGCCCTCCTCGCCGTTCGCCAGATCCCGCACGGTCCGTTCCGCCCGCCAGTGGCCGCTCAGATAGCCCAGTGCGTCGGGCACTGGCCAGAACTCGCCCATCCCGCCTCGCTCCCGCGTGGTGTCCGTTGTCGCACGACCCATTGACGTGCTCCTGTCTCCTCTTTATCTTGCCGTTCGAAGTGCTGACCAATGATCGATATATCGAACACCTCCTAGAGTCACCCACTCCTAGAGAGAGCCGCCGAGTGTCCATGTCACGCACAGCACGCCACCGCGCCCGCCTCAGACTCGGGCTCACCGCCACCGCGCTCCTGACGGCCACCGCCCTCGTCCCGGCCCCCGCACACGCCGAGGCCGCCGCCGACTACACGATCACCGTCGACCCGGAGGCCAAGGGCGCGGAGATCGACGACACGATGTACGGCGTCTTCTTCGAGGACATCAACCGGGCCGCCGACGGCGGTCTGTACGCCGAACTCGTGCAGAACCGGTCCTTCGAGTACTCCACCGCCGACAACGGTTCCTACACACCCCTGACCTCCTGGTCGGTGGGCGGTACGGCCGAGGTGGTGAACGACTCCGGCCGGCTCAACGAGCGCAACCGCAACTACCTCTCCCTGGCGGCCGGTTCGTCGGTCACGAACTCCGGCTACAACACCGGCGTCCGGGTCGAGGAGGGCGAGCGGTACGACTTCTCGGTGTGGGCCCGCGCCGAGGGCGCCACCACCCTCACCGTCACGCTGAAGGACGCCGCCGGTGAGCTCGCGAGGGCCCGCAAGGTGGCCGTCGAGGGCGGCTGGGCGAAGTACGAGGTCACCTTCAAGGCGTCCCGCACCAGCAACCGCGGCCGGCTCGCCGTCGCCACCACGGACGCGGCGGCCCTCGACATGGTGTCGCTCTTCCCGCGCGACACCTACAAGAACCAGTCCAACGGCCTGCGCAAGGACCTCGCCGAGAAGATCGCCGCCCTGGAACCGGGCTTCGTCCGCTTCCCCGGCGGCTGCCTGGTCAACACCGGCTCCATGGAGGACTACAGCGAGGCCTCCGGCTGGCAGCGCAAGCGCTCCTACCAGTGGAAGGACACCGTAGGCCCGGTCGAGGAGCGCGCCACCAACGCCAACTTCTGGGGCTACAACCAGAGTTACGGTCTCGGTTACTACGAGTACTTCCGCTTCGCCGAGGACGTCGGCGCCATGCCGCTGCCCGTCGTCCCCGCCCTGGTCACCGGCTGCGGCCAGAACAAGGCCACCGACGACGAGGCACTGCTGAAGCGGCACATCCAGGACACCCTCGACCTGATCGAGTTCGCCAACGGCCCGGCGAACTCCACCTGGGGCAAGGTGCGCGCCGAGATGGGACACCGGAAGCCCTTCGGCCTCACCCACATCGGGGTCGGCAACGAGGAGAACCTGCCGCGCGAGTTCTTCGCCCGCTTCCAGCGGTTCCGGGCCGCCATCGAGGCGGAGTACCCGGACATCACCGTCGTCTCCAACTCCGGCCCCGACGACTCCGGTACGACCTTCGACACCGCCTGGCAGCTCAACCGCGAGGGCGAGGTCGACATGGTCGACGAGCACTACTACAACAGCCCGCAGTGGTTCCTGCAGAACAACGACCGCTACGACTCCTACGACCGAGGCGGCCCCGAGGTCTTCCTCGGTGAGTACGCCTCCCAGGGCAACGCCTGGAAGAACGGCCTCGCCGAAGCCGCCTTCATGACCGGCCTGGAGCGCAACGCGGACATCGTCAAGCTGGCCTCGTACGCGCCGCTGCTCGCCAACGAGGACTACGTCCAGTGGTCGCCGGACATGATCTGGTTCAACAACCACGCCTCCTGGGGCTCGGCGAACTACGAGGTCCAGAAGCTGTTCATGACCAACGTCGGCGACCGCGTGGTCCCGTCGGAGGCGAGCACCACCCCGGACGTCAGCGGCCCCATCACCGGAGCCGTCGGCCTGTCGACGTGGGCGACGAGCGCGGCGTACGACGACGTGAGGGTGACCTCCGCCGACGGCACGTCGCTGCTGACCGACGACTTCTCCGGTGACGCCTCGCAGTGGACGCACAGCGGTGGCGGAAGCTGGAGCGTCCAGGACGGGCAGTACGTGCAGACCGACGAAGCCGCCGAGAACACCCTGGTCACGGCGGGGGACCCGGCCTGGCAGGACTACGACCTGCATGTGAAGGCCACCAAGAAGGCCGGCAAGGAGGGCTTCCTCGTCGCCTTCGGCGTCAAGGACACCGGCAACTACTACTGGTGGAACCTCGGCGGCTGGAACAATACCCAGTCCGCCGTCGAACAGGCCTCGGACGGCGGCAAGTCGACGCTGATCTCCAAGGCCGGCTCGATCGAGACGGGCCGCGCCTACGACATCGACATCAAGGTGCGGGGTCGCCAGGTGACCCTCTACCTCGACGGACAGGAGTGGGGCAGCTTCACCGACGACAAGCCGGCCGAGCCGTTCCGCCAGGTGGTCACCGAGGACGCCCGCACCGGCGACCTGATCGTCAAGGTCGTCAATGCCCAGCCGTCCGAGGCCCGCACGGCGATCGACCTCGGCGACGCGAGGGTCTCCTCGCGGGCCCGCGTGACCACCCTGGCCGCCGACGCGGACGCGGTCAACACCGAGACGGACGCCCCGGTCGCCCCGGTGACCTCCACCTTCCGGGGTGTGGCGAGCGAGTTCACGTACACCTTCCCGGCGAACTCGGTGACGTTCCTGCGGATCGGGCGGCGGTGACCCCCGGCCCGCCGGGAGACCGGCGGGCTAGGCTCTCGTACTCATGAGCGTCGTGAGGGTCTGGAAGGGGGTGCGGCGGGCCGACAGGTCCGTCGCACCCTTCGTCGTGGCGGGCAACGTCCTGGTGGGCGGCGTGCTCCTGTGGCTGGCGATCGGCGGGATCGGGAACCCCGCCACCCGCGAGGAGGAGACCGCCGCACAGGACCTGGCGCTGCGGATCTTCGGCTGCTGGCTGCTGGGCGGAGTGACGCTGTTCGCCGTGCTCGGCATGGTCCGCTCCCTGCTCGGACACCTCGCCGCCCTGCTCCTCACCCCCCTCGTGATCACCGCCGCCCTGATGGCCCTGGCCTGACCCCCGCCGCCGACGGCCGCGGGATCGTTCCGGGACCGCATTGCATAAACGTGCAAGGAAACGTATAGTCATGCCATCCAGGAGGAGGGTTTTCCATGGTGGTACGTGCGGCGGTGGCCGGAGCGAGCGGGTATGCGGGCGGTGAGCTGCTGCGTCTGCTCCTCGCGCACCCCGAGATCGAGATCGGTGCCCTGACCGGCAACTCCAACGCCGGGCAGCGGCTGGGCGCGCTCCAGCCGCATCTGCTGCCGCTGGCCGACCGCGTACTGGAGCCGACCACGCCCGAGGTGCTCGCCGGGCACGACGTCGTCTTCCTCGCGCTGCCGCACGGCCAGTCCGCCGCCGTCGCCGAGCAACTCGGCGAGGAGGTGCTCGTGGTCGACATGGGCGCCGACTTCCGGCTGCGGGACGCCGCCGACTGGGAGGCGTTCTACGGCTCCCCGCACGCCGGCACCTGGCCCTACGGCCTGCCCGAACTGCCGGGTGCCCGCGCCGCGCTGGAGGGGTCCAAGCGCGTCGCGGTGCCCGGTTGCTACCCGACCGCCGTCTCCCTCGCCCTCTTCCCGGCGTACGCCGCCGGCCTCGCCGAACCCGAGGCGGTGATCGTCGCCGCCTCCGGCACCTCCGGCGCAGGCAAGGCGGCCAAGCCCCACCTGCTGGGCAGCGAGGTCATGGGCTCCATGTCGCCGTACGGCGTGGGCGGCGGGCACCGGCACACCCCCGAGATGATCCAGAACCTCAGTGCGGCGGCGGGCGGGCGGGTCTCCGTCTCCTTCACGCCGACCCTCGCGCCGATGGCCCGCGGCATCCTCGCCACCTGCACCGCGAAGGCGAAGCCCGGCGTCACCGCCGAGTCCGTGCGCGCCGCCTACGAGAAGGCCTTCGCCGACGAGCCCTTCGTCCACCTGCTGCCCGAGGGCCGGTGGCCCGCGACCGCGTCCGTTTACGGTTCCAACGCCGTTCAGATCCAGGTCGCGTACGACACCGCCGCCGGCCGGATCATCGCGATCAGCGCCATCGACAACCTGACCAAGGGCACCGCGGGCGGTGCCCTCCAGAGCATGAACATCGCCCTGGGCCTCGACGAGGCCACCGGGCTGACGACGATCGGAGTTGCGCCGTGAGTGTGACGGCAGCGAAGGGATTCACGGCGGCGGGCATCGCCGCCGGGATCAAGGAGAACGGCAACCCCGACCTGGCCCTCGTGGTCAACAACGGCCCCCGCCGCGCCGCCGCCGGCGTCTTCACCTCCAACCGCGTCAAGGCAGCGCCCGTGCTCTGGTCCGAGCAGGTGCTGAAGAGCGGGCAGTTGTCCGCCGTCGTCCTCAACTCCGGTGGTGCCAACGCCTGTACGGGACCGAAGGGCTTCCAGGACACCCACGCCACCGCCGAGAAGGCGGCCGAGGTGCTCGGCACCGGCGCGGGCGAGATCGCCGTCTGCTCGACGGGACTCATCGGCGTACTGCTCCCCATGGACAAGCTGCTCCCGGGTGTCGAGACCGCCGCCGGCCGGCTCTCCGAGCACGGCGGTGAGAAGGCCGCCATCGCCATCAAGACCACCGACACCGTCCACAAGACCTCCGTCGTCACCAAGGACGGCTGGACCGTCGGCGGCATGGCCAAGGGCGCCGGCATGCTCGCCCCCGGCCTCGCCACCATGCTCGTCGTCCTCACCACCGACGCCGACCTCGGCTCCGACGTGCTCGACAAGGCCCTGCGGGACGCGACCCGGGTCACCTTCGACCGGGTCGACTCCGACGGCTGCATGTCCACCAACGACACCGTGCTGCTGCTCGCCTCCGGTGCCTCCGGGGCCACGCCCGGGTACGAGGAGTTCGCCGAGGCCGTACGGGCCGTCTGCGACGACCTCGGGCAGCAGCTCATCCGCGACGCCGAGGGCGCCAGCAAGGACATCAAGGTCGAGGTGATCAACGCGGCGACCGAGGACGACGCCGTCGAGGTGGGCCGCTCCATCGCCCGCAACAACCTCCTCAAGTGCGCCCTCCACGGAGAGGACCCCAACTGGGGCCGCGTCCTCTCCGCGATCGGCACCACGAAGGCCGCCTTCGAGCCCGACGAACTGAACGTCGCCATCAACGGCGTCTGGGTCTGCAAGAACGGCGGCGTCGGCGAGGACCGCGAACTGGTCGACATGCGCTACCGCGAGGTCCACATCGTCGCCGACCTCGCCGCCGGTGACGCCACCGCCACCATCTGGACCAACGACCTCACCGCCGACTACGTCCACGAGAACAGCGCGTATTCGTCATGACCAGCACCCGCAAACACACCGCGCTGCCCAAGGCCCAGATCCTCATCGAGGCGCTGCCCTGGCTGACCCGCCACCACGGCAGGACGGTCGTCATCAAGTTCGGCGGCAACGCCATGATCGACGAGGACCTGAAAGCCGCCTTCGCCCAGGACGTCGTCTTCCTGCGCCACGCGGGCCTCAAGCCCGTCGTCGTGCACGGCGGCGGCCCCCAGATCAGCCGCGCGCTCGACCGGCACGGCATCGTCAGCGAGTTCAAGGCCGGCCTGCGCGTCACCACCGAGGACGCCATGGACGTCGTACGCATGGTGCTCGCCGGACAGGTGCAGCGCGAGCTGGTCGGGCTGCTCAACCGGCACGGCCCGCTCGCCGTCGGCCTCACCGGCGAGGACGCGCACACCCTCACCGCCACCAAGCACCGGCCCGAGATAGACGGCGAGCTCGTCGACATCGGACGGGTCGGCGAGATCACCGACATCGACACCGGCGCGATCGAGGCCCTGCTCGCCGACGGCCGCATCCCGGTCGTCTCGTCGATCGCCCGCAGCCAGGACGACCACCATGTCTACAACGTCAATGCTGATACGGCGGCTGCGGCACTCGCTGCTGCACTGGGCGCCGAGACCCTCATGGTCCTCACGGACGTCGAAGGACTCTACGAGGACTGGCCGAACAGCGACGAGGTGATCAGCCGCCTCACCGCGTCCCAGCTCGAGAAACTCCTGCCGGAGCTGTCCTCCGGCATGGTGCCGAAGATGGAGGGCTGTCTGCACGCCGTACGCAACGGCGTGACCACCGCCCGCGTCATCGACGGCCGGGTCCAGCACTCGATCCTGCTGGAGATCTTCACGGACGAGGGCATCGGCACGATGGTCGTGCCCGACGAACAGGGGGAGTCGTGACCAACGCAGAACTCACCGCACGGTGGCAGGGCGCGCTGATGAACAACTACGGCACGCCCCGCCTGCCCCTCGTACGCGGCGAGGGCCCGAAGGTCTGGGACGCCGAGGGCACGGAGTACCTCGACTTCGTCGGCGGCATCGCGACCAACGCCCTCGGCCACGCCCACCCGGCGATCGTCGAGGCCGTCAGCCGGCAGATCGGCTCCCTCGGCCACATCTCCAACTTCTTCATGGCCGAGCCGACCGTCGCCCTCGCCGAGCGGCTCCTCCGGCTCTTCGGCCGGGACGGCAGGGTCTTCTTCTGCAACTCCGGCGCCGAGGCCAACGAGGCCGCCTTCAAGATCGGCCGGCTCACCGGGCGGACCCACGTCGTCGCCACCGAGGGCGCCTTCCACGGCCGTACGATGGGCGCCCTCGCGCTCACCGGACAGCCCGGCAAGCGGGAGCCGTTCCAGCCGCTGCCCGCCGACGTCACCCACGTGCCCTTCGGCGACGCGCAGGCACTGGCCGCCGCGGTCACCGAGGAGACGGCCCTGGTGATCATCGAGCCCATCCAGGGCGAACTCGGCGTCGTCGTCCCGCCCGCCGGCTACCTGAAGGCGGCCCGCGCCATCACCGCCGCCACCGGCGCGCTGCTCGTCCTCGACGAGGTGCAGACCGGCATCGGCCGCACCGGGCACTGGTTCGAGTACCAGGCCCACGAGGGCGTCCTGCCGGACGTCGTCACCCTCGCCAAGCAGCTCGGCGGCGGCCTGCCGCTCGGCGCCACCGTCGCCTTCGGCCGCGCGGCCGACCTGCTCCGGCCCGGCCACCACGGTACGACCTTCGGCGGCAACCCGGTCGCCTGCGCCGCCGGACTCGCCGTTCTCGACACCATCGAGGACGAGGGGCTGCTGGAGAACGTCAAGCGGCAGGGCGAGAAACTCCGCGACGGGATCGAGGGGTCCGGCCACGCCTTGATCGACCATGTCCGGGGCTCGGGCCTCCTCCTGGGTATCGTGCTCACCGAGCCGCTCGCGCCCCAGGTGCAACAGGCGGCTCAGGACGCCGGTTTCCTCGTGAACGCGCCCGCCCCCGATGTCGTACGGCTGATGCCGCCGCTGAACCTCGGCGACGACGCGGTGGACGCCTTCCTCGGGGCGCTGCCCGGCATCCTGGACCAGGCCGGTACGGCGGGCGGGGAAGGACGATCCGGAGAATGAGACGACGATGAGCCAGGAGCAGGGGCAGCAGGCCGGGCCCGCCGTGCCGCAGACGCGCACCGCACGCCACCGCCGGATCGTGGACATCCTCAACCGGCAGCCGGTGCGGTCGCAGAGCCAGCTCGCGAAGCTGCTCGCGGACGACGGGCTGAGCGTCACCCAGGCGACGCTGTCGCGGGACCTGGACGAGCTGAACGCGGTGAAGATCCGCAACAACGACGGCGACCTGATCTACGCGGTGCCGAGCGAGGGGGGGTTCCGCACCCCCCGGGCGCCGCTGGGGGAGTCCGCCAAGGAGGAGCGGATGCGGAGGCTGTCGCAGGAGCTGCTGATCTCCGCGGAGGCCTCCGCGAACCTGGTCGTCCTGCGCACCCCGCCCGGTGCGGCCCAGTTCCTGGCCTCGGCCATCGACCAGGCGGAACTCCACGACATCCTCGGCACGATCGCCGGCGACGACACGCTGCTGCTGATCAGCCGGGAACCGACGGGAGGCCAGGCCCTGGCGGACCACTTGCTCCGCCTGGCCCAGAACGGCCACTGATCGCTCCGCGGATTTCCGGTACGTCCCCTGCGGGCCGTACGCGGCCGGTCGCGCAGTTCCCCGCGCCCCCGGAGGAGTTGCGGTACGGCCGGCCGAGTACTCGCGTTCCCGCGGCTGTGGTCTGCCGGCTGCGGGCCGTCCGTGGCCGGTCGCGCAGTTCCCCGCGCCCCCGGGGGAACTGCAGTACTCCCGACCGCGGGGCCCCGCAGCCACGGCCCCGCAGCCTCGGCCACCGCCCCCGCAGCCGCGGGCAGTCGTGCCGCTGGGGCGGCACGGGTGGGCGCGGCGGCACCTCGCGAACGCGGGCGAGTGAAACGTCGGTACCTCAGCCGCAGCACCGCTCACCCCGCAGCACCGCTCACCCCAGCCACCCCGCCAGCCCCCCGGTGCACCGCACCTCGTCGCCCGCCGTGATCAGCAGCGCCTCGACGTCCGGGAGGGACTCCAGCCACCGCAGCCCCTCCCGCGACCCCATCGCGAACGCCGCCGTGGCCCAGCAGTCCGCCCACGTCAGGCGAGGGGCCACGACCGTCACCGCGACCAGGTCGGTCACCGCGGAACGGCCCGTGCGCGGGTCGACGATGTGATCGCCCCGCTCGGCCGTGCCGGACGTCGCCACAGCCAGTTCCGAGGCCCCGGCCGCGGAGACGACGGCGGCGAGACCGCCCGGACGCAACGGGTCCGACACCCCCACCCGCCACGGCCGCCCCGCCCCCGGCGCCCCCAGCAACTGGACGTCCCCGCCCCCGTTGACACTCACCCCCGTCACCCCCGCGGCAGCGAGCCGCCGCGCCGCCCGCTCCGTGGCCCAGCCCTTCACCACGCCCGTCGGATCGAGCCGCCCCCGGTAACGCGGACTGAACCAGCCCTCGCTCACCCGCTCCGCCTCCGCCGCCAGCTCCAGCACCTCGGCGACCTCGGCATCGCACTCCCCGACGCTCAGCTCACCCCGCGCCAGCCGGGAGACCTGGCTGTCGTCGCGGTACGTGCTGAACACCTCGTCGACCCGGTGCAGCCCCGCGACCGCCTCCTGGAGCGCCGCGCGCACCACAGCGGGTTCCCCGCCGCGGACGTCGAGGGAGAAGACGGTCCCCATCGTCTCCTCCGTGTGACGCACCGCGGCGGGAGCCTCGGCCGGCTCGGCCACCGTGTCAGCCACCGGCCTTGTCCAGCGCCGACTGAAGCGACTGTTTGTACCCCGCGCTCGTGTACGTGGCCCCCGACACCGCGTCGATCCCCGCGTCGCCGGCCGCCACCGCCGCCTGGTTGAGCTTCGGCACCGCGTCGGAGTTGACCTGGTCGCTCTGCCCGCCCTCGGGCTTCTGCACCGCCTCCGCCTCGGTGATCCTCCCGCCGCTGACGGTGATCCGCACCTGTACCGGCCCGTACTGCGTCTGCGCCACGTCCCCGGTGACGGTCCGCGCCTGCGCGCTCCCGGCACCGTCCGATCCGGAAGACCCCGAGGACCCCGAGGACCCGGCCGCCCGCGCCTTGTCCAGCGCCGACTGCAACGACTTCCTGTACCCGGAACTCGTATAGGTCGCCCCCGACACCGCGTCGATCTCCGCGCTCTGCGCCGCGACGGCCGCCTGGTTGAGCCTGGGCACGGCGTTGGAGGTGATCCGGTCGCTCTGCCCGCCCTCGGGTGCCTGCACCGCCTCGGCCTTGGTGATCTTCCCGCCGCTCACCGTCAGCCGGACCTGCACCGCGCCGTACTGGGTCCGCGCCGCGTCACCGGTGACGGTGCCGTTCCCGATGGGCTGGGCGGCGCCGCCCTGCGGCGACTGGGCCGCCACGGGCGGGGCCGCGCCGCCGGCCGCGGCGGCCGAGCCGGGATCGGACGCCGGCTTGAGCGACAGCAGCAGCACGATGCCGGACACGGTGGCGGCGGTCGCGAGCACGGCACGCCGGACGGGGTGACTCTTCCTCATCGCTTCTCAAGCTCCTGGTGGCTGTGGATGACCCGGGTGGATGGCCCGTCGCTCACATCTCGAACGACTCGTGATGGATACGGCGCGCGGGGACCCCGGCGCCGCGCAGCGCTTCGTACACCGACTGCGCGAACCCGGGCGGACCGCACATGAACACGTCGTGGCGGTCGACGTCCGGGATCTTCCGCTGCAGGCTCTCCGCCGAGATGTCCGGGCGCTCCCCGTCGGGGCTGTTCACCGCGTACATCAGCCGGGCGCCCCGCTCGTCGGCGATCTTCGCCAGCTCGCCCCACAGCGCCAGGTCCTGTGTGCTGTTGGCCCGGTACAGCAGCGTGATGTCACCGGAGGCGCCGGGCAGCGTCTCGAACAGCGCCCGCATCGGGGTGATCCCCACTCCGCCCGCCACCAGCAGCACCTTGCCACGGCTGCGGCGCTGCGCGGTCAGCGCCCCGTAGGGGCCCTCCGCCCACACCTTCGTGCCGGGCTCCAGCTCGCGCAGCCGTGAGGTGTGGTCGCCGATCGCCTTGACCGTGATCCGCAGCATGTCCGGGCGGGGCGCCGCCGACAGCGAGTACGGGTGGGAGCTGAACCGCATGCCCGGCGCCTTGAACCGCCAGCGGAAGAACTGCCCGGCCTCCGCGCCCATCCGGTGCAGCCTGCGCCCGCCGATCAGCACGGACACGATGCCCGGCGTCTCCTCGACGACCGCCTCGACCCGCATCCGGTGCCGCATGTTCAGCCGTACCGGGGTGATGATCCGGTACCACAGGACCAGCGCGGTCACGATGCCGTACAGCCCGTACCAGAAGGTCTTCGCGGTCGGCTCGACGGCGAACTCGTTGCCGGTGGTGATCTGGTGCCAGAACGTCAGGAAGACCGACGCGTACGTCAGCAGGTGCACGTGGTACCAGCCGTCGTACGGCAGCCGGCGCCGGATCGGGCCGATGGAGAGGAAGGCGATGACGAACAGCAGACCGGTGCCGATGGCGGCCTTGCCCATGTCCGGCAGCGTGTTGATGGAGGTGATGGTCTGCTGCACGATGTCGCCGAGGCTCCTGCCCGCCTGGCGGGCGTAGCCCCACATGATCAGGAAGACGTGCGCGATCACCAGGCTGACGGTGTAGCGGCCGCTCATCGCGTGCCAGCGGGCGACCCGGTCCGAACCCACCCGGCGCTCCAGCGCGGGCACCCGCGCCATCTGGAGCACCACCAGGGCCATCAGATAGCCGGCGAGCAGACCGGTGATCCGGCCCGCGGCGACGATCTTCCCGGTGGTGTCCGCGATGGACGGCGTGTTGGTCCACCACAGCCACAGCACGGCCACCGCGCCCGCGCCGACGGCGAGCAGCAACGGCACGGCGGGGGAGCGGCGCGGACGGATGCGGCGCATCGTCTGGCGGCGGGCGGCACGGCCGCCGGCGAGCGTGGTGGTCACGGTTCCTCCGTGGGGACTTGACCCTTGGCCCACAGATACGTGCCGTCACGCAGGAGTGTTCAGAGGGAATCCCGGTTCAGTGGCGAGTGATCGCCGTGCGCCCGCTCCTGATCCCGATCCCGATGTACGGACCCCGCGCGGAACCGGCCGCCACCCAGCGGCCGTCCTCGCGGTCCCACCAGGTGACCGTGCCGGTCCTGGAGCCGGTGCCCGGTGCCACCGCGGTGATCAGCCGGGTGCCGCCCCCGGTGTCCGCCATCCGGTCCGGCGGCGGCGCGGACGGCCGGCGCCGAGCGGGAGCAGGGACAGGGGGACGAGTACGGCGGCGGGGGCGGCACCCGGGCGCATGGCTCAGACGGTGGAGGGCGGCAGGGGCAACGGCAGCCCGGGGAGTCCGTCCAGGCTGGTCGCGATGTACTCCTTCTTGGTGAAGTACGCGTCGAGCGAGGCGTCGTCCTCCCGCGCGAACCGCTTCGCGTGCAGGTCCCGTTCGCTCTCGTACGCCATGAAGGGCACCCCGTATCCGCAGGTGTCCCGGATCAGTTCGGCCGTCACGACGACGACGGCGCGCAGGCCGTGGAGCGAGGGGTCGATGCCGGGGAAATGGGTGAGCAGTTCCCCGAAGCGGGGGTCGTCCCGGAAGACGGGCTCCCCGCGCCCGTGCACGCGCACGATGTTCGGCGGCCCCTGGAACGCGCACCACATCAGGGTGATCCGGCCGTTCTCCCGCAGATGGGCGATGGTCTCGGCGTTGGAGCCGGCGAAGTCGAGGTAGGCGACGGTGAGCTCGTCGAGGATCGCGAAGGACCCCTTGAGCCCCTTGGGCGAGAGGTTGACCGTGCCGTCGGCGGACAGGGGGGCGGTGGCGGTGAAGAAGACCGGCTGTTCCTCGATGAAGGTGCGGAGGCGGCCGTCTATGCGCTCATAGGTCTTTCCCATGTCCACCGATTATGGGACCAGGTCTTTCGTTTGTCTAAGCAATTGGTGACCGGCCGGGGAAAAACCGTGGCCGCCCCGGCCGGCGCTTGTACGGGGCGGCCACGGCGCCTGTCACCTCACTTGGTGAGTGTGCAGGCGGCCAGGGAGTCCAGCCCGGAGGGGCGTTCGGCGGTGCGGCCGATGGCGGTGGCGATGCGGTTGATGACGGCGACGCGCTTGTCCTCCAGGGGGCCGAGGATGGCGTTCTGGACGAAGTTGGGTCCGCCCTGTCCGACGGTGTCGACGAGGCGCTGGTCGGCTTCGGCGATCTGCTTGTCGAGGTCGTCGAGGTTGCGGTCGACCTCGGCCTGCGCGGAGGCGGGGATGGCGGGCAGTTCGGGGGCCACGTCCGGGCAGGAGACCGTGCCGACGCCGGTGTCGTTCCCGGTCTGGCCGGTGTCCTCCCCGGCGCCCTGACCGGCGTCCTGCCCGCCGTTCTCGGCCGGCGGTGTCGTCGCCTCCTCGCCGGCGCCCGCCTCGTCCTGCCCGGCCTGCCCCTCCGCGTCGAGCGAGCACGGGGCGAGCGCGTCGAGTCCGGAGGGGCGTTCGGCGGTGCGGCCGATGGCGGTGGCGATGCGGTTGATGACGGCGACGCGCTTGTCCTCCAGGGGGCCGAGGATGGCGTTCTGGACGAAGTTGGGTCCGCCCTGTCCGACGGTGTCGACGAGGCGCTGGTCGGCTTCGGCGATCTGCTTGTCGAGGTCGCCGAGGTTGCGGTCGACCTCGGCCTGCGCGGAGGCGGGGATGGCGGGCAGTTCGGGGGCCACGTCCGGGCAGGAGACCGTGCCCGGCCCCGCCAGCGTCCGGACGTCCGCGTCGCCGCCGTCCCCGGACGACTCACCGGCGAGTGCGGAGCCGGCGATCACCGCGCCGGACAGCGCCAGCGCGGCGGCGCCGCCGATGAAGCCGATACGGCGCTTGTTGTACTTCGGAAGGGCCCTGGACATGCGGATGCCTCACTCGGGTCGGGGGTGTCACGGGTGTCTGTCGTGCTGTCTCGATCGGTCCGACGCGGCGCCTGCGTCCGGCGACAAGTACGCGAAAGCGGTTTCCGATGTTCAGCCCGGCCCCGGATTCGCGAGCAGATTGACGATTCATGCGGACTCCTGCATACTCATGCATGTCAGCGAATGCACTGTAAGGAGAAACCCGTGACCGAGCGCGTCGTACTCGCCTACTCGGGCGGTCTGGACACCTCCGTCGCCATCGGCTGGATCGCCGAGGAGACGGGCGCCGAGGTCATCGCCGTTGCGGTCGACGTCGGCCAGGGCGGCGAGGACCTGGACGTCATCCGCAAGCGCGCCATCGCCTGCGGTGCCGTCGAGGCCGAGGTCGCGGACGCCAAGGACGAGTTCGCCGAGGAGTACTGCCTCCCGGCGATCAAGGCCAACGCCCTCTACATGGACCGCTACCCGCTGGTCTCCGCGCTGTCCCGCCCGACGATCGTCAAGCACCTCGTCGCCGCCGCGCAGAAGCACGGCGCCACCACCGTCGCCCACGGCTGCACCGGCAAGGGCAACGACCAGGTCCGCTTCGAGGCCGGCATCGTCGCCCTCGCCCCCGACCTGAAGTGCATCGCCCCGGTCCGCGACTACGCCATGACCCGCGACAAGGCCATCGCCTTCTGCGAGGCCAAGGGCCTGCCGATCGCCACCACCAAGAAGTCCCCGTACTCCATCGACCAGAACGTCTTCGGCCGCGCCGTCGAGACCGGCTTCCTCGAGGACATCTGGAACGCGCCGATCGAGGACGTGTACGAGTACACGCAGAACCCCGCCGTGGCGCGCGAACCCGACGAGGTCGTCATCACCTTCAAGGAAGGTGTGCCGGTCGCCGTCGACGGCAAGCCCGTCACCGTCCTCCAGGCGATCCAGCAGCTCAACGAGCGCGCCGGCGCCCAGGGCATCGGCCGGATCGACATGGTCGAGGACCGCCTCGTCGGCATCAAGTCCCGCGAGGTGTACGAGGCCCCCGGCGCGATCGCCCTGATCACCGCCCACCAGGAGCTGGAGAACGTCACCGTCGAGCGCGAGCTCGCCCGCTACAAGCGGCAGGTCGAGCAGCGCTGGGGCGAACTGGTCTACGACGGCCAGTGGTTCTCCCCGCTCAAGCGCGCCCTGGACGGCTTCATCACCGAGGCGAACCAGCACGTCAACGGTGACATCCGGATGACCCTGCACGGCGGCCGCGCCGTCGTCACCGGCCGGCGCTCGGAGTCGTCGCTGTACGACTTCAACCTGGCCACGTACGACACGGGCGACACGTTCGACCAGGCCGCTGCCAAGGGGTTCATCGACATCTACAGTCTGTCGGCGAAGATCGCCGCGAAGCGGGATCTGGCCTGACCGGTCAGGTTGTCGCTGTGGAAGGGGAACTGCGGGCCCGCTGCGGCTGGTCGCGCAGTTCCCCGCGTCCCTATGGGGCGCGTGGTACATCACCATCTTTGAGGAGCGCAGGCAGTGAGCAGCAACAGCGGTGACGTACGGCTCTGGGGCGGCCGTTTCGCCGACGGTCCCGCCGAGGCCCTGGCGAAGCTGTCCGCGTCCGTCCACTTCGACTGGCGGCTCGCGCCCTACGACATCGCCGGCTCGCGTGCCCACGCCCGCGTGCTGCACACGGCGGGGCTGCTCACCGAGGACGAGCTGACCCGGATGACCGCCGGTCTCGACCAGCTCGAAGCGGACGTCGCGGACGGCTCCTTCACCGGCACCATCGCCGACGAGGACGTGCACACCGCCCTGGAGCGCGGCCTGCTGGAGCGCCTCGGCCCCGACCTCGGCGGCAAGCTGCGCGCCGGCCGGTCCCGCAACGACCAGGTGGCCACCCTCTTCCGCATGTACCTGCGCGACCACGCCCGCATCGTCGGCGGTCTGATCGCCGACCTCCAGGACGCGCTGACCGGCCTCGCCGAGGCCCACCCGGACGTGGCCATGCCCGGCCGCACCCACCTCCAGCACGCCCAGCCGGTGCTCTTCGCCCACCACGTCCTCGCCCACGTCCAGGCGCTGTCCCGGGACGCGGAGCGGCTGCGCCAGTGGGACGAGCGCACGGCGGTGTCGCCGTACGGCTCGGGCGCGCTCGCCGGTTCCTCCCTGGGCCTGGACCCGGAGGCCGTCGCCGCGGACCTCGGTTTCGAGCACGGCAGCGCGGCCAACTCCATCGACGGCACGGCCTCCCGCGACTTCGTCGCCGAGTTCGCCTTCATCACCGCGATGATCGGCGTGAACGTCTCCCGGATCGCCGAGGAGATCATCATCTGGAACACGAAGGAGTTCTCCTTCGTGACCCTGCACGACGCCTTCTCCACCGGCTCGTCGATCATGCCGCAGAAGAAGAACCCGGACATCGCCGAGCTGGCACGCGGCAAGTCGGGCCGCCTCATCGGCAACCTGACCGGCCTGATGGCCACCCTCAAGGCCCTGCCGCTCGCCTACAACCGCGACCTCCAGGAGGACAAGGAGCCGGTCTTCGACTCCATCGACCAGCTGGAGGTCCTGCTCCCCGCCTTCACCGGCATGATGGCCACGCTCACCGTGCACCGCGAGCGCATGGAGGAACTGGCCCCGGCCGGCTTCTCCCTCGCCACCGACATCGCCGAGTGGCTGGTCAAGCAGGGTGTGCCGTTCCGCGTCGCGCACGAGGTGGCCGGCGAGTGCGTCAAGGTCGCCGAGTCCGAGAACAAGGAACTGGACGAACTCACCGACGAACAGTTCGCCAAGATCTCCACCCACCTCACCCCGGACGTCCGCTCGGTCCTCAGCGTCCCCGGCGCCCTCGCCTCCCGCGACGGCAGGGGCGGCACGGCCCCGAGCGCGGTCGCGATCCAGCTGGCAGAGGTGAAGGCGAACGTGGCGGCCCAGCACGAGTGGGCGAACGCAAAGCGGCAGAGCTGATCGGACGCCGCTGGGGGCAGCTCCCCAGGGGCGCGGGGCCGTACCGAGGTGCGGCTCCGCCGCGTGGGCGCGACAGGCCATGACGCACCCGCACCCGCGAAACAACCGCAGGACCCGAGCTCTTGGGCGAAGCCAAGGTCATCGGGGGTTACGTTGGTCGGGAACCGTACCGGTCCCGACCAACGGAGCCCGCGATGCCCTTCGCCCGACTGGCAACAGCGACAACCCCCACCTGCCACCTCGGCCTCGGCCTCGCCGCCATCGGCCGCCCCGGCTACATCAACCTCGGCCGGGACAACGACCTCGGAGAGGACCGCAGCGTCGAGACGCTGCGCACCCGCAGTCACGAACTCCTCGACGCCGCCTACGCCCAGGGCGTCCGCTACTTCGACGCCGCCCGCTCCTACGGCCGCTCCGAGGAGTTCCTCGCCGACTGGCTGAAGAAGAGGACCGACGTCGACGACATCGTCATCGGCAGCAAATGGGGCTACACCTACACCGCCGACTGGACCACCGACGCCGAGCGGCACGAGGTCAAGGACCACTCCCTCACGGCGTACGAGCGTCAGCGCGCCGAGACCGAGGAACTGCTCGGCGACCGGCTCGACCTCTACCAGATCCACTCGGTGACCCCCGAGAGCCCCGCCCTCACCGACAAGGAGCTGCACGCCCGGCTCGCGGAGGCGGCCGGGCAGGGCCTCACCGTCGGCTTCTCCACCAGCGGCCCGGCCCAGGCGGACGCCATCCGCGCCGCCCTCGCCGTCACGGTCGACGGCGAGCCCCTCTTCCGTACCGTCCAGTCGACGTACAACGCCCTGGAGACCTCCGCCGGGCCCGCGCTCGCCGAGGCCCGTGACGCCGGGCTCACCGTGATCGTCAAGGAGGGCATGGCCAACGGCCGGCTCGCCGCCGCGAACGCCCCGGAGGCGCTGCGGACCGTCGCCGAGGAGACCGGGCTCGGCTGTGACGCCGTCGCCCTCGCGGTGGTCCTGCGGCAGCCGTGGGCCGGTGTAGTGCTCTCCGGCGCGGCCACCACCGTCCAGCTCGCCTCCAACCTGCACGCCGCCGCCGTCGACCTCACCGACGACCAGGTGTCCCGTCTCGCCACCCTGGTCGAGGAGCCCCGGGCCTACTGGGAGCGGCGCGGAGAGCTGCCCTGGCACTGAGGCACCCAGCCGTTCATCACGCGACAGCCGTGAGACCCGTACGCCTTGAATGAGACATCAATGTCTCACATGGGGTATGGTTGTCTCATGGCTGTCGATCGTGACCATGTGCTGCGCAGTGCCGCCGCCCTGCTGACCCGTAGATCCACCGCGACCATGGACGAGGTCGCCAAGGCCGCCGGGATCAGCCGCGCCACCCTGCACCGGCAGTTCGCCGGGCGGGACGCGCTGGTGCGGGCACTGGAGGCGCTCGGGATCGCCGAGTGCGAGGCCGCCCTGACCGCGGCCCGGCCCGACGAGGGGCCCGCCGCCGACGCCGTACGCCGCCTGGTCGCCGGGATCGAACCGCACGCCCCCCTGCTCGCCTTCCTCTACAGCGAGAACCAGCTGTTCGAGGGCGAGGAGCAGAACCAGGGCTGGGCCGCGATCGACGAGCGCATCGCCGCGCTGTTCCGGCGCGGCCAGGCGAGCGGTGAGTTCCGCATCGACCTCACCCCGGCCTGGCTCACCGAGGCGCTCTACGGACTGCTCGCCTCCGCCGCCTGGGCGGTGGCCGAGGGCCGGGTCGCCCCCAAGGACTTCACCCACATGATCGTCGAGCTGCTGCTCGGCGGCGTACGACGCCCGGACGCCCCGGCGCGAAGGAAGGAATCATGACCAGCGCCCTGCGGCCCGAGACCACGACCGGGACGGTGAAGCGGCCGGGCCGGTGGCTCGCGCTCTCCGTCCTCGTGCTCGCCGTGCTGCTGGTGGCCGTCGACGCGACCGTCCTCGGCCTCGCCACCCCGTACATCAGCGAGGACCTCGCCCCCACCGGCACCCAGCTGCTGTGGATCGGCGATGTCTACTCGTTCGTCATCGCCGGTCTGCTCGTCTCCATGGGCAGCCTCGGCGACCGCGTCGGCCGCAAGCGGATCCTGCTCGTCGGCGCCACCGCGTTCGGCGCGATATCCGTGCTCAACGCCTACGCGCACACGCCCGAGGTGCTGATCCTCGCGCGCGCCCTGCTCGGTGTCGCCGGCGCCACCCTGATGCCGGCCACCCTCGCCCTGATCCGCAACCTCTTCCACGACCCGCGCGAACGCAGCCTCGCCATCGGCATCTGGGGCGCGACCGCCTCCGCGGGCACCGCCGTCGGGCCGGTCCTCGGCGGCTTCCTGCTCGAACACTTCTGGTGGGGCTCGGTCTTCCTGATCAACCTGCCCGTGATGGCCGTCCTGGTGGCCGTCGGCGTCAAGCTGCTCCCCGAGTCCCGCACCCCGGCCCCCGGCCCCTGGGACCTGGCCAGTGTCGTCCTGTCCCTGGTCGGCATGGTCGGCGTCGTGTACGCGGTGAAGGAGACCGCGAGCCACGGCTTCGCCCGGTCCGCCCTGGTCGCCGGGCTGCTGGGCGCGGGCGCCCTGTACGGCTTCGTACGCCGCCAGCTCACCCTCCCGGTCCCGCTGCTGGACATGCGGCTGTTCCGCCACCGCGGGTTCAGCGGAGCCGTCCTCGCCGATCTGCTGACCATCCTCGGCCTGTCCGGGCTGGTGTTCTTCCTCTCGCAGTACCTGCAACTCGTGCAGGGCAGGCGCCCGTTCGAGGCGGGACTGGCCGAACTGCCCGCCGCGATCGGCGCGGTGGCGGCCGGACTGGTCGCCGGCCGGGCCGCCCGGCGCTGGTCGGTGCGCTCGGTCGTCGCCGGGGGACTGGCGGCCATCGGCCTGGCCCTGGCCGCGCTGACGGTGATCGGCCGGTCCACCGGCTACCCCCTGCTCGGGGCGGCACTGCTGGTGGTCGGCCTGGGCGCCGGTCTCTCCTTCACGGTGACCGCCGACGTGATCCTCTCCAGCGTGCCCAAGGAACAGGCGGGCGCGGCCTCCGCCGTCTCCGAGACGGCGTACGAACTCGGCGCGGCCCTCGGCATCGCCGTACTCGGCTCCATCGTGACCGGCGTCTACCGCGGCTTCACGGGCCCGGCGGGCACCCCGGCGGAGGCCCACGAGTCCCTGGGCGGCGCGCTGGAAGCGGCGTCGCACCTGCCCGCCGGCATCGCCCAGCCGATGCTGGACGCGGCCCGCCAGTCCTTCGTGGACGGCCTCACCCTGGCAGCGGGCACAGGAGCAGCGGTCCTGCTGGCAGCGGCGGCAGCGGCATGGTTCATGCTCCGGAACCAACGGCTCTAGGAGCACGGGCACCTGAAGTCAACGGCTGGGCAGCGAGCCGTCAGGGGCGCGGGGCTGTCTCGATATGCGGCTCCGCCGCGTGGGCGCGGCCAGCCACAACGCACCCGCGCCCGAAAGGCGACCCGAGCCCGCCCCCACCCCCGGGAAGCCGGTGCTACGCGGCCTTCGCCTTACTGGCGTACATGTCCACGTACTCCTGCCCGGACAGCCGCATGACCTCGGTCATCACCGAGTCGGTCACCGCCCGCAGCACATACCGGTCACGCCCCATCCCGTCGTAACGGGAGAACTCCATCGCCTCACCGAAACGAACCGTCACCTTGCCCGGCCGGGGCACCCCCGCACCCCCCGGCTGCAGCTTGTCCGTGCCGATCATCGCGAACGGCACGACCGGCGCGCCGGTCATCAGGGTGAGCCGGGCGATACCGGTACGGCCCCGGTACAGCCGGCCGTCGGGGGAGCGGGTGCCCTCCGGATAGATGCCGAAGATCCGGCCCTCCTCCAGCACCCGGCGCCCGGTCATCAGCGCCGCCACCCCGCCCCGGCCGCCGTCGCGGTCGACCGGGATCATGCCGACGCCGGTGAAGAACCACGCCATCAGCCGCCCCTTGAGGCCCTTGCCGGTGACGTACTCGTCCTTGCCGATGAAGACGACCTGACGGTCGCAGACGAGCGGCAGGATCATCGAGTCGATGAACGTCAGGTGGTTGCCGGCCAGGATGACGGGACCGTCGCCCGGGATGTTCTCCGCGCCCTCCACCTGTGGGCGGAACATCAGGCGCATGATCGGACCGAGCACTGCCTTGATGAGCGCGAAGCGGGACAACGGGCCCTCCGGTGGGAAACGGACGTGAGTTCATGCCGTACGAGTCTGTGCAGGTGAGGACATTACTCGCGGCCCGGGGGGTTGCGCACATCGAGATCGCGGGAGTTCACCGAGGTCTTACTCACTCTTGACCCGGGTTCACCTGCGGTGGCCTGCCCGTGGCCGGTGAGCAACACGGCCGTCACGCTGTGACGCAACTCGCCCGGGCCGAGCCCGGGACCGCACACCGCACGCGTGCCCCTCCCCGCCCGGCCCAACCGGACGAGCCGTCACATCCCGGCCGGAATACGACAGACGTACGTCATCCGTATGAGGGGCGTACGTCACGTGACATCACCCGTGTGTTCGGCCCGGGGTCTCCCGTGCGTCATCCACACGCACCTACGATCGCCCCGCACCGGACGAGCCGACACCAGGAGGACCCTCATGGCAACGCGGGAGTCGAACGAACAGGCGGGCGGAACCGGACGGCGGGCCCTCCTCGGAGCGGCGGTGCTCGGCGCCTCCGGATCGGTCCTGGCCCTGGGCGGCACGGCGAGAGCCGCCGACGCCCGGCACGGCGGCCGGCACGGCGGCGGCCGGGGGCTGAAGAGCCTGCCCGTCCCCACCATCGTGGGCCACCGCGGGGCCAGCGGTTACCGGCCCGAGCACACCCTCGGCGCCTACCAGCTCGCCCTCGACATGGGCGCGGACATCGTCGAGGCGGGCGACCTCGTCCCCACCAGGGACGGCCACCTCGTCTGCCGGCACGAACCGGAGATCGGCGGCACCACGGACGTAGCCGACCACCCCGAGTTCGCCGGCCGCCGGACCACCAAGACACTGGACGGCGCCTCCGTCACCGGCTGGTTCACCGAGGACTTCACCCTCGCCGAGCTGAAGCGGCTGCGCGCCGTCGAGCGCATCCCCGCCAACCGCCCGCACAACACCCTCTACAACGGCCGATGGGAGATCCCCACCTTCGAGGAGGTGCTGCGCTGGCAGGACGAGCAGACCCGCAGGCGCGGCAGGCAGGTCTGGATCTACCCCGAGCTCAAGCACCCCACCTACTTCCGCAAGCTGGGGCTGGACCTGGAGGAGCGAGTCGCCGAGCTGCTGCGCCGGCACGGCAAGGACGACAAGAACGCGCCGGTCATTCTCCAGTCCTTCGAGCCGACCAGCATCGAGCGCCTGAACAAGCTGGTCGACAACCCCCTCGTCGTCCTCCTCTCCGGCGCCACCACCCGCCCCTGGGACTTCGTCGAGACGGGTGACCCGCGCACCGTCGCCGACCTCGTCACCCGCAGGGGCCTGCGCGAGATCGCCGGCTACGCCCAGGGCATCGGCCCCACCCTCGACCTGGTCATCCCGCGCGACGCGGCCGGCCGGCTCACCGAGCCGACCACGCTGGTGCGGGACGCCCACCGCGCGGGACTGATCCTGCACCCCTACACCCTGCGCAACGAGAACCCCTTCCTGCCCGCCGACTTCCGCGAGGGCACCGACCCCGACGCCTACGGCGACGTCTTCGGCGCCTACCGGGCGTACTTCGCCACCGGCATCGACGGCGTCTTCACCGACAACCCGGACACCGGACTGCTGGCCCGCGAGGAATTCGTCAACGGCTGACCTGCTTTGCCCCGGCAGGGGGGATTTCGGGCCGCTCCGGGCAACCCTGCCCGGAGCGGCCGAGTCGTTGCGCGTATGACACACGAGCCGGTCATGGCGTACGAGCTGGTCGCCTCCCTGCGTCCGCTGCTCACCGCGGAGGCCGCCGCCGAGGCGTTCGGCTCCGGGACCGAACCGGGCGACCTGGAACAGGCGGTGTGGCTGCGCCTCCTGGAGCGTCTCGCCACCTGCGGTCCGCCGTCCGACCCTCCGGGCTGGATCCGCCGGGCCGTCCGTGCGGAGGCCCGCCGCGCCCGCCGCCGCGCCCGCCGGGAGACGGCGCTGGCCGGCGACCCCGCGGACACCGGCCACCACGGTCCCGAAGGTCTCGCGCTCGCCGCCGCCCGCCGCCGTGCCCTGCGGGACGCCGTACGACGGCTGCCCGGCCGCTGCCCCGAGCTGATGGAGGCGCTGCTCTCCCCGCGCGACCCGACATACCGGGAGATCGCAGGGGAGTTGGGTATCTCACAGGGCAGTCTCGGTCCGGAACGTTCCAGATGCCTGGGATGTCTGCGTCGTTTGCTCACACGGGAGGTTGCGGCGCGCTGAGGACGGGGATAGGAGTGGGGGACGACAGGTGATCAGGTGAGCGGGAGGCATGCGCACATGGGCATGAGCGTGACCATCTCTGCGGCGGCCGAGCAGGACGCGGAGCAGATCTTCAGGTTGCAGTACCTGTGCTTCCAGAGCGAGGCGGCGCTCTACGGCAACTACCGCATCGACCCGCTCGTCCAGACCCTCGACTCGGTCCGCGAGGAGGTCGCCGCCGACTGCGTCTTCGTCGCCCGCCTCGGCGACGAGATCGTCGGCTCGGTGCACGGCAGGATCACCGAGGAGGGCGCCGCCGCGATCGGCAAGCTCTGCGTCCACCCCCGACTCCAGGGACACGGCATCGGCGCGCGTCTCCTGCGGGCCGCGGAGTCCGCCCTGGCCGGCGAGCGCGGCGCCAGGACCTTCCGCTTGCACGCCGGGCACCGCAGCGAGAGCAACCTGCGGCTTTACAGCAAGGTCGGCTACCAGCGGGTGGGCACCTCCCAGGGCGCCGACGGCGTACCGATGATCGTCCTGGAGAAGCAGGCGCAGGCCTACGCGACGACCGCCTGATCAGGACACGGGCCGCTGCCCCCGCTGCCCCGGCCGCGCCTTGCGCAGCCAGTACAGGGCGGTGAGGGGCAGCAGCACGGGGATGAAGAGGTAGCCCATCCCGTAGTCCGACCACACGGTGGCGTCGGGGAACGCGGACGGTTCCACCAGCGTCCAGGTCCCCACGGTCAGTACGCCCACGAGTTCGGCGGCGCAGCACACCAGCGCCGCCCTGCGGGCCGTCTCCCCGCCGCGCACCAGGGTGTAGGTGATGAAGCCGTAGACCACACCGGCCGCCGCCGACAACGCGTAGGCGAGCGGCGCCCGGTCGAACTCGGTGGCGATCTGGTACGCGGAGCGCGACACCGCGCCGACGACCATCACCCCGTACAGCCACACCAGCAGCAGTCCGGGACCGCCGATCAGCCGCGTCCTGGCCGGCTTCTCCTGCGTCGCGGCCATCTCAGCCTCCCCAGATGTCATAGAGGCGCACCTCGAGCACGGCCAGCACGACACCGCTCGCGGCGACCGTCAGCGAACCCCAGCGGGAGCGCTCGCCCAGCGACATGAAGCCGGCCGCCGGGACGCACGCGAACGCGCCGAGCAGATACGCCACGAAGATCGTCGTGCCCTGCTCCGGCTTCTCGCCCCGGGCCAGCTGCACGATCCCGACGACCAGCTGCGCCAGCGCCAGCAGCGTGACCACGGCCATCCCGATGAAGTGCCAGTCCTTCGTCGGCTGGTCACGGTAGGCGGCCCACCCGCACCAGGCGCCGAGCAGCAACGCGGCGACACCGGTCACCACCGTCAGGACATCAAGCATGGCAGTGACCCTATTACGCCGGAAAACCCCCGCCGTCCTCGCCCCCGGGAGCGCCGGGCCCGGTGTCCTCCGTGACCAGTCCGGCGGCGACCGCCCACCCGCGGATCCGCGCGTGCGCGCCCACGTCGGACGCCGGTTCCGGCGTGTACACCGGGCCCGGGGCGGTCTCGATCAGGTGGGCCATCGTCCAGGCGAGCCCGTAGCAGTCGTCCGGCCCGAAGCAGCCGGCCAGGGCCTCCGCCTCAGCGAGGCCCAGCGGGCGCGTCATCGCCTCCAGTTGCCGCGCCCTGCGGTCGATCTCCGCCTCCTCCCCGGTCTCCTCGTCGGGCAGCGGTCCGTCCGCCACGAAGGCGCTCACCTCGGGTCTCATGCCGTGATGATCGCCACGGCCGGGGAATCCGGCAAGGTCCGGCGGGCCCGTAAGGTCGATGGCATGACCATCCACGCACAGGCCCTGCTGTTCGACAACGACGGAACCCTCGTCTCCTCCCTCTCCTCCGTGAACCGCTGCTGGACGCGGTGGGCCGTCGAGTACGGGATCACGGCCGAGGAGTTCGGGCGGGTCGAACTGCACGGGCGGCCGGCCGCGGAGATAGCCGCCGATCTGCTGCCCGCCCGTGTAGTGCCGGAGGCCGTCGCGCGGATCGAGGACCTGGAGGTCGAGGACGTACCCAACGGCGGTGTGGAACTGCTGCCGGGGACCGCTGACTTCCTCGCCGCGCTGCCCGCCGAGCGGTGGGCCGTCGTCACCTCCGCCACCCGGCGCCTGGCCGAGGCCCGCCTGGAGGCCGTCGGCATCCTGCCCAAGACCCTGGTCGCCGCCGACGACATCACCCGCGGCAAGCCCGACCCCGAGCCCTACCTCCTCGCCGCCCGCACCCTCGGCGTCGACCCCGCGCACTGCGTCGTCTTCGAGGACGCCCCCGCAGGACTCCAGGCCGGCCGCGCCGCCGGCATGACCACCGTGGCCTTGGCCACAACCCACCGGGCCCACGAGCTGACCGCCGACCTCGTCGTCGAGGACCTCTCGGCCCTGTCCGCACTGGTCACGGACGGGGGAGTGGAGATCTCCGTACGTCCCTGACGCGCGCGCACCACTGTCCACGGCTGTCCAGAATACGGACAGCCGTGTCCGGTCAGGAGCAAACGTCTGCTTTACTGATCGCATGACCACGACGAGCGACCGCATCCCCGCGACCGAGGCGCCCACGACGCCCGGTGCTCGGTGTATGTGTCGCCGAATGTGCGCCTGACAGAGGGCCCCTGCACCATCTGAGCCTCGCGCCCCGAAGCGAGAGCCCGCTCATGTCCGCCCGCATGCCCCGCATGTGTGACTGAGTCACGCCCCCGCGCGCACGTTTCTCCACGGTCTCCACCGCCACGCCCCACCGAGATCCGTGCCGCCCGGCTGCTTTCGACCCTGAATGCCTCGTGCCCGGCGCCCACGACGCGCCGCGCACTCGACAGTGACGGATACCCACGTGATCACCACCTCGGGCCTCACCAAGGTCTACCGCTCACGCGGCCGTGAGGTCACCGCCCTCGACGGCGTCGACCTGCACGTCCGCGAAGGCGAGGTCTACGGCGTCATCGGCCAGTCCGGCGCCGGCAAGTCCTCCCTCATCCGCTGCGTCAACCTGCTGGAACGCCCCACCTCGGGCACCGTGACCGTGGCCGGCCAGGACCTCACCGCGCTCGCCGGCCGCGGCCCCCGGGCCGGCAGGGAACTGCGGCAGGCGCGCAGCCGTATCGGCATGGTCTTCCAGCACTTCAACCTGCTCTCCTCGCGCACCGTGCAGGACAACGTCGAACTGCCCCTGGAGATCCTCGGGAAGTCGGGGAAGGAACGTTCCCGCAAGGCGCTGGAACTGCTCGACCTGGTCGGCCTCGCCGACAAGGCCAAGGCCTACCCCGCCCAGCTCTCCGGCGGCCAGAAGCAGCGCGTCGGCATCGCCCGCGCCCTCGCCGGCGACCCCAAGGTGCTGCTCTCCGACGAGGCCACCAGCGCCCTCGACCCGGAGACCACCCGCTCGATCCTGCAGCTCCTGCGCGACCTCAACCGGCAGCTCGGCCTCACCGTCCTGCTCATCACCCACGAGATGGACGTCGTGAAGTCGGTCTGCGACTCGGCCGCCCTCATGGAGAACGGCCGCGTCGTCGAGTCCGGCACGGTCACCGAACTCCTCGCCACCCCCGGCTCCGAACTGGCCTCCGCGCTGTTCCCGGTCGGCGGCGAGGCCTCCGGCGACGACCGCACCGTCCTCGACGTCACCTTCCACGGCGAGAGCGCGACCCAGCCGGTCATCTCCCAGCTCTCGCGTACCTACAACATCGACATATCGATCCTCGGCGCCGCCATCGACACCGTCGGCGGCCTCCAGGTCGGCCGGATGCGCATCGAACTGCCCGGCCGCTACGAGGACAACGTCGTCCCCGTCGGCTTCCTGCGCGAACAGGGCCTCCAGATCGACGTCGTGAACCGGGAACAGCCCGCGCTGGTGAAGGAGGGGGCCAAGTGACCTGGACCCAGATGCAGCCGCTGCTCGAACAGGCGTGTACCGAGACGCTGATCATGGTCGGCTGGTCCACCCTGATCGCCGTCGTCGGCGGCCTTCCCCTGGGCATCCTGCTCGTCCTCACCGACAAGGGCGGGCTGCTCCAGAACACCCTGGTGAACAAGGTCATCGGGCAGATCGTGAACATCGGCCGCTCGCTGCCGTTCATCATCCTCATGGTCGCCCTGATGGACTTCACCCGCTGGATCACCGGCACCACCATCGGCAGCGAGGCCGCGATCGTGCCGCTCGCCATCGGCGGCATCCCCTTCTTCGCCCGCCTCGTCGAGACGGCCGTGCGCGAAGTGGACCACGGGCTCGTCGAGGCCGTGCAGGCCATGGGCGGCAACACCTGGACGATCGTCCGCAAGGTCCTCGTCCCCGAGGCGCTGCCCTCGCTGATCGCCAGCACCACCACCACGGTCATCGCCCTCATCGGCTACTCGGCCATGGCCGGCACCGTGGGCGGCGGCGGACTCGGCGACCTCGCCGTCCGCTACGGCTACCAGCGCTTCGAGACCGGCCTGATGTGGATCACCGTCGCGATCCTCGCCGTGGTCATCTCGCTCATCCAGTTCGCCGGCGACTACGCGGCCCGCGCCCTGCACCGCCGCGGCGGCCGCTCCGGCCCCTCGCCCAGGCTCCGGCTCCTGAAGGCCAAGGAGCCCGCCGCGGCCGACATCAGCAAGGTCGCCTGAGCCCCAGCCCCACCCCAGACTCCCCGTCCACCCATACGGGGCCGCACCACCCAAGGAAAGGCACTTTTCGTGCGTAACACCGCCAAGATCACCACCGCCGTCCTCGCCACCGGAGCCCTCACCCTCGGGCTCACCGCCTGCGGCTCGGACAAGGACGCCGCCTCCGACACCTCCGGCCCGCTGGTCGTCGCCGCGAGCCCCGTGCCGCACGCCGAGATCCTGACCTTCGTCAAGGACAACCTCGCCGAGAAGGCCGGCCTCGACCTCGAGGTCAAGGAGTTCACCGACTACGTCACCCCGAACACGGCGACCGAGGACGGCTCCGTCGGCGCCAACTTCTTCCAGACCCAGCCGTACCTCGACGACTTCAACAAGAAGAACGGCACCCACATCGTGTCCGTCGTCGACGTGCACCTGGAGCCGCTCGGCCTCTACTCGAACAAGGTCGACAAGGCCGACGCGCTGAAGAGCGGCGCCACCGTCGCGATCCCCAACGACACCGTCAACGAGGGCCGCGCCCTGCAGCTGCTCGCCGCCAACGACCTGATCACCCTCAAGGACGGCGTCGGCACCGCGGCGACCCCCGCGGACATCACCAAGAACCCGAAGAACCTCACCTTCAAGGAGCTGGAGGCGGCCCAGACGCCCCGTTCCCTGGAGGACGTCGACGCGGCGGTCGTCAACGGCAACTACGCCATCGAGGCCGACCTCAAGCCCGCGGAGGACGCCCTCGTACTGGAAGCCGCCGAGGGCAACCCGAACAACAACCTCCTCGCCGTCAAGGAGGGCCAGGAGGACGACCCGCGCGTGAAGAAGCTCGCCGAGCTCCTCACCTCCCCCGAGGTGAAGAAGTTCATCGAGGACAAGTACGACGGTTCCGTCCTCGCCTCCTTCTGATCCGGCCTCGCGCCACTCACGGGGTCCACTCCGCTACAAGGGGTGGACCCCGTGGTGCGGTTCGGTGCCTGCATGCTGCATGCTGGGCAGTTCAGCAGCACCCGACGGTCTCTCAGGTTACGGAGCGGCGCATGACGAGCACCTTCCCCAACATCTCCATCAGCACGGAGCGGTTGGTGCTGCGTCCCCTCGACACGGACGACGTCCCCGCCCTCGCCGAGATGATGAACGACGAACAGGTCGCCGCCTGGACCGACGTCCCCCGGCCCTTCACCGAACAGGACGCCCGCACCTGGATCACCGGACAGGCCCCCGCCGAACGCGCGGCCGGCCACGGACTCGACCTCGCCGTCACCGAGTTCCTCACCCAGCGCCTGGTCGGCGTCATCCGGCTCACCAGGACCAACTGGCACGTACGGTCGACCGAGATGTCCTACATCGTCGCCCCCTGGGCGCGCGGCGAGGGCTACGCCTCCGAGGCCGCGCTCGCCACCGCCCAGTGGCTCTTCGGCGACCAGAAGTTCGAACGCGTCGAACTGCGCACCGCCGCCGACAACACCGCCTCGCAGCAGGTCG
The DNA here is from genome assembly GCF_042732315.1 of Streptomyces sp. NPDC059787. Taxonomy (NCBI): domain Bacteria; kingdom Bacillati; phylum Actinomycetota; class Actinomycetes; order Kitasatosporales; family Streptomycetaceae; genus Streptomyces; species Streptomyces sp. NPDC059787. Next base: position 252,959 of record NZ_JBHWHX010000005.1, read on the forward strand.
CCCAGAAGATCGGCTGCATCAGCGAGGGCGTGCTGAGAGGCGCCTGCATAGCCCACGTCCGCACCGAGGACGGCGGCTGGAGCGACGTACGCACCGACTTCATCGTATGGAGCCTGCTGCCCGAGGACATCGAGGGCGCGGACGGACAACTGGCCGACACCGGCGGATTCACCCCGTACACGGACTGGAACTGACCTTCGCGCGAGGCACCGGCGGCGCGGTCCCCGGTCGCACCAGGTAGTCTCACGGAGCCCGCCCCGTGGCGGGACAGCCGACGACGACCTGCGCAGACCCCAGGAGACTGACGACGATGGCCGACCGGGTCACGGTGATCGGCTGGGACGGTTCGCCGCTGACCGCGGCGGCCCGCGCCGCGCTGGGCGCCGCCACGCTGGTGGCCGGCGCCGCCCACCATCTGGCACTCCCCGAGGTGCCCCCCGGCGCCGAGCGCGTCCGGCTCGGCTCCGTCGCCCTCGCCGCCCGCCGTATCGCCGCCCACCGCGGCACCGCGGTCGTCCTCGCCGACGGCGACCCCGGCTTCTTCGGCGTCGTACGGACCCTGCGCGCACCCGAGTTCGGCCTCGAGGTCGAGGTCGTCCCCGGCGTCTCCTCCGTCGCCGCCGCCTTCGCCCGCGCCGGAATGCCCTGGGACGACGCCCACGTGGTCGTCGCACACCCGCGCACCCTGCGACGCGCGGTGAATGTATGCCGGGCCCACACCAAGGTGGCGGTTCTCACTTCGCCCGGCGCCGGTCCCGCCGAGCTGGGCCTGCTCATGGAGGGCGTCCACCGCACCTTCGTGATCTGCGAGGAACTCGGCACCGAGCGCGAACGGGTCAGCGTGGTCACCTCCGACAAGGCCGCCGACCACACCTGGCGCGACCCCAATGTCGTCATCGTCGTCGGCGGCCGGGCCGGTGCCGGTGAGTCCGGCGGCTGGCTCGCCGGACGCGACCCCTCCGCCGGCCCGCGCGGCTGGTCGCTGCCGGCCGAGGAGTACGGCGGCGACCTCGGCGAGGGCGAGCGGGAACCGCTGCGCATCTCCCAACTCGCCCGGCTCGGACCGCGGACCGGCGACCTCGTCTGGGACATCGGCTGCGGAAGCGGCGCCTTCGCCACCGAGGCCGCCCGCGCGGGCGCCGCCGTCATCGCCGTCGACAGCGACCCGCGCGCCTGCACCCGCACCGAGTCCACCGCCCACCGGTACGGGGTCCAGCTCCAGATCGTCCACGGCACCGCCCCGCACGTCCTGGAGAACCTCCCCGAGCCGGACGTCGTCCGGGTCGGCGGCGGGGGAGCGGCCGTCGTCTCCGCGGTCGCCGACCGCCGTCCGCAGCGCATCGTCACGCACGCCGCCACCCGCGACGGGGCCGAACTCATCGGCCGGAACCTCACGGAACACGGCTACCAGGTGGAGTGCGCCCTGCTGCAGTCCGTCGAACTCGACACCAGGGCCTGGACGGAGAAGGAGCGGAGCGTCGCGTTCCTGCTCAGCGGGGTGCTGCCCGCGCGCGGCAACTGATCCGATTGCCGTCCCCGTGATCGGATTGTCCGACCATGCGAGGTAGGCTGGCCGATCGTTGTACCGCACCCGGACGCCCGGCGCTTCGTCGGCCAATGTCCGGAAAACGCGCCCGTTTTGGGGTGGGTCGTGGTACGGCAGGAACCGGAGGACGCGCAACGTGGCGCAGTCCACAGCGGAACCGTCGCCGATCAAGCTGACGCGACGGCCGTACGGCCGCGAGAATGACGGTGAAGGGCTTTGTCGCCTTTTCCGGACGCGCCGTTCGTGCCGCTGGGGACGCACGCTCGTTCTTCAGTGTGGGGCGGTCGGTGCGCCGTTCCGGGTGAGCTGGTCGTAGGAGCACTAACCGATGGGCGAGGGGTACGCATGACCGACACCGGCCAGGTCCCGGGCGAGGGACTGCCGGAGAACGCAGGCATGGTGGAGCAGCCGGGCGTCCCCGCGCCCGACGCGTACACCTACCTCTCCGACAGTCCCGCCGAGGAAGAAGACCTGCTGCTGCCCGGCGCCCAGAGCGCCTGGGGCAACGAGATCGCCCCGCCCGTGCCCGAGCCGGTCGTCGAGACCGTGCACCAGCCGGGCCCGCACGAGATGTCCGGCCGTGACAGCGGCTCGGTCGACCTCGGCGGCGTCCGGCTCCCCGAGCCGCCGCAGCCGGCGCCGCCCGCGCCGCGCCGCCCGCTGCACCTCGGCCCGCCCATCCCCAACGTCAACGCCGGCCCGGTGCGATCCCTCGCCGACCGCGGTCCCGCCGACGTGCCGGCCCGCCAGGCCGGCCCGCCGTCCCTCGGCCCCGAGTACCTCGACATTCCGCACGCGCGCGAGGCGGCGGCACCGCAGGCCGCGGCTCCCTGGGGCGCGCAGCCCGCGGTGGGCGCGGGGGCGGTGGCCGCGGAAACGGTTGTTCCGGCTCCGGAACCGATGGGTGCGGCCCAGGCAGTCGTGACCCGCGTCGCCGCGGAGGCGGGGGCGGTACAGCAGGACACCGGGGGTGCCGTTGCCGCCGTTGCGGGGAGCGCCTCGGTCGAGGGCGGGGAACAGGGGACCGTCCCGGTCCCGGCCGCGGAGCACGGCCCGTCCGGCACGTCTGCCGCCGAGCCCGCGCAGGCTGCCCGGACGCCCGTACCCGAGCCCGCGGCTCCGGAACCGGAGGCGTCCCCGGTCGCCGGGCCCACGGCACCGGAGCACGCCCTGGCGGCCGAGGTGCCGCAGGCCGGTCGGGCACCGGTCGCCGTGCCGGACCCCGCTCAGGTCGCCGAGGCACCGCAGGCCGCCGTTTCCGAGTACGCCCCGGGGGCGGACGCTTCCCACGGCGCTCAGGTACCGGGTCCCGACCCCGCGGCACCACAGGCCGGTGAGGCGGTCGCGGAGGCCGCCGAGGCACCGCAGGACGCCCAGGCCCCGGGTGCGGTGGCCACCGCACCGGACCACGCCCAGGAGGCTGAGGCACCGCAGGCTGTTCAGCAGCCCGGACCGGCCGCCGTGCAGGAGGGCGAGGCGCCTCAGGCCGGTCAGGTGCCGGGTGCCGAGGCTGTCGAGGCGCAGGCGGCTGAGGTTCCTCAGGCCGTTCAGGCGCAGGCCGCCGAGGCCGTCGTGCCGCAGGCTGGTGAGGTGACTGAGGTTCCTCAGGCCGTCCAAGCGCAGGC
>NZ_JBHWHX010000005.1:256228-272415 GCF_042732315.1 Streptomyces sp. NPDC059787
TGAGGTTCCTCAGGCCGTTCAGGCGCAGGCCGCCGAGGCCGTCGTGCCGCAGGCTGGTGAGGTGACTGAGGTTCCTCAGGCCGTCCAAGCGCAGGTCGCCGAGGTGGCCGAGGCCGACCAGGCCGGTCAGGTGCCGGGTGTCGAGGCTGTCGAGGCGCAGGCGGCTGAGGTTCCTCATGCCGTTCAGGCGCAGGCCGCCGAGGCCGTCGTGCCGCAGGCTGGTGAGGTGACTGAGGTTCCTCAGGCCGTCCAAGCGCAGGCCGTCGAGGAGCCCGAGGCCGACCAGGCCGTCCAGGCACCGGGTGCCGACGCTGTCGAGGCGCAGGCCGTCGAGGAGCCCGAGGCCGACCGGGCCGTTCCGGTGCCGGGCGCGGAGGCTCTCGTCCCGGAGCATGTCGGGGTTCCCGGAGCTTCCCCGGACGTCCCCGCGCCGGGCGCCGACACCGCCGTACCCCCCACCGCGGAAACGGAGGACACCGCTGCCGAAGCCGCTTCCGGAACGGCGGGCGACGGAGCCCTCACGGAGGCCCCCACGCCCGAGGTCCCGGCCGCCGTCGTCCCGGAGGCACCCCGTGCCGCCGACGCCATCCCCGTGAGCGACACGGGCGCGGTCCAGGGCCCCCAGCAGACCCCCGCCACCCCCCTGACCGGCACCGTCCCTCCGGAGCCCGAGCCGGACCGGCCCGTGGGTGAGTTCGTCCCCGTGGACGGCACCGTACCCACCACCCCGCACCTCGCGCCGACCCCGCCCCAGGGCGTGGCCGTCCCCGCCGGGGAACCCCGCGAGGCGGACGCCGAACCCGCGCAGAACCCGGACGACCTCGACACCCAGGGCGCCGGCGTGGACGCGGAAGCCGCTCGGCCCACCGGTCCGGCCGCCCCCGGCTACGACGACGCGGAGCGCGAGGCCGTACTGAAGGTCATGCGCGAACGCCGGGACATCCGCAACGGCTTCCGCAGCGACCCCATCCCGCACGAGGTGCTGCTCCGCGTCCTGGAGGCCGCCCACACCGCGCCCTCCGTCGGCCACTCGCAGCCCTGGGACTTCGTCGTCATCCGCTCCGCCGACACCCGGCGCAGCATGCACGAACTGGCCGTGCGCCAGCGCGACGCCTACGCCAAGTCCCTCCCCAAGGGCCGGGCCAAGCAGTTCAAGGAACTGAAGATCGAGGCCATCCTCGACACGCCCGTGAACATCGTCGTCACCGCAGACCCGACCCGCGGCGGCCGGCACACCCTCGGCCGCCACACCCAGCCCCAGATGGCGCCGTACTCCTCCGCGCTCGCCGTCGAGAACCTCTGGCTCGCCGCCCGCGCCGAGGGCCTCGGCGTCGGCTGGGTCAGCTTCTTCGACGAGCGCGAGATGGTCCGCGCGCTGGGGCTCCCCGAGCACCTCGAGGTCGTCGCCTACCTGTGCGTGGGCTACGTCGACGAGTTCCCGGACGAGCCCGAGCTGATGCAGGCCGGCTGGTCCAAGCGCCGCCCGCTGTCCTGGGTCGTGCACGAGGAGACGTACGGCCGTCGCGCCCTGCCCGGAGAGGACCCCCACGACCTGCTCGCCGAGACCGTCGCACAGATCCGCCCGCTGGACGCCAAGGCGCTCGGCGAGGCGTGGGAGCGCCAGAAGCGCATGACCAAGCCGGCCGGGGCGCTCGGCATGCTGGAGATCATCTCCGCCCAGCTCTCCGGTCTGTCCCGCCAGTGCCCGCCGCCCGTCCCGGAGCCCGCGGCCGTCGCGATCTTCGCCGGCGACCACGGGGTGCACGCCCAGGGCGTCACCCCCTGGCCGCAGGAGGTCACCGCCCAGATGGTGGCCAACTTCCTCGGCGGGGGAGCGGTCTGCAACGCCTTCGCCGCCCAGGTCGGCGCGGAGGTCTGCGTCGTCGACGTGGGCGTCTCCTCCGACCTCCCGGCCACCCCCGGTCTGCTGCCGCGCAAGATCCGCGCCGGTACGTCCGACATGACCACCGGGCCCGCGATGACCCGCGAGGAGGCCAAGAAGGCCATCGAGGTCGGCATCGAGACCGCCCGCGACCTGGTCGCGGCCGGCAACAAGGCCCTCCTCACCGGCGAGATGGGCATCGCGAACACCACCGCGTCCGCCGCCCTCATCTCCGTCTTCACCGGCGCCGACCCGGCGGAGGTCACCGGCCGCGGCACCGGCATCAACGACGAGACCCTCGCCCGCAAGACCGAGGTCGTCCGCCGCGCCCTCGAACTCCACCAGCCGGACCCGGCCGACCCCGTCGGCGTCCTCGCCGCCGTCGGCGGCTTCGAGCACGCCGCCATGGTCGGCCTGCTCCTCGGCGGCGCGTCACTGCGTACGCCGGTGATCCTGGACGGCGTCAGCGCCGGTGCCGCCGCCCTGGTGGCCCGGGCCATCGCCCCCGAGGTCCTGGCCGCCTGCATCGCGGGCCACCGCAGCGCCGAGCCCGGCCACGTCGCCGCCCTCAACAAACTGGGCCTGCGCCCCCTGGTCGACCTGGACCTCCGCCTCGGCGAAGGCACGGGCGCCCTCCTGGCCCTCCCCCTGGTCCAGAGCACAGCACGGGCCATGCACGAGGTGGCGACCTTCGACTCGGCGGGCGTCACCGAGAAGTAGCCCGGACGGCTGTGGGCAGTCGTTCCTCCCTCAGTACCTTGAGGGCCTGGGTGGTACCCCCAGGCGGAACGGGCGGGCACAGCCGTCCACCCGCACGTGCGGGGGCCGGGGGCGGCGCCCCCGGCTTTGGGAAGGGGCGGGCTGGGGAGATCACCCCACCCGCTCCGGCCCCCACCGGACGCGCGCATAAAATCCCCACGTCAGGCTCGCTCCAAAGCCGCAGCGTGCCCGCTGACCCACCGCTTGTCCGAGGAGCCTCACCTGATGGCCGAACACCCCGCCTACCCCGTAGGCCTCCGCCTCACCGGCCGCCGGATCGTCGTACTCGGCGGCGGCCAGGTCGCCCAACGCCGCCTCCCCGCCCTGATCGCAGCCGGCGCCGACATCCACCTCGTGTCCCCCGAGGCCACCCCCTCCGTGGAGGCCATGGCGGACGCCGGCGAGATCACCTGGCACCGCCGCCCCTACGCCGAGGGCGACCTCGCGCAGGCCTGGTACGCCCTCATCGCCACCAGCGACGCCGACGCGAACACCCGTGCCTCCGCCGAGGCGGAAGCACACCGCGTGTGGTGCGTCCGCTCGGACGACGCCGACGCGGCCACGGCGTGGACCCCGGCCACCGGGTCCAGCGAGGGCGTCACCGTGGCCGTCCTCACGACGAAGGCACGCGGCCGCGACCCCCGCCACACCGCGGCCATCCGCGACGCCGTGGTCGAGGGCCTGCGCGACGGCACCCTCGTCGCCCCCCACCACCGCACCCGCGCCCCGGGCGTCGCCCTCGTCGGCGGCGGCCCTGGCGACCCGGACCTGATCACCGTGCGAGGCCGCCGACTGCTCGCCGAGGCCGACGTCGTCATCGCCGACCGGCTCGGCCCCCGCGACCTGCTCGCCGAACTCCCGCCGCACGTCGAGGTGATCGACGCGGCGAAGATCCCCTACGGCCGTTTCATGGCCCAGGAGGCCATCAACAACGCGCTGATCGAGCACGCCAAGCAGGGCAAGTCCGTGGTCCGGCTCAAGGGCGGCGACCCGTACGTCTTCGGCCGCGGCATGGAGGAGCTCCAGGCGCTCGCCGAAGCGGGCATCCCCTGCACCGTCGTCCCCGGCATCTCCAGCTCCATCTCGGTCCCGGGCGCGGCCGGCATCCCCGTCACCCACCGGGGCGTAGCCCATGAGTTCACCGTGGTCAGCGGCCATGTCGCCCCCGACGACGAGCGCTCCCTGGTCGACTGGCCGTCCCTGGCGAAGCTGACCGGCACCCTCGTCGTCCTGATGGGCGTCGACAAGATCGGCCGGATCGCCGAGACCCTGGTGGCCCACGGCAAGTCCCCCGACACCCCGGTCGCCCTCGTGCAGGAGGGCACCACGGCCGCCCAGCGCCGGGTCGACGCCACCCTCGCCACGGTCGCCGAGACGGTCGTCGCCCAGGAGGTCAAGCCGCCGGCCGTCATCGTCATCGGCGAGGTCGTCGCCGTGGGCCCGCGCGGGACGGCGTGACATGGCCGAACCCATCACCGTCGACGACCCCGCCGACCCGCGGCTGCACGACTACACCGGCCTGACCGACGTCGAACTGCGCCGCCGCCGCGAACCCGCCGAGGGCCTGTTCATCGCCGAGGGCGAGAAGGTCATCAGACGCGCCGGGGAAGCCGGCTACGCGATGCGGTCGATGCTGCTGTCCGCGAAGTGGGTCGACGTCATGCGCGACGTCATCGACCGGGCCACCGCCCCGGTGTACGTCGTCGACCCCGCGCTCGCCGAACAGGTCACCGGCTACCACGTGCACCGCGGCGCGCTCGCCTCCATGCAGCGCACACCGCTGCCGTCGGCGCCGGACGTGCTGCGGACCGCCCGCCGCGTCGTCGTCATGGAGTCGGTCAACGACCACACCAACATCGGTGCGATCTTCCGCTCCGCGGCGGCCCTCGGCATGGACGCCGTCCTGCTCTCCCCGGACTGCGCCGACCCCCTCTACCGCCGCAGCGTCAAGGTCTCCATGGGCGCGGTCTTCTCCGTGCCGTACGCCCGTCTCGACACCTGGCCCAAGGGACTGGAGGCGGTGCGCGAGGCCGGGTTCGAGCTGCTCGCGCTCACCCCCGGGGAGAAGGCCCGGGCCCTGGACGAGGTGGCACCGCACCGTATGGACCGGGTGGCCCTGATGCTGGGCGCGGAAGGAGCCGGTCTCTCCGACCGGGCCCTGGCCGCCGCTGATCAATGGGTCCGCATCCCGATGTCGCACGGCGTCGACTCCCTCAACGTGGGAGCCGCCGCGGCCGTCGCCTTCTACGCGGTGGCCACCGGGCGTCCGCAGGAGTAGCGGCCCGGTCGGTGTGCTGTCGGCAGGTCCCTACCCGGGGCCCTGGCAGCCCTGCACCAGCGCGATACCCAGCGCGACCACCAGCGTCACGACGACGAACACGAACAGCCGCTGCCTGAGCAGCCGCGGATTGGCCGGCCGCAGACCGGTGCCCGTCGGCCGGGGCCCCTGACGGCGGGCACCGGTGCCGGTACCGGACCGGGTGGTGTTCCGGGAGGCCGGTGTGGGGCGCGGTCCCTTGCGGGACGGAGGAGTGCCTCCGCGCGGGGAGCTGTCGCGCGCGCCGCCGCTCCGGGAAGGGGGCACGCTCCGGCTGTTCCGTCCGGGAGACGAACCGCTGTTCCTGGGCGCGGGGCCGCGTCCGCGCGGTGGCGGGGTTCCCTGGCCGCCCTGCCGGCGCTGCGCCCGCTCCGGGTAGGTGTCCGCGAGGCGTCCGGTGGGCCGCTCCGCCTCGGCGCTGCGCGGGGCCGGCGGACGTACGTCGGCGAGGCCCTGGGCCTCCCGCGCGGCGATCTCCTTGAGCCGCAGCGACAGTTGGAGCGTGCTGGGCCGCTCCTCGGGGTCCTTCGCCAGGCACGCGCGGACGAGGGGGGCCAGGGCGTCCGGGACGCCGTGCAACTGGGCCTCCTCGTGCACCACGCGGTACAGCATCACCTCGGAACTGCCGTGCCCGAAGGGCGAGTCGCCCATCGACGCGTACGCGAGCGTGGCACCGAGCGAGAACACGTCCGTGGCCGGGGTGACGGCCGCGCCGCGCACCTGCTCCGGGGCGAGGAAGCCGGGCGAGCCGACCGCCGTGCCGACGTGCGTGAGCGTCGACGCGCCGGTCGCCCACGCGATGCCGAAGTCGATGATCCGCGGCCCCTTCGGGGACAGCAGGATGTTGGACGGCTTGAGGTCCCGGTGCACCACACCGGCCTCGTGCACGGCGACCAGCCCCTCGGAGAGGGCCGCGCCGACGGCGGCGACGTCGGCCGCGCCGAGCGCCCCCTCGTCGGCGACCTTGTCGTGCAGCGAGGGCCCCGGCACGTACTGCGTGGCGAACCAGGGACGGTCCGCGTCGAGGTCCGCGGCCACCAGCCGGGCCGTGCAGCCGCCGCGGATGCGGCGGGCCGCCGAGACCTCGCGCGCGAACCGGGAGCGGAACTCCTGGTCCTCGGCCAGGTCGGGCCGGATGACCTTCAGCGCGACCCGCTGCCCCTTCTTGTCGGAGCCCAGGTAGACCACGCCCATCCCACCCGCGCCGAGCCGTCGGTGGAGCCTGAAAGAGCCGACGACGCGCGGGTCCTCGCGCCTCAGGCGCATCATCGCCATGTTCATCCCCGCTGCCCGGTCCTGTGACGTGCCACAGCTTACGTTTCCACGGCCGTCCGTGCGCAGAGGCCGCGCCCTCTCGGGGCGGTGGATTGTCAGTGGGGGGTGGGAGACTCGAAGAGTGGTCAGGGAGCGCGCGGGCAAACCTGGTTCGCGCGGCTGGTGCTTCCAACCACCCGACGGTGAAGGGGGATTGATCGCGTGAAGGGTGACCGTGTGGAGATCGTCGTGGATGCGGGGGACACGACGCGTACGTACGAGGTGGTGGCGAGCAGGGCGGGGCGCCGGGTGGAGACGGCGGTGCGGCGGGGGGTCGTCGAAGTGAGCGAAGTCACCCGAAGCGGCACGGTCGTGCGGACCGCCCGATTCATGGCGAACCGGGTGCTCGCGCTGGTGGAACAGCCGGTGCCGCGGGAGGACGGCTCGGAGAAAGCGGGGCAGAGCGGGCGGTCCTTCGGGGATGTCCCTGAGGCGTAGGACCCCGTCTCCACCCAGGGGAGTACACCGTGAGGAAGGGCTCATCCTCCGGGAGGCCCGGCAATCGGTACGAGGGCATGACGCCGGGGGAGCGCCGGGCCCCTAGATTTGAGGTCAAGCGGCGGGTGCAGCACTCGTCCCCCGAGGTCAGACGCCCGCCGCTGTCAACGACAACAGAAACGGCCAGGAGAGGGACCATGGCGTACACGGCACCGCGGACACTGATCCGCACGCGGGAACGCGGCGAGGGGCGTCGCCATCCGCTGGTGGCGACGTTGATGGCCCTTCCTCTGGCGGTCCTGCTGCTCCTCGTCTTCGACGGGTGGGAGACAGTGGCCACACAGGCGTCGTCCGTGGGCGAGATGCTGGGGCGCTGAACAGCGACCCCAGGCCCGGAAGAGCGGTCCGGGCGGGGACATCCACCCATGAAACCCCGTGGGGACGGGGGTGCGGCGGACGGCAAGAATGCCGGCGCAGCTGGGGAGCTGCGCCGGCATTGCTCTGCCCGCACGACTCCGGAGGCGCGCGTCCGATGCCCGCGCAGGCGCCGGGCCGCGCGGACACCCCCGGGCCCACCCCGACGCCAGGGCACCCGCAGGCGCCGGGCCGCACCGTCCCGGCGACCGCCCCGTACCCTCTCACCCCGTGACCACGGACCTCCTCCCCGCCCTGACAGCCCACGTCACGGCAACGGCCCACGCAGGCTCCCGCACCTGCCACTGCGCCACCGCCACCCTCGCCGCCCGCGAGGACGCCACCGTCGTACGCCACGCCGGCACCGTCGCCAAGGCCCACGCCCCCGACGCCGACCCCGCCGAGCTGGCCCTCCGTCTCACCGTGGCCACCCGACTCCCCGGCATCCTCCTCCCCCCGCTCACCCCCGCACCCACCGAACTGCACGGACGACTCGTCACCCACTGGCCGTACGGCACTCCCGTGGACCCGGACGACCCGGACGCCGCCCCCTGGGAAGCCGCGGCCACCCTCCTCGCCCTGCTCCACCGCGCCCCCGCCCCCACCGCCGTACCCCCCATGCGCGGCCCCGCCAAGGCCGCCCACGCCATCGCCCTCCTCCGCACCACCGCCTCCCACCACCCCGCCACCGCCCCCGTACTGCACGCCTGGGCCACCCTCCCGCCCTGGGCCCGCGGCGAGGCCCCCATGCCGGACACCACCGTCCTCTGCCACGGCGACCTCCACCTCGGCCAGCTCGTACGCCACCCCGCGCACAACGGCCCCTGGCTGCTCATCGACGTCGACGACCTCGGCACCGGCGTAGCGGCGTGGGACCTGGCCCGCCCGGCGGCCTGGTACGCCTGCGGACTGCTCGCCCCCGACGAGTGGCACCGCTTCCTGACCGCCTACCGCACGGCCGGAGGCCCGGCCGTGCCGCCCGACGGCGACCCCTGGACCGCGCTGGACGTCCCGGCCCGCGCCCTCACGGCCCAGACCGCCGCCCGCGCCGTCACCAAGGCCGTCGCGGCCGGCCGGTCCCTGGACGAGGTGGAACAGGCACTGGTCGACGCCTGTGCGCGCATGGGCCCGGTCTGCCCTTCCGCCCCGTCGAGTTGAGCCGAAGTTTCCCGAAGTAGGGTGCAACCGACCCGCGACCGGACAGAGTCTGTCCTGGCGATACGCGAAGCAGGAACGACCGGCTAGGAGTTGAACCGATCATGCAGTGTCCGAAGTGCCGTGCCCCGATGCACACCTACAACCGCAACGGTGTCCAGATCGAGCAGTGCAGCGGGTGCCGGGGCATCTTCCTCGACTACGGCGAGCTGGAGTCGCTGACCCGGCTGGAGTCCCAGTGGTCGCAGCCCGCGCCGCCGGCCCCGCCCGCCGCTCCGCAGGCCTACCCCGCAGCGCCGGCCCCCGCCTGGGGCGCCCCGCACGGCGGCCACCACGGTCACCACCGCCACAAGAGCTTCGGGCACATGCTCTTCTCCAGCTGACGGAGACACGACGAAGCCCCCGGTCGGAGGACCGGGGGCTTCGGATGGTGTGGACGATACTGGGATTGAACCAGTGACCTCTTCCGTGTCAGGGAAGCGCTCTCCCGCTGAGCTAATCGTCCTCGGGACCACGATCACTCCATGGAGCGGATCATGGGCACTGCGTGCGCGATACTGGGATTGAACCAGTGACCTCTTCCGTGTCAGGGAAGCGCTCTCCCGCTGAGCTAATCGCGCGGGGGATCCGGAGATCCAGGATCCGAGGATCCAAGTGGACGATACTGGGATTGAACCAGTGACCTCTTCCGTGTCAGGGAAGCGCTCTCCCGCTGAGCTAATCGTCCTTGGAGGTGGAGACGGGATTTGAACCCGTGTAGACGGCTTTGCAGGCCGTTGCCTCGCCTCTCGGCCACTCCACCAGGAGTGTAGGGGACCGGGAAGCCCCCTCTTCCTTCGAGCGGACGACGAGGCTCGAACTCGCGACCTCAACCTTGGCAAGGTTGCGCTCTACCAACTGAGCTACGTCCGCCTGTCGTTTCGGTCGGCTTGCGCGTCCCGGCGACGAACTGAACTCTAGCGGATTCCCGGGCCAGTACAAAAACCCGTTTGTGCAGCGTGCTGCGCTGCGCCTGCTCACGGACGTGCCCGGGCCACCTGAACCGCGCCCGCCATAGACTCGACACGTGCTGGACCTGCCCCCTCTCGCCCGCTTCGGCGACCGCGTCGCCACCGGACTCCTCGACGTCACCGACGACCCCGCCGCCCTGGACTCCACGGGGTTCTGGACCGTCGCCGCCGACTTCGAGGGCCGCCTGACCTGCGCCCGCTTCCGGGAGGTCCGGGAACAGCGGGTGCCCGCCCCCGTGCCGGGGGCCTGGCGGGGGCCGGCGGCCGGCGACTGGACGTCCTCGCTCGACCGGAGCGCGTACACGACGGCCGTGCGCCGTATCCGCGATCACATAGCCGCCGGCGAGGTCTACCAGGCGAACCTCTGCCGCGTCCTGTCCGCGCCCGTGCCGTCCGGCGCCGACGTGGACGCCCTCACCGCCCTGCTCGCCCGGGGCAACCCGGCCCCGTACGCCGGAACGATTCGTCTGCCCGGCCACGGGGTGGAGATCGCCACCGCGTCGCCCGAACTGTTCCTGCGGCGGGAGGGGCGGGTCGTCGAGTCCGGGCCGATCAAGGGCACCGGGCGCACCGAGGCCGATCTGCTGGAGAAGGACTACGCCGAGAACGTGATGATCGTCGACCTGGTCCGCAACGACATCGGACAGGTCTGCGACACCGGCACGGTGACCGTGCCCGACCTGTGCGCCGTCGAGAAGCACCCGGGTCTCGTCCACCTCGTGTCGACCGTGCGGGGCGAGCTGCGGGACGGCGCGGGATGGCCCGAGCTGCTCGGTGCAGCCTTCCCGCCCGGCTCCGTCACCGGCGCGCCCAAGTCCAGCGCGCTGCGGATCATCGACGCGCTGGAGACGGCGCCCCGCGGCCCGTACTGCGGCGGCGTCGGCTGGGTCGACGCCGACCGCGGCACCGGCGTGCTCGCGGTGGGCATCCGCACCTTCTGGATCGACCGGACCGCGGGCGGCGGCGCCGTCCTGCGGTTCGGCACCGGCGCCGGGATCACCTGGGGTTCCGATCCCGAGGGGGAGTGGCGGGAGACCGAGCTGAAGGCATCCCGGCTGCTCGCGGTAGCGTCGGGAACGTACGAGACGATTGAAGGGACCCAGGGGTGAAGATCTGGCTCGACGGCGGGCTGCAGGACACCGAGTCCGCCCGTGTCTCCGTCTTCGACCACGGGCTGACCGTGGGCGACGGCATCTTCGAGACGGTGAAGGCCGTGGACGGCCGTCCGTTCGCGCTCACCCGGCATCTCGACCGGCTGACCCGGTCGGCCCGCGGGCTCGGGCTGCCCGACCCCGACCTCGACGAGGTGCGCCGCGCCTGCGCCGCCGTCCTGGAGGCCAACCCGATGCCGCTCGGCCGGCTGCGCCTCACCTACACCGGCGGCCACGGCCCGCTCGGCTCCGACCGCGGCGAGCACGGCCCGACCCTCGTGGTCGCCCTCGGGGAGACCACCCGCCGCCCCGACTCCACCGCCGTCGTCACCGTCCCCTGGACCCGCAACGAACGCGGCGCGCTCACCGGCCTGAAGACCACCTCGTACGCCGAGAACGTCGTCGCCCTCGCCCGCGCCCGTGAGCGGGGCGCGTCCGAGGCGCTGTTCGGCAACACCGTCGGACAGCTCTGCGAGGGCACCGGGTCGAACGTCTTCGTCGTCCTCGACGGCGAGCTCCACACCCCGCCGCTCGCCTCCGGCTGCCTCGCCGGGATCACCCGCGCCCTCGCCGTCGAGTGGACCGGTGCCAAGGAGACCGACCTGCCGCTGGACGTGCTGGGGCGGGCCGAGGAGGTCTTCCTCACCTCCACCCTGCGCGACGTCCAGGCCGTGCACCGCGTCGACGACCGTGAACTGCCCGGCGCCCCCGGCCCGGTGACCGCCAAGGCCATGCGGATCTTCGACGAGCGCTCCGGGGCCGACCTCGATCCGTGACGGAACCGAAAATCGGCTGATCCGGAGTACGGCAACGGGTAGAACACCCTTGATGACCACCACCCTGCGGCCGGTCGAGCCGCTTCAGCAGAACCCCGACGGCACACGTTCGCGCCGCTACCAGGTGTGCGTGAACAGCCGCCCCGTCGGGGCGGTCCGTCTCGGCACACACCCCGTCTTCGGCGACGCCGTCGCCCGGATCACGGGCCTGCGCGTCGAGGAGCCGGACCGCCGGCGCGGCCGGGGCACGGTGGCCGCGCTCGCCGCGGAGGAGGTGGCGCGCGGCTGGGGGTGCCGCCGTATCGAGGCGACGGTCCCCGCCGACGCCCGGGCCGCCCTCGGGCTGGCCACGACGCTCGGCTACGTCGTGCGCAACCGGACCATGGAGAAGGCCCTCGCGGAGACCCCGCCCGCGCTTCCGGAGGGCAGCGTGGCCCGGCCCATGACCGAGGACGAGTTCGGGCCCTGGTCGGCCAAGGGCCAGGAGGACTACGCGGGGGACTGGATCCGGCGCGGGGTGCCGGAGACCGAGGCACGGGTCAAGGCGGCGAACGACCACGCCGCGCTGCTGCCCGACGGCCACGCCACCGAGGACATGCTCTTCAGCGTCCTCGAACACGAGGGCACGCCCGTGGGCACCCTGTGGCTGTCGGTGCGCGGGGAACGGGCCTACGTCTTCGACGTCGAGGCCGACGCCGCCCACCGCGGCCGGGGGCACGGACGCGCGCTCATGCTGCTCGCCGAGGCCCAGGCGGTCGCCGCGGGCAACCGGACCATCGGCCTCAACGTGTTCGCCGGCAACACCCCGGCCGAGCGGCTCTACGACTCACTCGGCTACGGCACGACGCAGTACTCGATGTACAAGCCGCTTCTGTGACGGTGGGCGGCATCCCCGGGGGCGGGGAGTGTCGTTCGGATCTTCCCGGGGAGGCGAGGGACCTGGCGCGCATTTCCCCGGAGGGGACCCTCATCATCGCCCCCTCGGGTCGGCCGCAAGGAGCCGTCGCCTGAAGCAGGCCCGGCCCGAACGGCCCCCGGGGCCTGTCCGGCGGCTCAAGTCGGAGGGGATCGAGACTGTCTCGTAAGCCTCGCGTCCGCGGCGCGATCCGCCGGACAGTCCCTAGCCCTCCTGTCCGGCCAGCAGCCGGTCCGCGATCTCCTCGATGCGTTCGCGCAGACCCTCCTGGCTCTTGCCGCCGTCGAGGCGCTCACCGCCGATGACGTACGTCGGGGTGCCCGTCACCCCGATCGCCTTGCCCTCGGCCTGGTCCGCGTCCACGATCAGGATGTGCCGTCCGTCGATCAGCGCGGTGTCGAACTCCTCGGCGTCCAGGCCGAGTTCCCGGGCGATCTCGACGAGGAAGTCCTCTCCCCGGCGGTCCAGCTCCTCGACCCGTCCCAGCACGGCCTCGACGTACGGCCATCCCCGCCCCTGCTCCAGCGCCTCCTCGGCGGCCTGGGCGGCGGCGAAGGAGTGCTTGTGCTTCTCCAGCGGGAAGTGCCGCAGCCGCAGCTCCAGGCGGTCGCCGTAGCGGGCCCGCAGGGCACGGAGGTCGTCGAGGGCGCTTCGGCAGTCCGGACACTGCAGCTCGCACCAGACGTCGAGGACGGGGGCGGCGGGGCGGGCGGGGGAGGAGTCACTCATGGCCACAGTCTCCCAGCCGGGCCCCGGGCCACCCAATCGGACGTCGGAAGGACCGCCTCACGTCTGTCCGGCGCATCTCTTCAGCCCGTCCGGGGGAAGGTCCGAGGAGGAGGCCCTTTCAGGGGCGGAGCGGGGCCCGGGGCGGCAGCCCCCGGCGGGGGAGCACCGATGCCGGGTGCCGGGAACACACCGGTCACCGCACCTTCCGGCCACACCGGCAGTCGGACCTGCGGAGGATCACCGACCCGGAGATGTCCCTGATGTCCGGCCGGAGCATGGCCCGGCCGGGCCATGCAGGTGCAGGATGGAAGGGACGAAGCGTCACAGCGACCCCACCTGCCTGGAGGACCGGATGATTGCCGAGACCGTCTGTTCCGCCGTCTCCGCGGCAGGCCTGGGCATCGCGGCGGTCACGGCCTACCGCAAACGCTTCCTCGCGGCCGCCCGCATCGCCGCCTACTCGCTCGTGCCCCTCGGCCTGGTGATGACCGGCGTGGTCGACTGGCTGGCCGACACCGCCTTCAGCCCGACGGCATGGGCCGGCTTCGGAGTGCTCGGCCTGTCCTGGTTGCTGTTCGCGACCACCCGCACCGTGGAGCGCCGCCGCGGCGGCACCCGTAAGGAGCGCAAGGCCGCGCGGGCCGCGGCACGACCCGAGGCGGTGGCACCCGGGGCCTCCGCGCCTTCTTTGGGCCAGGGGTCCCGCCCGGCGGCCCGCCCCGCTCCCGCCTCCCGCGGCGAGGACGACTTCAGCGACATCGAGGCCATCCTCAAGAAGCACGGCATATGACGGTGGCGCACCAGGGGTGAATGCGCGCGACCGGCAGAAACGTCACAGTGGGTCCGCGAGCGCCCGGAAGTGATCACAACCCGAACCGTAGATCGCGGAATCGGCGATCAACACTCACTCCGTGAGTGTTGATCGCGTCGGGCGCTCCCGATGCGTCATCATCGCCGCGAGATGCTGGACACGACACAGAGCGATGCCGCGCAGCAGCAGGACGAGCCGCGTGGATGCCTCTTCGCCCTTTCCCAGCCACCGCTGATGATCTTCCTGGCGGTGATCGGGTGTCTGCTGCTCATGGCTGCCCTGCACGACCTGCTGTGGCTGTGAGCCGTACCCGCGGTACCCGACGTCACCCGTCGGGACCGCGTCGGCACGGCATCGAGCCGCTTCGCCCGCGTGGGCGTCAGCCCGCCGCCTCCTTGCGCCGCGCCCGGTAGGCGGCCACATGCAGACGGTTGCCGCAGGTGCGGCTGTCGCAGTAGCGGCGCGAACGGTTGCGGGAGAGATCGACGAAGGCGTGCCGGCAGTCCGGGGCCTCACAGCGCCGCAGCCGCTCCTGCTCCCCGGCGACCACGAAGAACGCCAGCGCCATCCCGCAGTCGGCGGCCAGGTGGTCGGCCACGGAGGCGCCGGGCGCGAAGTAGTGAACGTGCCAGTCGTAGCCGTCGTGGTCGGTGAGCCGGGGCGTGGTGCCCGCGGCCGCGATCAGCTCGTTGATCAGCGTGGCGGCCGCGCGGGCGTCCGGAGCGGCGAAGACCGCCGCGAACCGGCCGCGGATCTTGCGCACCGCGGCGAGGTCGAACTCCGTGAGCACCCCGACCTCGCTCACCTCGTGCTGCCGCACGAACTCCTCGAGAGCCGCGACGTCCGGCAGCCCTTCCGGTGTCGTGTCGTCCTCCGGCGCGGAGTTCACCAGGTCCACCACGGTGTCGAGCGCGCACCGGGTGTCGTGGGTGATCAGCACAGTTCGCTCCCTGGCCTGGGGGTCGGGCGGGCGCCCGCCGATGCTGGCCGATGGTAGTGGCTCCGGCGTGCCCCGTACCTCCCCGCTCCGCACATGGCTTCGAATGCAACGTGCGGAGACCGGCCGTCGTTCCCGATCACCCGTTCGGCCGATACCGGCTCGGAGTGCGCACAGCACGACGGCGCCGCCCGCGGAACCCCGCGGTGTCGGCGCCGTTGTGTGTGAGCCGTACACGGCTGCCCGTATGCGGCTGTCCGGGCCCGAGCCGTCTCCCCGAGTCGACGGCGCCGGGCGGCTTCGCGAGCCTCGCCTAGCTTTCCGCCAGGATGTGCGAGAGCTCCTGGTCGAGATCGAAGTGCCGGTGTTCCGTGCCGGGAGGCACGGCGGCGTCGGTGCGCTTCAGGAAGGACTCCAGAGCCCTTGCCGGGGCCTCGAGCAGGGCCTCCCCCTCCGGCGAGCTCAGGGCGATGCAGACGACGCCCTGACCGTGACTGCGCGACGGCCAGACACGGACGTCGCCGGTGCCCGTGGGGCGGTGAAGTCCCTCGGCCAGGAGGTCGCGGGCGAACACCCACTCGACGGTTTCCTCGGCTCCGGTGTGGAAGGTGGCGTGCACGGCGTAGGGGTCGGCCGTGTCGTACCGCAGGCCTGCGGGGACAGGCAGGGAGGACTCGCTCGACACAACGAGGCGCAGGTGCAGCTCGCAGCTGACCGTGGTGTTCATAAGCGCCAGGGCCTTTCGCTCAGTGTGCGCTCGGGGATTCGCACGTCGGCCAAATCGACATGCCACCTACGGTGCCGTTGTAAACCCCTCTGAGTGTTTTGCGTGGGATTACGTAACTCTTCCGGCCGAAAGATCGTTCGCGCCCTGCGTCCATTCCGGTGATGTGTTCGGCTCGGGTAGTGTTTGGATGTATGAACACGGGGAGTGACAAGTCTGTCGAGGCCGCGGTGACGGCCCACGGGGTGACGGTGGACGAGAGCGAGAACCGGGACGAGCGAGCGCTCGGATCGCGCGCACCGGAGTTCGTCAAGGCGCGCCGGGCGCTGCACTTCAGCTGGCAGGTCGGCGTCTTCGTGGTCGGCCTCGCGGTCGTGGCGGCCGGTGCCGCGATGCTGGTGCTGCCGGGACCGGGCTGGGTCGTGATCTTCGGAGGTATGGCGATCTGGGCGACCGAGTTCGTCTGGGCCCAGCTCGTGCTGCGCTGGACCAAGCGCAAGGTCACCGAGGCGGCCCAGCGGGCCCTGGACCCCAGGGTGCGGCGCCGGAACATCATCCTGACCTCGCTCGGCCTGGTGATCGTGGCCGCGCTGGCCGGTGTCTACCTGTGGAAGTTCGGTCTCGTGATGCCCTGGAAGATCGAGGACCAGTGAGGTGCGGCGGGGGGCGGGTGCACCGCTCCCCGCTGGTCACGGGCATCCCCTGACATGGGGTAATGTTCTTCCTGCGTCCGGGCGATTAGCTCAGTGGGAGAGCGCTTCGTTCACACCGAAGAGGTCACTGGTTCGAACCCAGTATCGCCCACCGGATCATCAGGCGGCCCCGCGCACGAAACGGTAGCCCGGCCCCCGCGT
>NZ_JBHWHX010000006.1:0-173069 GCF_042732315.1 Streptomyces sp. NPDC059787
GTGTGCCGGGCGTGGCCGGCACACGGTTCCCACGCCTTTTCCGCTTGGCTCCCGACCGCCGTCGGCGCTCCGCACGAGCACACGCGTTCCCTCTCGCGCGGAAGCCGTCGGGCGTCACGTGCGACCCTGGTCCACATGAGGGAACTGCTGGTGGTCGACGGGGCCAACGTCGTCGGATCCGTACCGGACGGCTGGTGGCGGGACCGGCGGGGCGCGGCCGAGCGGCTGCGCGACCTCCTGCTGGAACACGCCGAGCGGACCGGTGCCGATGTGGTGCTGGTGGTCGAGGGGGCCGCCCGGGGCGTGGAGTCCGTCCCCGGCGTACGCGTCGAGTCGGCGGCCGGCAGCGGGGACGATCACATCGTGGCCCTGGTGGAGCGGGCTGAGCAGCCCGTGGTCGTGGTCACCGCCGACCGTGCGCTCAGGCGCAGGGTCGGTGAGTTGGGCGCGACCTGCGTGGGGCCGCGGGCGGTGCGCCGGTGAGACTCGGCCGTCGGCCGCAGGCCCTTCGCCGTCGCGTCGGCAAGTGGCGCCACATGCGCACCGGGCGGATCCTCGTGCTGCCGTTCCTGCTCACCACGGCCGTGCTCCTGGGGACCACCCCGTACGCGGCCCCGCCGTACGCCTCCGCCCCGCTCGCCGCAGACGCCCCGTACCGGCTCTGGCACTGGAACATCGCCGGGAACACCCTGCACCGCGGCTCCGTCTCCGACGGGCTCGTCGGCGCCCTGGTCTCCTCGGTCCTCAACCGCGACTCCGACCTGGTCTCACTCAACGAAGTGTGCCGCGGGCAGTACGAGGCGGTTCAGGAGTGGCTCCGCGGGGCCGGCTGGCCGGCCGACCGGGGCAACTTCTCCCGGTTCACCGCCACGCTGAACCCCCGCAAGGGGCTGTGCCGGGGTTCCGAGGCGTACGGGATCGCGCTGTTCAGCAAGTGGCCGCTGGGCCCGGCGGAGACCTACGTCCTGCCGTCCGACGGCACGGCGGAGCGCCGGGCGCTACTGTGCGCGCCGCTCGCCGACCGTCCGGAGGTGACCTTCTGCACCACCCATCTGACGCCCCGCGCCTTCCCGGGAAGGGACGGCTCGCCCAACGACCGCCAGATCGCCGCCGTCCGGGCACGGCTCGACGCCTTCGCCACGGCCGGCCGGTCCTATCTGGTGGCCGGTGACTTCAACGCCCAGCCACACCACACCCGCATGGACCGGATGTACGCGCCGTCCGTCGCCCGCCGCACGGACCACGGCGGGCGGGGTGCGCACCGCGAACTGGACGACGCGGACCGCGGGCACTGCGCCGGGCACGGCGAGCGGACCTTCTCCGTGCCCGCGCCCCGACCCGGGCCGTGCGGCAGCGGCGTCAAGCTCGACTACCTCTTCGTACGCGCCGACCGGATCAGCGGCGCGTACACGGCGGACTCCCTGGCCATACCGGCCTCGTGCCACGGCGTACGCCTCTGCTCCGACCACCGGGCCCTGATCGGTGCGGTGACGCTGCGCCGCGACCGGTGAGGCGGGGCCTCACACGTCCGTTGCCGCGAGCTCCGCGATCGCGGCCGTCGCGCGGGCGCAGTTGTCGCGGTCCTCGAAGGCGAAGAAGGCGCGCGCCCGGTAGTCGTACTCCGGCTCGCGCTTGCACCCGTTGCCGAGGTAGCGGATCACTTCGGTCACCACTTCCTCGACGTTGCCGCACACCGGTCCGAACCCGTCGTACGCCGCCTCGAAGTACCCCTTTCTGGCGTGCTTGGCCCAGTACTCGTCCGGGTCGAACCTGGCGTAGACGAGCGGCGTGCCGAGATAGGCCATGTCGAAGTGGACCGAGGACCAGTCCGTGATGAACAGGTCGCACTGGCGCAGGGCCGTCTGAACACTGACCTTCGTCTGGTCCAGACGCTGCACTCGGGGGTGGTCCGGTACAACCCCGTCGACCATGTTCCGCATCTCGTAGTGCGGAAGGAAGTCGAGCACGTAGTCGTAGTGCTCCAGCGCCTCCATCAGCTTCGGGTGGCGCAGCAGCTGCACCATGAACTCCCGGTAGGCCGACTCCCGGAAGATCTCGTCGACCGCGTCCTGGTCGGCACCGTCCCCCTGGAGATACGAGGGGATCGTCAGGTACTTGCGCCAGGTGGGCATCAGCAGGACACGCCGTCGGCCGCGGTCCGGCTGCAGCGCGTCGAAGCGCGGGAAGCCCAGTGCCTTGGCCTGGTCCCCGTAGTGCATGTGCTCGGAGAAGTACTGGGCCTCCCGGTCACTGGTCGCGAACACCAGGTCCACACCGGTCCGGTTGCGGTGCAGGGCCTTGCTGCCGTCCTCGTCGGTGACCCCGTGCTGGAGGAAGACCCGTCGGGCCCCGACGCGCCAGTTGAGGTGCTTGAGGTACTTCGTGCGGTCCCAGCCGTCGGGAAGCATGTACGAGTCGATGTCGTAGGCGTTGATGAGCAGCGACGCGTGCAGCATCAGCAGTTTGTGCTTCCAGGAGCTGTGCGCCACCACGTTCCCCAGGCGCTTCAGCTTGGCCCGGTCCGCGCTGCCCTTCTCGATGATGTAGTAGGCCTTGCGGCGGCGCTCGTGCTTCCGCAGATACGTGAACAGGTGCAGGCTGTTGTCCTGTGCGGTGTCCTTGCGCTCGCCGATCAGCCAGATCTCCTTGCGGCGGAAGAACCGGAGCGTGGCCCGCCGGATGGCGCGGGCACGCCAGAAGGGCGCCTTGCGCTTCTTCTGCTCCTGGTCCAGGCCCTCGAGGAACTCCTCCCAGGCCTTGTCGCCGTTCCGGCCCTGCGCCTCCCGGACGACCAGGACGGCGTTGTCCTTGCCCTTCGCCAGCGGAAGGACATAGCGGTCCGCGATCTTCATGGGACGGGCGCCGCGCAGCATCGCGGTGGTGATCATGCACGGGCGCGAGACATCACGGCCGGAGGTGCAGAACACCAGCTTCAGCGGGAACTCACCGTCCTTGAGGGCGTGTGCCGGGACGACCGCCTCGAATCCGCCCCAGGCGAGATCGTCACGCGTCGCCAGCAGGTCACTGCGCCACACCTGTCGCGCGGGCACCATCTGACCGCTCTTCTCCACCCACAGCTGCAGGGGATTACGCATGGCGGCGCTCATGGGGAGTCCGTTGAGCACGAACCGGCCGGCCACGACGATCCCGCCGGACTTGGCGTCCGCCTGGATCCGTTCCACGTGCACGCTGGTGGAGGAGACCTTCGTCAGCGGGAGCAACGCGCTCGGCACCGCGACGTCGAGGTAGAGGTCTCCGCCCCGCCCGTACACACCGCTGATCGCCTGCTCCGGGCGCGCGAAGAGCTCGTACCAGTTCATGTACATCGCCAGGAACGGCACCCGGTGGCGGGTGTCGTGGGTGGAGGTCAGGACCGCGTCGGGCGGCACCAGCGTGTAGACCGCGCGGGCCCGCTGGAAGAGCCGGAACAGCTCCTCCTCGGGCAGGACCTGCGGCGCGCGCAGGGCGAAGCCCTGGTAGCTGCGCACCAGGAACCTGTTGAGGACCTCCTGCCGGTGGCCGGAGAGGCGGGAGCGGAGCGTCATCAGGTACTCCTCCAGAAGGAGGTGGTCCCAGTAGTTCTCCGTGCGCTCCCACAGCTTGTCCATCGTGGAGTCCTCGGCGGCGCGCTTGCGGTACCGGTAGACCGTGTTCGGCACCATCGCGATGCGGTCCGCGAGCAGCATGGCGGTGACCGAGAAGAACGCGTCCTCGAAGTGCACGCCCTCACGGAACCGGATGTCGTTCGCGCGGATGAACTCGACGTCGAAGAGTTTGTGGCAGGCGCTTCCGCCGTGGATCATCTCCGGGATGTTCTCGATTCCGGGATGCACCTGGACCTGCTTCCCGAAGTAGCGGAGCCAGGGCCAGTTGGTCTCCTCCGGGAACGTCTCCATCCGTCCGATGGTGAGCGGCACACGCTCTTTGACCGCGGTCCGCCACATGATTTCCAGGGCGTCCTCGGGCAGGACGTCGTCGGAGTCGCAGAACGTGATGTAGCGGGCGCTGACCAGGTCCATTCCCGCGTTCCTGGCTCCGCCCGCCTTTCCCTCAGGATGCACGAACGCCCATACGTTCTGATATTGCGAGGCGAACTCCGCGGCGATCGCGGGCGACTCGTCGCTGCTGCCGTTGTCGACCAGGATCACCTGACAGCGGTCGAACACCGTCTGGCGGGCCAGCGAGTCCAGGCACTCCTGGAGATATCTCTCCACGTTGAAGATGGGGACGACGACGGCGACGTCGTAGAGGGGATCGAACACCTATGACTCCTGTTTTCTGCCGAATACCCCATTTCTGGAGCGGATCGTGATCAGTGCTGGGTGGACTCGATGACGAGTTGGGCGTTCCCGCCGTCGGCGGTGATGCGCGCGAAACCGTGGAATCCGTTGACGGGCGGTTGCTGGGACAGGGCCGGGGAGACGGTGCAGGGGCGCGAGACGTCCCTGCCCCGGGTGCACAGCACCAGACGCACGGGGAAGGAACCGGCCGGGAACTCCCGGGGGTCGACGGTGACGCTGAAGACGGCTCCCTCCTGGCCCGGTTGGCCGTGGTCCTGCCCGTGGTTCACCGCCGGAAGGGTCTTGCCGCTCCGTTCGAACCAGACCTGCAGTTCGAGCTTGGCGAGCAGTTCGTCGGGGATCCCGTTGACCGAGAAGCGGCCGTGGACCACCGCCGTCCCGCCCTCGCCGGCGGAGACCCCCTCGATCCGGGCCGGAACGGACGTGACCTTCGTGAGCGGCAGCCCCCAGGACGTCCCCGGGTAGTCGACGTAGAGGTCCCCCTCCCGGCCGAAGACCGAGCCGAGGACGGAGGCCGGACGGTAGAAGAGGTCGAAGTCCGCGAAGTGCAGCGCGAGATAGGGGAGCCGGTGCCTGGTGTCGTTCGTGCTCCGGGCGAACTGCTCCGAGGTGATTCCCCAGTAGAGCGTGCGACAGCGCTCGAAGAGCTTCCGGCAGTCGGCTTCGCCGAAGATCCGCGGGGCCCTCAGCAGGAAGCCCTGCATGCTGCGGATGAGGAACCGTTCCAGCGTCTCCTGCTGGTACGGCGTGAGTCCCTGACGCATACCCGCGAGGTACTCCAGCATCATCAGCTGATCGGCATAGTTCTGCGGGAGGTCCCAGATGGTGTCCATGACGGAGGAGCCGTCACCGCGCCTGCGGTACTCGTAGACGGGGGCGTCGACCAGTGCGATGCGCTCCGAGAGCAGCAGCGCGGGCAGCGAGACATAGGCGTCCTCGAAGGCGGTGCCGGTACCGAACCGGATGCCCTGGGAGCGCAGCAGGTCGAGGTCGAAGATCTTGTTCCAGCAGGACGCCGAGTGGATCAGGTCGGGGATGTCGACGACGCTGCTCACCGTTTTGACGTTCTTGCCGAAGTACTTGTGCCACGGCGCCTTGACCGGCTTCGGGACATGCTTCTCACGGCCCACGACGATCGTGGCCCTGGTTTTGACGATGGTCTTCAGGAGCACTTCCAGGGACCGCTCGGGCACGACGTCGTCGGCGTCCCAGAAGACGATGTACGGCGTCGAGGCCATGTCCATGCCCATGTTGCGCGCGTCGCCGGCCCGGCCCTGGGGCTGCGAGACCAGGTCGACGTTGGCGTACCGGCCGGCGAATTCGCTCGCGATCGCCACCGACCGGTCACTGCTGCCGTTGTCGACGAGAATCACATGGGCGCGCGCGAAGGCGGTCTGCGCGGCCACCGACTCCAGGAATTCGGCGAAGAAGTTCTGGACATCGCGGAACGGCACGACGACCGTCACGTCACAGTTGGCTTGGGACATGCTTCCTCCTGGCACACCACATCAATGATTCAACTCCCGAACGAGACGATCGATCGCTTCCGACGCCCTCACGTTGTTCTGCTGGTCCCGGTACTCGAAGAAATTCTCCACCCGCCGCAGATACTCGGGCTCCCTCTCACACCCTCCCCGTATGTAGCGGACCACTTCACCCACGACCTCTTCGACGGTTTCCCCGACCGGCCCGAATCCGTCCCGGCGGGCATCGAAATAGCCCTTCTGGTAATGCCCGTCCCAGTACTCCTCGGCATCGAACTGTGCGTACACCAGGGGAGTTCCGAGGTATGCGACGTCGAAGGCGGTGGACGACCAGTCCGTGACGAAGAGATCGCAGCGCCGCATGGCCTCCTGCACACTGATCTCGTTCTGGTCGATGATCCGGACCCGGCCGTGGTCCGGCACGATCTCCCCGACCATCGCGCGCATTTCGTAGTGCGGCAGGAACTGCAGTGTGTAGTCGTACCGGTCCAGGGCGGCCAGCAGCTCCGGGTCGTTCAGGAAACGGACCATGAAATCCCGGTAGCCGGAGGCGAGGAACCGGTCGCGCATGGCCTGTCGCGTCTCGCGTCCGCCGCCGTCACGGCTGTACGAGGCGACGGTCAGATAGGCGCGCCACGTCGGCATGAACAGGATGGTGCGTCCGCCGCGCCCGGGAACCAGCGCGTCGAAGCGGGGGAAGCCGATGACCCCCACCTGCCCCTCGTAGCCGAGTTCCTCCGACAGGAACCGCCCCTCGCGCCGGCTCACCGCGAGGATGAGGTCGACGCCCGTGCGGTTGCGGTGCAGGCCCTTGCTGACGTCCTTGTCCGTCACACCGTGCTGCAGGAAGACCCGGCGGGCACCCACGCGCCAGTTCAGATGCTTGAGGTAGCGGGTCCGGTCCCAGCCGTCGGGCAGCATGTAGGTGTCGATGTCGTAGGCGTTGACCAGCACGGACGCGTGCAACATCAACAGCTTGTGCTTCCAGGAGCTGTGGGTGACGACGTGGCCGAGCCCCGCCAGACGGGCCCGGTCGGGGCTGCCGGCCCGGATGACGTAGTACGCCCCGCGCCGCTTGCCCGCGGTGCGCGCGTGCCGGAACAGGTGCCAGCTGTTGTCCTGCGCGGTGTCGCCCCGCTCACCGAACAGCCAGATGTCCCGGCCGAGGAACAGCGGCTTCAGCGGCTTCGTGAACAGCCGCAGCAGGCGCTGCTTCCAGAACGGCCGACGGCGCAGCACATGCTTGGCGTCCTTGGCGAGGAGACCGCCCGGGACACCGAGGGCGAGCCGGCGTGCCGTGCCGGAGACCATCAGGATCGCCCGGTTCTTCCCTTTCCAGTGCGGCACGACCCGTGTTCCGCCGTGCTCGACCACGCGCGCCCCGCGCAGATAACCCGCGGCGACCAGGCACGGGGTGACCGCCTGGCCCCCCTCGGAGTCGATGACGAACTCGAGGTCGTGGACACCCTTCCGCAAGGCGTCGAAGGGCAGGTCGGCGGTGAAGCCGCCCCATTCCGTGTCGGGCCGGGTGTTCTTCAGGTCCCGCCGGCGGATCTGCGTGGCGGGGACGCTGAGGCGGCTCCCCCGGACACGCAGGCCGAGGTGCCCCGCCAGGGGCCGGACCAGGGGCATGCCGCTGACCTCGAACCGTCCGGAGAGCCGCAGCGTCCCGGTTCCCGGCACCCGGCGAACGTGCTCCAGATGAGCGGTGAAGGGCGTGGCCTGCGCCAACGGGGCCAGCTGGTCCGGCAGTCCACCGATGAGGTACGGGTGACCGTCACGCACGGAGAGCTTGTGCAGCCTGGCCGCCCGGTCCGCGAACAGGCCGAAGTCCCCGGTGAGGAAGGCGAGATAGGCCACCCGATGGCGGGCGTCCGCGGTGGCCCTGACGATCACGTCGGGCGAGACGCCCCAGTAGACCGCGCGACACCGCGCGTAGATGTCCTCCAGCTCCGCCCCTTGGAAGAGGTCAGGTGCCCGGAGCGCGAAGCCCTGGTAGCTCCGTACCAGGAAGAGGTCGAGCACGGCCTTCGAGTTCTCCGGGAGGCCCGCGCCCAGCCGGTGCAGGTACTCCACGAGCTGGAGGTGGTCCCAGTAGTTCTGCCGCCGCGTCCAGATCGCGTCCATGGTCGAGTTCCCCGCGGCGCGCTTGCGGTATCGGTAGACACACGCGTCGACCAGGGCGAGCCGGGTGGCGAGAACGAGCGCGGAGACGCCGACGTAGGCGTCCTCGAAGTGGACGCCTTCAGCGAAGCGGATGCCGTGGGAGCGCAGGTAGGAAAGGTCGAAGAGCTTGTTGCAGGCACTGGCGCTGTGCACCAGTTCAGGCATCTCGACGAGGCTGTCGAACGTCCGGTCGCCCTTTCCGAAGTGCTCCTTCCAGGCCCAGTTGGTCGGCTTGGGGAACGTCTCCATCGCACCCACCACGACCTGGGCCCCCGTGGCCGAGGAGGCGTCCAGCATGCGTTCGAGCGCGGTGGGCGGGAGCACGTCGTCGGAGTCACAGAAGGTGATGCGCGGGCTGGTCGCCCGGTCCATGCCGAGGTTGCGGGCCGCTCCTGCACCGCCGCCGTGGCGCACCAGCACCGTGGTGTTGGCGTGCCGACGGGCGAACTCCGCGCAGAGCCGGTAGGAGCCGTCCGTACTGCCGTTGTCGACGAGCACGATCTCGCAGCGCTCGAACACCGTCTGTGCCTCGATGGAGTCCAGGCACTCCTGGAGGTACTGCTCCACGTTGTAGACCGGCACGACCAGCGTGACGTCATAGGAATTCATGTGCGCCGGAACTCACTCGCAGGCTCGAGGGCATTCTCGTATTCCGCGATTTCATAAGGACTGGGCACCGGGAAATACGCCTCAAGGAAACGTTTCAGCATGTCCCGCTGCGCTTCCGGGTCAGCCGACTCCACCGTGTCGTTGAGGCAGAAGGTGTCCATGTTCCGGTTGGCGAGGAGCGTGTTCAGGCGCCGCTCGGCCAGATCGGCCGAGAGGTCGATGTACCGGTACTGGATGTCCCCCACCGTGGCCCGGGCGGAGTGGTATGCGAAATAGTGGTGCAGCGACGAGGCGATCGGCACGTCCCCAGGGGAACGGAAACGTGAATGCTGGGTGGTGGCGTGCTGCTCCGCGAAGGTCTCCTCGATTTCCTGAAGCACACTCCTGCGGAGCGCGTGCGGCGTGTGCTTCATCTTCTGGGATATGGCGGTACCGAATTTCTGCGCGATGAGCCAACGGCTGTTCTTGCCCGCGGCGTTGACCGGAAGGTCCGTCGAGGAGACGGCGCCGCCCGGTATCAGCGCGGGTGAGGTGAAGAACTTGGTTATGCCGTTCGGATGGAAGAAATGCCCGGGCGTCACCGGCCGGCCGAAGAACACGTCGTCGTTCAGGTAGAGGAAGCACTCCGAGAGTCCCGGAATATGGTGCAGTTGACTCTCGATGGCGTGCGAGTTGAACGTCGGCAGGGCGGAGGCGTCGGAGAAGATCTCCCGGTGGTCCACCACCCGGAGGTTCGCGTGCTGCGCCTGGAGCCAGGACGGGGCCTGGCCCGCCGTCACGAGATAGATGTTGCGCACCCAGGGGGCGTTCTGGTGGAGCGACCGCAGCGAGTACCGCAGTTCGTCACGACTGGTGTACCGCGAGTCGTTCGCCGCCTGCTCGTGCAGTCCGTCCGCGGAGAACCCCCGGCGCACACGGTCGCGCGACGCCCGCCAGACCGGGTCGGAGTCGTCGACCCAGGTGTAGACGGCATCGATGGGGAACTGGTGGTCCTCGGGGAGCGGCACGGCAAACTCGGCCAGGGTCCTCGCGTCCCCCGTGTGGTAGGCGGGAGGAATGGGGCTGAAGAGGCTCTGCGGCGCCGACTTGCGCGGGGCCCTCACCGGAACCGCGTCGATGACCCGGTTGGGGCGCGGAGCCCGCAGCTCCCCGTCCCGCTCCGTCCACATCTCCAGGTCGCATCCGGTGGCCGCGCCGAAGACCAGCTGCTGGGTGGGGTCGCACACGTACCACGCGACGCGCAGCACCTTGTTCTTGCGCAGCTGCCGCCACGACCTCTCGTCGTCGCCGGGCTCCATCCGCGCCTCGTTGCCGCCGGCGGGTCCCACATAGCCCGGGGCCTGCTCGAAGGCCAGCTGGAGCAGTTCCTCGACCAGCGGGCGGGACGCGGCGGGGACGGCGACGGCGGGCAGCCCGCTGTTCGTGCCCCGCACGCAGAAGTAGTCGACGCCCGCCGCCTCCAGAACGGAGACCACGATGTTCAGGTTGCGGGCGCGGGCGGCCCAGTCCGTCGCCCCCTCGACCAACAGCGCACGCATGTGACGGCGGCCGACGCGGACGACCCGCCGGCTGTAGGCGGTGCTGTGCCGGGGCGCCTTTCGCTTGCCCCCCATCGCCCAGACCACCGCGGCGGAGCGCACGGAGTCGGCGGCGGTGAGGGAGGACTTCACGACCTTGCGGACCGGGGTCGGCACCCCGCGGACGATGCGCTGCCTCGCGCCGGTCGGAACCGCAGACCGGTACGCCGAGATCAGCGCTCCGGCTTCAGGGTTGTCCGAGCCACCCACGAGGCATCCACCATCCATACCCAGCAGCTCTGCCCTCCAAGGATGTCGCACACCCCGCTGTGTGGGCCTTGGCGTGGAAGAAGCTCGCGTTACCAGACACAGGGCTCATCGCCCCGATTCAACTGCGATCACCGCATAACGGTGAACCATCAAACTTTCACATAATGGTTTCCTAAAAGTCCAGGTCAAGACAGCCTGTGGACAACTTGTGATGCGTGACAATCATCACCGATGAGCCGTACAACCATTTGCAGGTCTGGATTTCCAGCATGATCTGGTGTACTGACGCGCCGTAAGTTGGCAGGTCTCGTCGGCCTGGGACGGCGGGAGCCGGCTCAGTCGCCCGGCAGGCGGTCCCAGTCGGACAGGGTGAGGCCGGGCTCCGGCCGCTGCCGGTTCACCAGGACGGCGCCGTCCGCGGTGACCGTCGCCATGACGACCCGGCCCCGCCCGTCCAGTGCCAGCGCCGGAGTGCCGATACAGGTCACCCCCGTGTCGGACCACCACAGTCCACCGGACTCCGCGCCGGTGCCGCAGACGCCGATCACGGCTGTTCCCGTACGCCCCTGGTGGGCCAGGACCGTGCAGTCGTAGCCGTCGACGGAGGCACGGAGCGTGGCGTGGGGTCCCTCGCCCGGGGCCCCGCCGACGGGGAAGGCCCACTCGCCGGGCCGCTGCGCGTAGACGCCCGTCCCACTCTGCTCGGACCAGTACGCGGTGAACACACCGGGGGCGGTCTCGAGGAGCGCGGCAGAGCCGGGTACCGGAGCGGGCGAGAGGTCCTGTGCCCGGCGCAGGTCGGCTCCGGGCTCCGTCTGCACCCAGCGCATGACCGACCGGTTCCCCGGCACGAGGAGTTCGACCAGTCCGGCGGAGTTCGCCGCGGCGGCCGGCCCGCCCTCGACCGCGCCGCCGCGCAGGTCCTTCCAGGCCTCCCACGCCCCGCTCTTGGATTCGCGCCGCAGCATGACCCCGCCGGGGCCGCCGGAGACGAAGACGTGGACCGTGCCCTGTCCGTCGACGGCGGCGGCCGGCACGCCGAGTGTCGCGGCGTCCCTCGGGTCGCGGTACGGGTTGCCCAGGGAACGCCAGTCCCCCAGCGTTCGGCCCGACTGGTACTGCACGGCGTACAGCAGGTCGACCTTCGGCGTGTCCCCGCCCGTCCGCTTCTCCCTGCGCCCGAGGAAGTGCGCGTAGCGATTGGCCCCTTGGGCGACGGCGAGCCCGGTCAGCCCCTCAGCGGGGAAGAAGTCCGGCCCGCTCCAGCGCCCGCTGCCGACCGCGGTCTCCGTCCAGCGGTGCACACCGCCTTCGACGAGCGCGTACACGGCGAGGCGGTCGTCGTTCCCACGCAGCAGCCACGATCCCGTGGCCACCGCCTGCGCACCTCTGCCGCGCATGTGTGCCGTCCCTTCCCGCGCCGGGCCCCGGTATCCACGGATGACCCCGGAATTCGCCACATCATAAGCACGTCCGAACAAGCGTCCCGTTGCCCCGTCGGCGCCGCACGAGCCTCGGGTCGCGGCCGCCGGAACGGATCCGGGAGCGGCCGGAAGCACCGGGGACGGGACGGCCGGCCGTACTCGCCAGGGCACACAACCGGGCACATCACTCAAAAGAGTTTTCGAGCACCTGTCTATAGTTCAATGCCAACCAAGCGTCAGCCGAGCAGCACCGACCCGGCCCCTCACGGGAGCGGCCTGCTGCCCTTGCCCTCTGGGCACGAGTTGCGAGGACCCCGCCGTGAGTCACGACCTGAGCACGCCTGTGCCGCCTGCCGACCGCACCCCGCCCGACAAGCGGGGCAACCGCAGAGCTCAGAAGAAGAAGCGACGTACCGGCCGGATCGTACTCTTCTCCCTGCTCGCCCTCGTCCTCGTCCTCGGCGGCACCGCCTATTGGCTCTACTCGTCCCTGGACTCCAAGCTCAAGGACAATGCCGTCGACCTCGACAAGGCCCTCGGCGACGACTCCTCCCGCCCCGCGAAGAAGGCCGCGGCGGGCGACGCCCTGAACCTGCTGGTGCTCGGCTCCGACTCGCGGGCCGGCGACAACGGCGACCTGGCCGGTGGGAACGTGAGCGGGCAGCGGTCGGACACCACGTTGCTGGTACACATAGCCAAGGGCCACACCGAGGCGGTCGCGGTGAGCATCCCGCGCGACACCCTGGTGACCCGGCCCGAGTGCACCACGGAGAGCGGCAAGGTGCTGCCGGAGGCGAAGCGTGTGATGTTCAACGCGGTCTACGCCCTCGGCGGGCCGGCCTGCACGGCGAGGACCGTCGAGTCGATGAGCGACGTCCGCATCGACCACCTGGTGGAGCTCGACTTCTCCGGCTTCAAGCAGATCGTGGACGAGGTGGGCGGCGTCACCGTGACGCTGGACAAGCCGATCGACAACGATCAGCTGCAGCTGGGGACGGGCACACACCGCCTGGACGGTGACCAGTCCCTGCAGTTCGTCCGCACCCGGCACGGTTACGGCGACGGCAGCGACCTGGGCCGCATCGAACTCCAGCAGAAGTTCCTCAAGGCGCTGATCAGCGAGGTGCAGAAGCAGGACCTGCTGACCAGCCCCACCAAGGCCTACTCCATCGCCCGGTCCGCGACCGGCGCGCTCACCACCGACAAGGAACTCGCGTCGCTGACCGCCCTCGCCGACTTCGCCCAGAGCGTCAAGGGCATCGACGCCGAGGGCATGCAGACGATCATGCTGCCGGTCACGTACGACAAGGTCGACCCGAACCGGGTGGTCGCCGTCGAGTCGAAGGCGGAGAAGCTGTGGACGGCGATCCGCGACGACGCCGAGATCCCGGCGGAACTGCTCAAGGACGCCAAGAAGACGGGCTGACCCCTGAGGAGCAACAGGCCCCGCATGCCGCATCGAAACGGGACATACGGGGCCTGTTCGGCAGGCTGACCGGTCACCTTTCCCGGCTACGGACCTCCTCGCTGCGGCCCTGGGCCGGGCGTCGACACCGCGAACGTCGTCGGGGCGGTGCCCCGCTGAGACCGGCGATGCCCGGTGCCTTACGTGTCGGCGTTCAGGTCCAGCCGCTGGTGGATCAGGCGGGCGAAGTGGGCCAGGGTGCGTCCGGTGGCCAGGTCGGCCGGGCCGAGGCGGATGTCGAACAGGTCCCTCGCCTGGACCAGGAACTGCATGCCCAGCAGCGAGTCCAGTCCGAAGTCGGTGACGTTGCGCGTGGGGTCCAGGTCGGCCGGGTCGGTCTGCAGGACGCCCGCGAGGAGCCGGGCGATCGTCCCGGTGATCCTGTGCACCGCCTCGTCCGCCGGGAGGTCCGCCAGTGTGCTCAGGAGTTCGTTGCGGGCGTCCGGGGAGGCCGTGGAGGAGGACGGGGCCAGCGGGGCGAACCGGGGGGTGGCCAGGGCGGGCAGCAGATGGCGTGCGGCTCCCCAGCGGTAGCGGCCCGCTCCGGCGACGTCGGTGCCGGCGGCCAGGAGGCGGTCGGCGGTGGCGAGGACCTCGGCGGGGGTGAGCAGTTCGAGGCCGCGTCCGGTCATGGCGGGGCCCATGCCGCTGCGGGCGACGTAGCCGGTCTCGCCGATCGGACCCCAGGCCAGTGCCGTACCCGGCCGG
Organism: Streptomyces sp. NPDC059787; assembly: GCF_042732315.1. Classification (NCBI taxonomy): domain Bacteria; kingdom Bacillati; phylum Actinomycetota; class Actinomycetes; order Kitasatosporales; family Streptomycetaceae; genus Streptomyces; species Streptomyces sp. NPDC059787. The sequence goes on from NZ_JBHWHX010000006.1 coordinate 13,945, forward strand.
CCGGCGCCGCGCCGGGCCCGGGTGAGGGCTTCCAGGTAGGCGTTGGCCGCCGCGTAGGCGGCCTGGCCCGGGTTGCCGATGCCGGCGGAGACGGAGGAGTAGGTGAGGAACAGGTCCAGGTCGCGGTCGGCGGTGAGGCGGTCCAGGAGGGCCGCGCCGCCCGCCTTGGGCGCCAGTACGGCGGCGAACCGGTCGTCGGTGAGGTCGGCCAGCACCGCGTCGTCCATGTGCGTCGCCGCGTGGACGACGCCGCGCAGGGGGTGCCCGGTGGCGTCGACGGCGTCGAGGACCCGGCGCAGCGCGGTTTCGTCGGTGACGTCGGCGGCGTGAGCGGTGGCGTGCACGCCCCGGTCGGTGAGTTCCCGGAGAAGGGCGGGCGCGTCGGGGGCGTCGGGTCCGCCGCGGGAGAGCAGGGCCAGGTGCCGGGCCCCGCGGTCGGCCAGCAGGCGGGCGGTGGCGGCGCCGAGTCCGCTCAGTCCGCCGGTGATCAGATAGGTGCCCTCGCCGTCGAGGCGGAGGGTGCCGGGTGCAGGTTCCACGGGGACGGGTTCGTCGAGGGGGCCGAAGGTGACGACGACCTTGCCGGTGTGCCGGGAGTGCTGCAGGAGGTGGAAGGCCTCCTCGACGCGCGCGGCGGGGTAGGTCGTGTGGGGCAGGGGGCGGTAGGTGCCGGAGGTGGCCTCCGCCTCGAAGTCCGTGAGCAGCAGGGCGCCGAGTTCCGGGTCGTCGATGACGGCGTCGAGGTTGAAGCCGATGAAGGTGAGGCTGCGGTCGAAGGGGCGCAGTGTGACGGGATTGTTGAGGAAGATGTCCTTCTTGCCGAGTTCGATGAAACGGCCGTTGGGCCGTAGGAGGCCGAGGCCCTGGGCGATGGCCTCGCCGCTGAGGGAGTTCACCACGACGTCCACGCCCCGGCCGCCGGTCAGTTCCCGTACGCGGGGGACGAAGTCCAGGCTGCGTGAGTCGAGTACGTGCTCGGCGCCGAGGGTGCGCAGCAGGTCCCGTTTGGTCTCGGTGCCGGCGGTCGCGATGACGCGGGCGCCCTGACGGCGGGCGCACTGCAGGACGGCCAGGCCCACCGCCCCGGCTCCGCCGTGGACGAGCACGGTCTCCCCGGGACCCAGACGGGCCTGGTTGACGAGGGTCTGGTGGACGGTCAGGAAGGCGACGGGGAAGGTCGCCGCCTCCGTGAAGCCCAGCCCGTCGGGGATGCGGACGACGGCGGAGGCGGAGGTCGTCGCGTGGGAGGCGAGGGCGGCGGGCACGAGGCCGCAGACCCGGTCGCCGGGCTTCAGGTCCCGTACGCCCTCCCCCACGGCGCGTACGACGCCGGCGCCGTCGGTGCCCAGGCCGCGGCCGATCGGGCTGTTCTCCACCGCCTCGGGCGGCAGCAGGCCGTTGGCCCTCATGGGGTCGCGGTAGTTGAGGGCCACGGCCCGCATCTCGAGGGCCACCTCGCCCGGCCCGGGTACGGGGAGGTCCGTCTGCCGCCAGATCAGCCGTCGGCGCAGGCCGGGGTCGCGGGCTTCCAGGATGTACGGCGTGCCGGCGGGGACGCCGGGGGGTTCGTCCGCCGGGTGCTGGACCTGCCGGGGGACGAACCGTCCCCCGGCGGTCAGGACGATCTCGTCCTCCCGGGCGCCCGGGTCGTCGTCGCCGGGGGCGAGGAGCTCGCCGGCCAGGCGGCGGGCGTCGGTGCCGGTGTCACCGGTGCGGTGGCACGAGAGGCGCCGCAGGGACAGGTCGGGGCGCTCGTTGGCGAGGGTGCGGCAGGCCGCCCAGACGGCCGCGTCGTCCGGGTGGGAGGGCTGCTCCGGGGCCGGGAAGAGGCCGGTCGGGCGGGTGACGAGCCATACGCGGGGTCCGACGGTGCCCTTCAGGCCGTCGCAGGCGGTGGCCAGGGAGCGCAGGAGGGCCGCCCGGCGGGTGGTCCGTGCGACGGTGTCGTGCGGGCCCGGCTCGGCGAGCAGCAGGACGACACGCGGGCCGGAGTCCGTGGGCAGGGCCTCGATCCAGGCGGCGGCCCGGTCGGGCGCGACGACGACGGTGGCCTTTCCGAGGAGGGCGGCCAGTGTCCGCGCGGTCGCCGTCTCGGTGTCGTCCTCGACGGCGATCACCCAGGCGGCACCGGGGACCACTGACGGTGGCTCGGTGTCCGGTCCGTGGCGGTGGTCCGGTCCGTGGTCCCGGTCGCGGCCCGGTGCGTGGCCGTGGTCATGGCCCGGTCCGTGGTCCCGGTCGTGGTCCGGTCCGTGGTCCCGGTCGCGGCCCGGTGCGTGGTCGCGGTCGTGGTCCGGTCCATGGTCCCGGTCGCGGCCCGGTGCGTGGCCTCGGTCATGGCCCGGTCCATGGTCCCGGTCGCGGCCCGGTGCGTGGCCGCGGTCATGGCCCGGACCGCCGCCGTCGTCGTCCGCCGCCGCGAGGAGGACGGAACGGTCCTCGGGCCCGGTCTGTGCCACACCGGAGAAGCCGCACCGTCGCAGCAGCGGTGCCCACCGGTCGCGGGGGAGGATGCGGGACGCCGGGCGCAGGGTGTGGTCGCCGCGCTCCCAGAAGTCGTCCAGCGTGCCGGAGAGCAGGGCCTGGAGCCGGGCGTGGTGCGGTTCGGTGGCCAGCAGGTGTCCGCCGGGGGCCAGCACCGCGTGCAGCCGGCGCAGGGTCGCGGCCAGGTCGGTGGTGGCGTGCAGGGCGTCGCCCGCGAGGACGAGGTCGAAACCGGACCGGGGCAGGCCCTGACCGATCAGGTCGGCGTCCGGGTCCAGGGTGCGGTGGTCGACGAAGTCGTAGGCGGCGAAGCGGTGTTCGGCGCGGGTGAGACCGTTGCCGGTGGGGGTGGTGCAGGTGTAGCGGGTCCGGTCGGCGGGCAGCACGGGCAGTGCCGCGGCGGTCAGGGCGGTGGTGGTCGCTCCGATCTCCAGGACGCGCAGCGAACGGTCGGCGGGCCAGCGGTCGACGATGTCGCCGAGCAGCGCCTGCACGGCGCGGTGGGCGAAGCGGTGGGCCGGGCCGGTCTCGTGGAGTTGCTCGTGCGCGCTGTCCCCGGCCGGCAGGAGTTCGCGTGCGTCGACGTGTCCCCGTACCACGTCGGGCAGCCGGCGCAGTTGCCGGTTGAGGAGCAGCGTCTCGGCGCCGAACGGGGGGTGGTCCTCCACCAGGCCGCGCAGCAGCGCCTCGGCGTGGCTCTCCGCGCCGGTCAGCTGCCAGGTCTGTCCGGTCGTCCGGGCGAGGCCGTGCTCGGCCAGCAGGGGCAGCATCAGCCTCACCGCCCGCCGGTGCCGGGGTTGCAGGCCCCCGGCCACCAGGTCGCCCATGGAGAACGGGGCCGCGGGGTCGGCGAGGAGGCCGTGCAGCGTCTCGGCCCAGCAGTGGGCGCCGGCCTGTTCGGCGGCGGCGGTGAACCGGTGGTGGCCGCTGTCGTCCAGGGCGGCGCGGGCGGCGGCGATACGCGGTTCGGCCGCGCGCGCGACCTCGGCGGGCGCGGGAAGCGGGGAGGGCGGAGCGGGGGTCCCCGGGTGGGGGGCGGCCCGGAGCACGGTGCGCTGGACGGTCAGCGGGGTGCGCTCGGTCAGGTGGCCCCGGCGGGTGCGGCAGCCGTCGATCTCGGCGGTGACCGTGCCGTCGGCGTCGGCGTAGGTGATGTCCCAGCACATCTCGTTGGCGCTGCGGCTGCGCCGGCGCAGGTGTACGACGCCGGCGGGCGCGGGGGTCCGCCACACGCGTACGGATCCGAACACGGTCGGCAGGAACGCGGCGGATTCCGTCTCCGCCCCGGCGAGGGCCACGGTGGCCTGCAGCGGCGCGTCGATCAGGACCGGGTGGGCGGTGTAGGCGTCGGCGGTGTGCGCCAGCCGGTAGGTGACCAGCACCTCTTCGTCGCCGACCTCGACACGGTCGATGAGCTGGAAGTCCGGCCCGCAGTTCAGCCCGATGCCGTGGCACGTCCGGTAGAAGTCGGGGCCGTCGACGCTCCGGTCGCAGCGGGCCCGGAGCGCGGTGAGGTCGAGCGGGTCCGGTGCCGTGCCGAGCAGGGTGCGGACCTGGGCGCGTACGACGGGCAGGCACTCGCCTCCGTGTTCCTCGCGGACGCTGATGGTCACGGCGCCGTCGTCGGGGGTGACCGCGGTCTGCAGGGCGACCGGTGTGGGGTCCGGCCACGGCACGGAGAGCGGGCGGCCGATCTCCAGGTGCCGTACCTCGACCGGGCGGTCCAGGGCCCGGCGGCCGGCGCTCAGGGCCATCTCCACGTAGGCGGCGGCCGGCATGAGGACGTCGTCCCCGATCCTGTGGTCGCCCAGCCAGGGCACCAGTTGCGGTTCGACGGTGCCGTGCCACACGGGGTGCGGGGCGGGCATCCGCTCTCCCACCAGCGGATGGTCCAGCAGACCGCTGCCGCTGGTGCCCGCGACCCGGTCCTGCGCGGTGCCGTGCCAGTACCTCTCGTGCTGCCAGGCGTAGGCGGGCAGGTCGACCACCCGGCCCGGCCGGGGGAAGTGGTGCCGCCAGTCGGTGCCGGTGTCGGCGGCGAGCACGGCGGCGACGGCCGCCGCGGTCTCGCGGGGGCCGTCGCCGTCGCGGTGCAGGGTGGCGACGCAGGTGGCACCGGTGCGGCGCAGGTAGGGGCGTAGCACCGGGTGCGGGCCGATCTCCGCCAGGGTGCCCGCGTGTCCGGCGGCGAGCAGGCCGGCGGCCTCGGCGAACCGGACGGGCTCGCGGACGTTGCGCCACCAGTATGCGGCGTCGAGTTCCGGCCCGTTCAGCTCGGTGCCGGTGACGGTGGAGACGAACGGGATGCGGGCGGGGGCAGGTTCGAGTCCGTCGAGGGCGTCGAGCAGCGGTTCCCGGATGGGGTCCATGGCCCGGCTGTGGAAGGCGTAGTCCAGGTCCAGTTCGCGGAAGAAGACGCCGCGGCCGGTCAGTTCGGCTCCCCAGGCGGCGAGTGCGTCGGCGTCCCCGGCGACGGTCACGTCGCTCTCGCTGTTGATGCCCGCGATCTCCAACGCGCCGTCGTGGCGGAGGAGTTCCTCATGTGCCCGCGCCTCGGGCAGGCCGACGGCGGCCATGCGGCCCCGGCCGGCCGTGGCGCCCTGGGTGCGGCTGCGTACGGCGATCACCAACGCCGCCTGTTCGAGGGTGAGGGCCCCGGCGGCGTGGGCGGCGGCGACCTCTCCGACGCTGTGTCCGGCCACGGCCCGCGGGCGCACGCCGTGCGAGGCGAGCAGCCCGGTCAGGCCGACCTGGACGGCGAACAGGGCCGGCTGGGCCACCTCCGTGCGCTGCCACTTCCGGGGGGAGGGGTGGGCCAGTTCCTTGGCCACCGACCAGCCGAGGTGGGGTGCCAGGGCCGCGTCGGCCTCCTCGACGGCCCGGCGGAAGGCCGGTTCGCTCTCCAGCAGGTCGGCGGCCATGCCCGGCCACTGGGAGGCGTTGCCGGAGAACACGAACGCGGTCCCGTCCCGCTCGCCCGTGCGCACGACGGCCCCGCGGGCGGGTTCCGCGGCCGTCAGCCGGTCCAGCTGCCGGGCGGCGTCCTGCGGGTCGGTGGCCAGTACGGCGGCGCGGTGCGGGTGCGCGGTGCGCCGTACGGTGCTGGTGTGGGCCAGGTCGTAGAACTCGCCGGGCTCCGTGTCCCGCAGCCGCTCCGCCATGCGGGCGGTCATCTGCTTCAGTGCCTTGGGGGAGCGCGCGGAGACGACCAGCGGCAGCGGGCGCCCGTCCGGCACCGGGTGCGGCTCGGGCCGGCGGGCGGCGGGGGGCGGCGGGGTGACGACGGCGTGGGCGTTGGCCCCGCCGAAGCCGAAGGCGCTCACTCCCACGGCGGCCCGCTCCCCCACCTCCAGCGGGACGGGTTCGACGGCGGGGGCCAGTCCCAGGCCGTCGAAGTCGATCCGGGGGTTGAGGGGGAGGGCGTGCAGGGACGCCGGCACCAGTCGGTGGCGCAGCACCAGGATCGCCTTGAGCAGGCCGGCCATCCCGGAGGCGGGCTCCAGGTGGCCGAGGTTCGACTTCACCGAACCGATCGGCAGCGGGCCGCCGCGCCGGCTTCGGCCCAGTGCCCGGCCGATGGCCTCGGCCTCCGCCGGGTCCCCGATCTGGGTGCCGGTGCCGTGGGCCTCGACGTAGACCAGGTCGTCGGCGTCGATCCCGGCCTCCGCGTAGACCGTGTGCAGCAGCGCCTCCTGCGTCTCGGCGCTGGGGACGATCATGCCGGTGCTGCGGCCGTCGGTGTTGTTGCCGGTGGCGGCCAGTACGGCGTGTACGCGGTCGCCGTCCGCCACCGCGTCCGTGAGGCGCTTGAGGACGAGCACCGCGCCGCCCTCCGCGCGGACGAAGCCGTCGGCGTCGGCGGAGAACGCCGCGCAGTGCCCGCGCCGCGACAGCATGCCCGCGTAGGAGAATCCGGCGAAGGAGTAGGGGTTCGACAGCACGTTGACACCGCCTGCCAGGGCGACGCGGCCGGTGCCCTCGCGCAGGGTGCGGCAGGCCCGGTCCAGGGCGACCAGGGCGGAGGAGCAGGCCGTGTCGACGGCCATGCTCGGCCCGCGCAGGTCGAAGGCGTACGACATCCGGTTCGCCGTGATGGACAGGGTGGCGCCGGGCATGGTGTGCGGGCTCGTGTGGTCCTGCATCATCGACAGGTTCACGCCGTAGCCGGGGTCCGAGACGCCCACGTACACGCAGGTGTCCGATCCGGCCAGCGATTCGGCGGGGACGGCGGCGTCGTCCAGTGCCTCGGCGGTCATCTCCAGCAGCAGCCGCTGCTGGGGATCGATGTGCCGGGCCTCCGCGGGGGACATGCCGAAGTAGGCGGCGTCGAACGAGGCGACGTCGTCGAGGAAGCCGCCGGCGGCGGTGTAGCTGCGGCCGGGGCGTACGGTCCCCGGGTCGACCGTACGGTCGCGGGGCAGCCGGTCGGCGGGCATCTCGCCGACCATGTCCCGTCCGTCGCGCAGCACGGACCACAGGCCGTCCAGGTCGGTGATGCCTCCGGGGAGCCGGCAACCCACGCCCACCACCGCCACGGCCCGTTCAAGCTGCTGCATCGCCAAGTCCCCGCCCCTTCACGCCGTTTACTGGCCCTCGTGCGGATTGAAGCGGACCGGAGGGGACAACGAGCGGGAAAATCCATCCCATATCACTCGTTGGGGTGGACATCATTACGTATGCGTCATTCCGGTCCGGCAGCGGCTACGGTGGCGCGGTGCCCGAAGCCATCCGTGCCCGTATCGCCGCCGTCTCCGCTCATCTTCCGTCCCGCTACCGGACCTTGGACGAGATCCGCGTCAAGATCACCGGGACGGGTGGCTACGCTCCGCCGCCCGGCCTGCTGGAGGATCTCACCGGGGTGCGCGGCGTCCATGTGCACGAGGACGGCGAGGACGCCTCCGATCTCGCCGTGACGGCCGCCCGCACGGCGCTCGACGAGTCGGGGCTGAGGATCGGCGACATCGGCCTGCTGCTGTTCGCCTCGACCTCGCAGGACCTGGTCGAACCCGCCACGTCCCACCTCGTGGCCGCCAAACTGGGCGCCTCGTGCCCGGTGTTCGACGTCAAGAACGCCTGCAACAGCTTCCTCAACGCCATGGAGGTGGCCGCGTCGTTCATCGAGACCGGCCGCTGCCGCACGGTCCTCATCGCCTGCGGTGAACCCTCCACCCTGGCCACCCGCTGGCACCTCCCCGGCCGGGAGGACCTGCTGAGGGCCCTGCCCGGCTACACCGCCTCCGACGCCGGTGCCGCGATGGTGCTCACCGCGGGCCCCGCGGGTGACGGCGATCCCGGCATCCTGGGCCAGCGGTTCGTCAGCAACTCCGCCGCCTGGAACGCCTGCACCGTGTCCGGCGGGGGGAGCATGCACCATCTCTCCGTCCACGACGACCACACCACCCTGCGGCTGAACGGGGACCTGCGCCGGGCCGCGCTCGACGTGCTCCCCCGGATCCTGGACACCGCCGGGGAGGGACTCGAGGCGGCACGTTCCGGCGCCTACGCCTTCATCGCCTTCCACCAGATCGCCATGCCGCAGTACCGCGAGGTGATCGACTGGTTCTCCCTCCCCGAGGACCGCTGCCTGCCCGCGGTGGCCGAACACGGGAACTGCGCGGCGGCCTCCCTCCCCCTGCAACTGGTCAAGGCGCGGGAGGCCGACCGCATCGAGAGCGGGGACCTGGTGGCGATGATCGGCCTGGCCAGTGGTTTCAGCTTCGGCCTGGCTCTCGTACGGTGGTGACCGCCCGAGCCGTGGACACCCCGGCCCCCGCCCCCGTACCGGATCCCGCCGCGCTGGAACGGCTGATGCCGGGCTACCCCGCGCCCCGGCACTGGCGGCGCGTGCCGGTCACCGGGCAGCACTACCTCGATCTCGGCTCCGGGCAGCCGGTGCTGTTCCTGCACGGCAACCCGTCGTGGAGCTACGTCTGGCGGGGGCTGCTGCACCGGCTCTCCCCGCACGCCCGCTGCCTGGCACCGGACCTGCCGGGTTTCGGACTGTCCCGGCACCTGCGGCCGGCGGACGGGGTCCCGGACCCCTACGAGGCCCAGCTGGAGGGCCTGGACAGCCTCTACCGCCATCTGGTGCGGGACGAGGGGCTGCCCGAGCGGGGCTGGACGTTCGTCCTGCACGACTGGGGCGGCCCGCTCGGTGCCGCCTGGGCCCTGCGGAACCCGGGTGTGGTGGCCCGGCTGGCCTTCTGCAACACCGTGGCCTTCCCCTTCCCGGACGGCTTCCGGCTGCCGTTCCACCTGCGGTGGATCCGTGACCACCGGCCGGTCGCCGAACTCGTCCACGTCACCAACGCGTTCGCCCGCGTCGCCGTGCGCGCCGGAGTCCACCGCCCACTGCTCACGGCCGAACGCCGGGCCCATCTACGGCCCTGTGCCCGCCGCGCGGAGCGCCGGGCGGTCACCGACGCCGTCCGGGCGATCCCCCGCGGCCCCGCGGACCCGGCGTGGCGGCTGCTCGAACCTCCCGGCGGCGGGGCCGGCCTGTCGGAGCTGCCGCTGCTCATCGGCTGGGGCATGCGCGATCCCGTCTTCACCCCGGTCCTGCTGGAGGAGTGGGTCCGCCGTCATCCCCACGCCGTCGTCCACCGCTTCCCCGACGCCGGGCACTTCGTGATGGAGGACGCCGGCGCCGAACTGGGCGACCGCGTCCGTGACTTCCTCCAGGGGGCACCATGACCGCCACCGTCCCCGGCATCGCCGCGCGCCTGACCGACGGACCCGACGCCGTCGCCCTCGTCGAATGCCGTAGGGGAACCTCCCGGACGACCGGTCGCGGTGAGCTGGTGCGGCGCTGCCACCGCCTCGCGCAGGCCCTGCGCGAGGCGGGCGTCCGGCCCGGTCACAAGGCCGTCGTGATGACCCGCGACGCCCACGACCTCACCGCCGTCTCGTACGCCCTCGGCGTCCTCGGCGCCGTCCCCGTGCTGATCGAACCGCGCGCCGAGGTCGGCCGCTGCCTGCGGGACGTCGCCCCGGACGTCTTCGTCGGGGAGCCGCTGGCCCACCTCGGGCGCCGGGCCCTGGGATGGGGCCGCCCCCACGTACGGATCCCCCTGGTCACCGGTCCCGCGCCGCTCCTCCTGGGACGGCGGCTGGCCACCCGCGCACCGGCCGGTGACGCACCGGTTCCGCGGGTGCGGGAGCCCGACGGCGACGAGCCGGCCCTCATCGCCTTCACGTCCGGCTCCACCGGACGGCCCAAGGGCGCGGAGTACCGCCACACCACCCTGGCCGGGCAGCTCGACGCGCTGACCACGCTGCTGGACCCCCGGCCCGACGACGTACTGCTCGCCGGATTCCTGCCGGTCGCGCTGCTCGGCCCGCTGCTCGGCGTGACCACCGTCGTCCCGGCGGTGAACCACCTGGCCCCGGCCCGCACAGCGCCGGAGGAAATCGTCGGGCCGATCCTGGAACACCGGGCGAGCATCGTCCTGGCGTCACCCGCCGTGCTCACCCTGATCGCCCGTCACTGCGCCCGCCGCGGCATCGCCCTGCCCTCGGTCCGGCAGGTCCTGTCCTTCGGCGCCCCGCTGCGCGTCCGCCTCGCCGACGTCCTGCGCAGGGCCGTACCGGACGACGCCGAGATCCTCAGCGTCTACGGTGCCACGGAGTGCCTGCCCGTCTCCGCGATCGGCGACCACGAGCTACGGGCCTCGCGCGCCGCGCCGCCCGCCGGGCACGCGGGCACCTGTCTGGGCCGGCCGCTGCCCGGCGTCGGCGCCCGGATCCTGGACGCCGACGCCACCGGGCTCGGCGAGATCGCCGTCACCGGCCCCACCGTCAGCCCCGCCTACCACGCGCGCCCCGACGCCGACGCCGCCACCAAGAGCGACACCGGCCACGGTGTGCTGCACCGCACCGGGGACCTCGGCCGGCTCGACGACGAGGGCCGGCTGTGGTTCCTCGGCCGCAAGGCCCACCTGGTCACCGGCACCGGCTTCACCCTGACCACCGAGGACATCGAGGCCGCGGCGGACACCGCCCCCGGTGTCCGGCGCACCGCCCTGGTCGGCGTCGGCACGGCCGTGTGCCAACTGCCCGTGCTGTGCGTGGAGCCCCTGCCGTCCACTCCGCGTGCCGCCGCCCTGGCGGCCGTGCGCGCCGTCCTGAAGGACCATCCGGACGGGCACCGCGTCGGCGCCCTGCTGATCCGTCCCGGTTTTCCCACCGACCCCCGGCACAACTCCAAGATCGACCGCATGCGGCTGGCCGGCTGGGCCGCGAAGCGCCTGCGCGGGAGGGTCCGATGAAGGTACTGGTCACCGGCGGGAGCGGCTTCCTCGGCCTGGAGATCTGCCGGCAGCTGAGCGCACGGGGCGATGTCGTCTCCTCCCTGGGCCGCCGCCCCAGCGGCGCGCTGGAGCGGCTGGGCGTCCACCAGCACCTGGGGGACCTCGCCGACGCCGCCGCGGTCTCGCGTGCCGTCGCCGGGTGCGACGCCGTCGTCCACAACGCCGCGCTGGCCGGTGTCAGCGGCCCGCCGCGGCCCTACTGGGTCACCAATGTCGTCGGCACCCGTCATGTGATCGAACAGTGCCGCACCCACGGGGTACGCACGCTCCTCCACACCTCGACCGCCAGTGTCGTCTTCCGGCCCGGCGGCGTGGAAGGTGTCACCGAGAGCCTTCCCCCCGTCCCCTGCCACCTGGCCGCCTACCCCGCGACCAAGGCCCGCGCCGAGGCCCTGGTGCTGACCGCGCACGGTCCGGAGCTGGCCACCGTCTCGCTGCGCCCGCACATCATCTGGGGGCCGGGCGACCCCCATTTCGTACCCGCCCTCGCGCGTGCCGTGCGGGCCGGCCGTCTGCCGATGCCCGGCGACGGCGGCAACCTCGTCGACACCACCCATGTCCGGACCGCCGCCCACGCCCATCTGCTCGCCCTGGACCGGCTGCGGCGGTCACCTGACACGGTGGGCGGCCGCGCCTACTTCATCGGCCAGGACGACCCGCGCCCCCTGCGCGAGCTCACCCGGCACTTCCTGCGGGCCGCCGGTATCGACGCCCGCTGGTGCGCCGTACCACCCCGGCTCGCCACCGCCGGCGCCGCGGTCGGCGACACGCTGCTGCGCGCGGTCCGCAGTTCCCGCACCCACGCCCTGAGCCGCTTCCTGGTCGCGGAACTGCTGCATCCGCACTGGTTCGACCTCACCGCCGCCCGCCGCGACCTGGGCTTCGAGCCGCCGGTCGGATTCGACGCCGGTGTCGCGGAGCTCACCCGGCTCACCCTGTCCGTCCCGAAAGACAGCGAGGAAACCCCGTGCCGGACACCTACGACGCCGTCCGTTCCATCCTGACCGGCGCCTTCCGGGTCCCGGAGGACGAGATCCGGCCCCAGCGCACACTGGAGCAACTGGACCTGGACTCCCTGGCCCTGACGGAGCTGGTGCTCATCCTCCACGAACGCTTCGGGGTGCGGATCGGCAACGAGGGCCTCTCCCGCGGCACGACCCTCGCGCAGGTCGTCGACCACCTGGACGCGCTGCTCGCGGACGGCACGAGCACGGTGGCACCGTCGTGACCGAGCCCGTCGCCGTCACCGGTCTCGGCCTGGTCACCCCCGCCGGAGAGGACGCCGACGCCACCTGGGACGGGGTCTGCCGCGGGGCGGGCACCGCGTCCCGCGACCCGGCGCTGGCCGGCCTGCCCGTGGACTTCTCCTGCCGCGTCCCCCTGTCGCGCGACGCCCTGGACCGGCGCGTCGGGCGCACCGCCTGGCGCATGTCACGCAACGCCGTACTGGCGGTGCTCGCCGCCCGTGAGGCGGTGCACGACGCCGGCCTCGATCCCCGGACGTGGGACGGCGAGCGGGTCGCCGTCGTCATCGGCTGCGGGATGGGGGCGGGCGCGGAACGCGAGGAACAGGCCGGGCGCCTGCGGGAACTGGGCGCCGACATGGTCTCCGCGCTCACCGTCCCCCAGATCATCCCGAACATGGCGGCCGGAGAGGTATCCATCGACCTCGGGGCCCGCGGCCCCGGCCTCGCCCCGGCCACCGCCTGCGCCTCGGGTGCCACCGCCGTCGCCGTGGCCCGTGACCTCCTGGTCTCCGGCCGGTGCGACGTCGCGGTGGCCGGGGCCACCGAAGCCGCCGTCAGCCCGCTGACGGTCGCCGGTTTCTGGCGTGCGGGCACCCTGTCGCGGCGCGCCGGCGAGCCCACCGGCGCGTCCCGGCCCTTCGCCGCCGACCGTGACGGCTTCGTCCTGGCGGAAGGCGCGGGCGTCGTCGTACTGGAACGGACCGGGGACGCGGCCGCCCGCGGTGCGCGCGTCCGTGCCCGGCTGGTGGGCTGCGGCAGCACCTCGGACGCCCACCACCCCACCGCGCCCGCCCAGGACGCCCGGGGCGCGGAGGCGGCGCTGCGCACCGCCCTGGCGGACGCGGGCCTGGCTCCGCGCGACGTCGACCACGTCAACGCCCACGGCACCTCCACTCCGCTGGGCGACGCCGCCGAGGCGACCCTGATCGCCCGGGTGCTGCCGCACCGTCCCGGCGTCACCGCGGCCAAGGGCGTGCTCGGCCACAGCCTGGGTGCGGCGGGTGCCGTCGAGGCGGCGCTGACCGTGCTCACCCTTCAGCACGGCACGGTGCCACCGGTCGCGAACCTGGACGCCCCGGCACCGGGGTTCGACCTCGACTGTGTGACCAAGGAGCCCCGTCGGCAGGACGTCCGTATCGCCGTCAGTCACTCCTTCGGCTTCGGCGGGCACAACGTCGTCCTCGCTCTGGCCAGAGCCTGACGGCGGGCCCGTGCCGGTTCAGCGGGACGGTGGGGCGGGCGGGGTGGCGGCCGGGTCCTCGTCGTGGCCCGGGGCCATACGGCTGTGGGTGCGGCTGTAGAGGAAGTAGACGACGATGCCGATCACCATCCAGACGCCGAAGCGGACCCAGGTCTCGGCGGGCAGGTTCAGCATCAGCCACAGGGACGCGGCGACCGACACGATCGGCAGGACCGGCACCCAGGGGGTGCGGAACGACCGGTGCAGGTCGGGCCGGGTCCTGCGGAGGATGACCACGCCGATCGCGACGATGACGAAGGCGAACAGGGTGCCGATGTTCACCAGCGCGGCGAGCTCGTTCAGCGGGGTGAAGCCGGCGAGGACCGCGATGAGGACACCGAGCAGGATGGTCGGCCGGTGCGGGGTCTTGAACCGGGGGTGGACCCGGGAGAAGAACCGGGGCAGCAGTCCGTCGCGGCTCATCGCGAAGAAGACCCGGGTCTGGCCGAGCAGCAGGATCATGCAGACGGTCGTCAGGCCGACGGCGGCGCCGAAGCTGATGAAGCCCGCGAACCAGGGGTGCCCCGTGTCCTTGAACGCCTCGGCGAGCGGCGCGTCCACGTCGAGCTCCCGGTAGTTCTGCATGCCGGTGACGACGAGCGACACCAGCACGTACAGCGTGGTGCAGATGAACAGGGAGCCGAGGATGCCTCGGGGCATGTCGCGCTGCGGGTTCCTGGTCTCCTCGGCGGCCGTGGCGACGACGTCGAAGCCGATGAAGGCGAAGAACACCACCGAGGCGGCGGTGAAGATGCCCATCACGCCGAAGTTGGCCGGGGCCCAGCCGAACATGAGCTGGATGAGCGGGGAATCGAGGCTCTCGCCGGCGGGCACGGGCTTGGAGTCCGGGATGAACGGGTCGTAGTTGTCGGCGGTGATGAAGAAGGCACCCGCGATGATCACCACGAGGACCACGGTCACCTTGATGGCGACGACGATCGTGGTGACGCGGGCGGACAGCTTCATGCCGAGGACGAGGACGCCGGTGAGCACCAGCACCAGGACGGCGGCGAGGATGTCGAACCCGAAGACGTCGGAGCCCTCGCGGCTGCCCAGCGCCGCGGGCATCTCCCAGCCCGCGTTGGCCATGAGCGACTGGATGTAACCCGACCAGCCGACGGCCACCACCGCCGTGCCGAGCGCGAACTCCAGGACCAGGTCCCAGCCGATGATCCAGGCCGGCAGCTCACCCAGGGAGGCGTACGAGAACGTGTAGGCGGAGCCCGCCACCGGGACGGTGGAGGCGAACTCGGCGTAGCAGAGCGCGGCGAGCGCGCAGACGACACCGGCCACGACGAAGGCCAGGGCCGTGGCCGGCCCGGCGTTGTCCTTGGCGACCGTACCGGTGAGGACGAAGATGCCGGTGCCGATGATGACGCCGACACCGAAGACGGTCAGATCCAGCGCGGACAGCGATTTCTTGAGCGCGTGCTCAGGTTCCTCGGTGTCGCGGATGGACTGCTCCACCTTCTTCGTCCGGAAGAGCGGGCTTGTCACGGGTACCTCCCACGCTTGTCGTCCTCGACATGATCGAGAGGGGGCGTAGCTCGTATGCCCCGGCGCGGGCGCTTTCACGCAGACGGGCCGCGCGCGCCACTCTTCACAGTGGCACGGGCGGCCCGTCCGGGCGACGTGTGAGGCGTGGGTCAGTCGCGGGCCGGCTCCACCGAGTCGACCGCGTCGGCGGCGGACCGCTCGTACCGGCCGTCGAGCTTCGCCACCAGGCCGGTGACCTGGCGGGCGATGTCGGGGGCGGTCAGTCCGATCTCGGCCATGACCTCGGCGCGCGAGGCGTGGTCGAGGAAGCGCGGCGGGATGCCGAAGTCGCGCAGCGGTAGGTCCACGCCGGCGTCGCGCAGGGCCTGGGCGACCGCGGAGCCGACGCCGCCGACGCGCGAGTTGTCCTCGACGGTGACGACCACGCGGTGCTTCTCGGCGAGCGGGGCCATGGCCTCGTCGACGGGCTTGACCCAGCGCGGGTCGACGACGGTGGTGGAGATGCCCTGCCGGTCGAGCAGGGCGGCGATCTCCAGGCACATCGGCGCGAGGGCGCCCACGGAGACCAGCAGCACGTCGGGGGCGTCGGTGCCGGGCTCGCGCAGGACGTCCATGCCGCCGACGCGGCCCACGGCGGGTACGGCGGGGCCGACGGCGCCCTTGGAGAAACGCACCACGGTGGGGGCGTCCTCCACGGCGACGGCCTCGCGGAGCTGGGCGCGCACCTGGTCGGCGTCGCGCGGGGCGGCGAGCCGCAGCCCGGGGACGACCTGGAGGATCGACATGTCCCACATGCCGTTGTGGGAGGCGCCGTCGGTGCCGGTGACACCGGCCCGGTCGAGCACGAACGTCACGCCGCACTTGTGCAGGGCCACGTCCATGAGCACCTGGTCGAAGGCGCGGTTGAGGAAGGTGGCGTACACGGCGAAGACGGGGTGCACCCCGGCGTGGGCGAGGCCGGCCGCGGAGACGGCGCCGTGCTGCTCGGCGATGCCGACGTCGTAGACCCGGTCGGGGAAGCGCTTGGCGAACTTGTCGAGGCCGACCGGCTGGAGCATGGCCGCGGTGATGGCGACGACGTCCTCGCGCTCCTCGCCGAGCTTGACCATCTCCTCGCCGAAGACACTCGTCCAGTCGGCGCCGGAGCTGGCGATCGGCAGGCCCGTGTCGGGGTGGATCTTGCCGACGGCGTGGAAGCGGTCGGCCTCGTCCTGGAGGGCGGGCTGGTAGCCGCGGCCCTTCTCGGTGAGGCAGTGCACGATCACCGGGCCGCCGAACCGCTTGGCGCGGGCCAGGGCGGACTCCAGGGCCTCGATGTCGTGGCCGTCGATGGGTCCTACGTACTTCAGGCCGAGGTCCTCGAACATGCCCTGCGGGGCGATGAAGTCCTTCAGGCCCTTCTTGGCGCCGTGCAGCGTGTCGAAGAGGGGTTTGCCGACGACCGGGGTGCGCTCCAGGAGGTCCTTGGTGCGGGTCAGGAAGCGCTCGTAGCCGTCGGTGGTGCGCAGGGTCGCGAGGTGGTTGGCGAGGCCGCCGATGGTGGGCGAGTAGGAGCGCTCGTTGTCGTTGACGACGATGACGAGCGGACGGTCCTTGGCGTCGGCGATGTTGTTCAGCGCCTCCCAGGCCATGCCGCCGGTCAGCGCGCCGTCGCCGATGACCGCGACGACGTGGCTGTCGCGCTTCTTGATCTGGTTGGCCTTGGCGATGCCGTCGGCCCAGCCGAGGACGGTGGAGGCGTGGCTGTTCTCGATGACGTCGTGCTCGGACTCGGCCTGCGAGGGGTAGCCGGACAGACCGCCCTTCATCTTCAGCCTGGAGAAGTCCTGCCGGCCGGTCAGCAGCTTGTGGACGTAGGACTGGTGGCCGGTGTCCCAGAGCACCTTGTCCTTGGGGGACTCGAAGACCCGGTGCAGGGCGATGGTGAGCTCCACCACACCGAGGTTGGGGCCGAGGTGGCCGCCGGTCTTGGAGACCGCGTCGACGAGGAAGGTCCGGATCTCCCCGGCCAGCCGGTCGAGCTCCTCCAGGCTGAGCCGGTCCAGATCGCGCGGTCCCCTGATGCGGGTCAGCAGCGGCACCCGTGCCTCCTTGCAGTAGAGCTGATCGAGCTGTTGCCGGGCGGGTCGAGTCTAATGTTCCGCTCAACCGATCGGCCCCCGGGCCGTGCGTCGTACGTCACCCGGTCAGCAGTACCCCGGATGCGTCCGTCCTACGACACGACTGTTGCCCGGCACCTGTGAGGCACCGGGCAACAGCGACGTACTTCAGGGGCGCGGGGCTGTACCGGCATGCGGCTCCGCCGCGTGGGCGCGATCAACCACAGCGCACCCTCAGCGGAGGTGCTACGCGCGCCCCGCGGTCTTCTGCGTCTTACGGGTGACCGCGTCGATGACGACGGTCGCCAGCAGGACACCACCGGTGATCATGTACTGAACCGGCGAGGCGATGCCCTCCAGCGCCAGCCCGTACGTGATCGAGATGATCACCATCACACCGAGCAGCGCGTCCCACGTACGACCCCGCCCGCCGAAGAGCGAGGTACCACCGATGACCGCCGCGGCGATGACGTTCATCAGGAACTCACCGGTACCCGCGCCCTGGTTGGCGGAGGCGATCTTCGACGCGACGAACAGGCCGCCGATCGCGGCGAACGTGCCGGCGATCGCGAAGACCGAGATGCGGACCATCTCGACGTTGATACCGGCACGGCGGGACGCCTCGACGCTGCCGCCGAGCGCGAAGACCTTGCGGCCGTACGCGGTGCGGCGCAGCACGAAGTCCGTGAGCACCAGGAACGCCAGGAAGATCACCACGGCCAGCGGCAGGCCCTTGTACTGGTTGAACACGATCGCGACGGCGAAGGCCAGGATCGCGAGCAGCACGGTCCGCACGATGATCTCGTTCAGCGGGCGGGACGGCACACCGGCGGCCTCACGGCGACGGTTGTCGAAGAACGCCAGGAGGAAGTACCCCACGGTCGCGACGATCGCCAGGCCGTACGCGGCGGCCACATCCGAGAAGTAGTAGCTGGTCAGCTTGACGACCAGGCCCTCGGAGTCGAGGTTGATGGTGCCGTTGCTGCCGAGGATCTGCAGCATGAAGCCCTGCCAGAACAGCAGTCCGGCCAGCGTCACGGCGAAGGCCGGGACGCCGATGCGGGCGAAGATGAAGCCGTGGACGGCGCCGGCCACCGTGCCGGTGAGGATCGCCAGCACCAGGGCCAGCACCTCGTTCATCCCGTGGGTGACGTTCATGACCGCGAAGGCCGCGCCCGCGACACCGCTGACCGAGCCGACCGACAGGTCGATCTCGCCGAGCAGCAGGACGAAGACGATACCGACGGCGATCATGCCCGTGCCGACCATGGCGACGGACATGTCGGAGAAGTTGCCGGCGGTGAGGAAGTTGGAGTTCAGGCTGGTGAAGATGGCCCAGATGATCAGCAGGCCGACCACGACGGGGATGGAGCCGAGGTCACCGGCCTTCATCTTCCGCTTGAACTCGTTGATGTAGCCCGCGAAGCCCTGTTCGCGCACCAGCAGCCGGGGGTCGACGACGGTGACCGCCGCGGACGCCGCCTCGGGGTTCTCCACGGCGTGGTCCTCGGTGGAGGCGGAGGTCTTCTCGGTGGAGGTCTTCTCGGTGCTCACTTCTTGATCTCCCCATTGGTGCGCGCCGCACGACGGGTCACGGCGTTGTCCGTGGCGCCCGTGATGGCGGAGATGATCTCTTCCTGCGAGGTCGACTTGACCTCGAAGACGCCGTTGTTGCGCCCGAGGCGCAGGACGGCGACCTTGTCCGCCACGGCCTTCACATCGGCCATGTTGTGGCTGATGAGGATGACGGCGTGGCCGCGCTCGCGCAGCCGCTCGACGAGGTCGAGGACCTGTGCGGTCTGCTCGACGCCGAGGGCGGCGGTGGGCTCGTCCAGGATCACCAGCTTGGGCTCGCCGAGCATGGACCGGGCGATGGCCACGACCTGGCGCTGACCGCCGGAGAGGGAGGCGATCGGGATGCGGACGCTGGGGATGCGGATCGACAGGGTGTCGAGGAGCTCGCGGGAGCGGCGCTCCATCTCCACCTCGTCCAGGACTCCGCGCCTGCGGAGCTCCCGGCCCAGGTAGAGGTTGCCGACGACATCGATGTTGTCGCACAGCGCGAGGTCCTGGTAGACCGTCGCGATGCCCAGGTTCTGGGCGTCGTGCGGCTTGCTGATCTGGACGGCCTTGCCGTCCCACTCGATGGATCCCTCATCGATGGGATGCACGCCGGCGATCGTCTTGACCAGCGTGGACTTTCCGGCGCCGTTGTCGCCCACCAGGGCGACCACCTCACCGGCGTGGACCTCAAGCTCTACGTCGGTGAGCGCCTGGACGGCACCGAAACGCTTGGAGACCCCGCGCAACGCCAGCACGGGCGTAGCGGACACGTGAACCATCTCCTTCGCCGCCTGACCCGGCGGGAGGTTGTGCAGAAGTTTCTGAGGGGGGTGTTCCGTCCGGCGCCCCGCGTAGCTTGCGGGGCTGATGTGTGCGGGGCGCCGGCGGAGCGCGTGGCAGTCGGTCCCGTGCGGGGAGTCCGGGTCACGGACTCCCCGAGGCATCACGGGAGTTGGGGACTGCTTACTTGAGGCCGATCTTGTCGCAGGCGGCCTTGTACTTGTCCGTGCAGATCTCCTGGACGGTGTAGATGCCGTCCTTGATCACGGTGTCGTTGATGTTCTCCTGGGTCAGCGACACGACCGGGACGAGCACGGAGGGGACGGCCTTGGTGGTGGGGCTGTCGACCTTGTCCTTGGCGAGGGAGTCCAGCGACTTGCCCTGGGCCAGCAGCACGGCCATCTCCGCGGCCACGTCGGCCTCCTGCGGGTACGGCTTGTAGACGCTCATGTACTGCTCGCCGGTGACGATGCGCTGCACACCCGCGAGTTCGGCGTCCTGGCCGGTGACCGGGATGTTGTCGATGCCGGCGGCCTTCAGGGCGGTGATGATGCCGCCCGCCATGCCGTCGTTGGCGGAGTAGACGCCGACGATCTTGTCCTTGCCGAGGGCGGAGATGGCGCCCTCCATGTTGGCGTTGGCGTTCTCCGGCTTCCACTCCTTGGTGTCGTACTCGCGGCCGACCTTCACCTTGCCGTCGAGGACGGAGTGCGCGCCCTCCTTGAACATGGCGGCGTTCGGGTCGGTGGAGGAGCCGTTCATCATGACGATCTGGCCGTCCTTGGCCTTGTCGCCCAGCGCCTTCAGCAGGGCCTCGCCCTGGGTCTTGCCGACGGTCACGTTGTCGAACGAGGTGTAGGCGTCGATCGGACCCTCGGCCAGGCGGTCGTAGGCCACGACCGGGATGCCGGCGTCCTTGGCCTTCTTCACCGAGCCGGCGATGGCCTTGGAGTCCACCGCGTCGATGACGAGCACGTCCACCTTGTTGGTGATCATCGTCTCGACCTGCTGGTTCTGCAGGCTGGCGTCCTGCTTGGCGTTGTTGTAGACAACCTCGCCCTTGTTGTTCGTGAGCTCCTTGACCTTCTTCTCGATCAAGGGCTTGTCGAACTTCTCGTACCGCGCGGTCTGGTTCTCCGGCAGGAGCAGACCGACCTTGATGTCGTCGCCCTTGGCGGCGGAGTCACCGGAGTCCTTCTTGTCGCCCGACTCGGCGGCGCTGCCGCAAGCGGCGAGCGAGACGGCCATCGCACCGGCGGCGATGGCGAAGGCAGCACGACGCATACGCGTGTTCACTTCTAGAAACCTCCCTGACGAGGCCGCGTCGTTGCGGCCGAGGTGGCTGGAAGTCAACTCGGCCACACGTGCGACGTCAAGAAGTAAATCCTTAACGAGATGGCAACGGTGCCATCCGTTCTCTAAGTGAAGGCAGGGGTGGCCGCGGTGAGCGACCCGGTCGCAGTGCCGTCCAAAAGGGTCGAATCGCCCATCTCGCTCAGCGCGAGGGCGAGCGCTCCGAGCACCTCCGCACGGCCTCCAAGTGCCCCGGGAAGAACGGACAGTTGACGTGCCGCACTGGGGATCGCGTAGCGGCCGACGGACTCCCGGATCGGCCCGAGCACCAGCTCACCGGCCTCGGCGAGATCGCCGCCGAGGACCACCCGGCTCGGGTTCAGCAGGTTGCAGAGATTGGCGACCCCGCTGCCGATGTGGCGGCCGACGTCGGCGATCACCCGACGGCAGCCGGGGTCCCCGTCCCGCGCCAGCCGTACGACGCCCTCCATCGTGAGGTCGGTGCCGTGACTGGGCTGGAGCAGTGGGAGCACATAACGCGCGGCCGTGAAGGTCTCCAGGCAGCCGCGGTTGCCGCAGCGGCAGACGGGGCCGGACTCATCGAGTGTGATATGTCCGATTTCGCCTGCGGTGCCGCCCGGGCCGCGATAGATCTTACCGTCGATCACCAGACCGGCGCCGACACCGCTGGCGACCTTGATGTACGCCAGGTCGCGCACGCCCCGGCCGCTGCCCCAGACCATCTCGCCGAGGGCGCCGAGGTTGGCGTCGTTGTCCACGTGCACCGGCACGCCGAGCCGCCCCCGCAGCTCCTCGGCGGGCCTGGTGCCGGTCCAGCCGGGCAGGATCGCGGTCGAGCCCAGGGTCCCGGACTCCACGTCGATCGGCCCCGGTACGCCGAGGCCCACGCCGGCGACCTTGGACGGGTCCACTCCGGTCGCCTCGATCAGCCGCTTGACCAGTTGCTCCGCCCGGTCGAAGCCCTGCGCCGCGGAGGCGTCCACGTCCAGCGGCTCGGACTCCTCGGCCAGCACCTGATGGGCGAGGTTCCCGACCGCGACCCGCAGATGGGTGTGACCGAAGTCGACCCCGATCACGATGCCGGCGTCCCCGCTCAGCGAGACGCTGCGTGCCCGGCGCCCGCCCGCCGAGGTGGGTGTGACCTCGACCGTTCCGCCGTCCTTCAGTTCCCGGACGATGTTGGAGACCGTGGCCGCGGACAGGCCGGTCGTCCTCGCGATCTCGGCCTGGGTGAGGGAACCCGCAAGACGTACTGCTCGGACGACCCGCTCCAGGTTGGCTCGGTGCAGCGACGACTGCGACCCCGGAGTCTCCACGACGACCTCCTGCGCGCGGGGGCCGCTTCGGTGAGGCCCCTCTCATGTCCAACTAGTGAACTCTAAGATGAGCCGTTCGGGTTGCCTCCCGTCAAGAGGTTGAACCGTTTCCGGGTGCACCGACACATGGACACGCGCCGCTCCCAGGGACGGGAGCGGCGCGTGCCCGAGGCGTTCCGGTGCGTCACTTCAAGGCTGTGCCGGCGCTTTACTTCAGGGTGGCGGAGGTGAGCCCGGCCTGCACCTGGCGCTGGAAGGACAGGTAGACCACCAGCATGGGCACCATGGCGATCGTCACGCCCGCGAAGAGCACCGGGAGGTCCGAGGCGTAGCCCTGCTGCTGCTGGAGCTGGATCAGCCCCTGGGTCAGCACATAGCGTTCCGGATCGTCACCGCTCTGCGGCTGCATCAGCACCGTCGGCAGGATGTACTGGTTCCACTGGCCCAGCGTGTTGAAGATGCCGACGCTCAGCAGACCGGGCTTGGCCATCGGCAGCATCACCTGGAAGAAGGTCCGGGTGTGCGAGGCGCCGTCGAGGATCGCCGCCTCGAAGACCGCCGTGGGCAGGGTCCGGAAGAAGGCGTGCATGAAGAACACCGTGAACGGCATCGAGTAGGCGACGTACACCAGGATCAGCCCCTGGTAGCTGTTCAGCATGTCGAGCCGTTTGACCATGAAGAACAGCGGCACCAGGGCGAGGAACACGGGGAACATCGCGCCCGCGACGAAGAAGTAGTACAGGAACCGGTTGCCCCGGAACTCGTACCTGGCCAGCACGTACGCCGCCATGGAGCCGAGCAGCATCGTCAGCGGCACGGAGAAGACCAGCACGATGACGGTGTTGAGGAAGTAGTCCCCGATGCCCTTCTCCCAGGCGCGGGAGAACACGTCCAGGTCCCAGTTCTGCGGCCAGCCGAAGGCCGAGCCGCCGATCTGCGTGTCGGTCTTGAAGGAGCTCAGCACCAGCCACAGCAGCGGCAGCACGATCAGCACCGCCCACACGACGAGGAAGCCGTGCGAGAAGACGTTCAGCACGACGCCTTCGCCGCGCCGGTGGCCGGGGCGGACGGTGCCCTTGCCCACCGGCGGCGGGGGCGGGGTGGGGCCCCCGGTGGGGGCGGTTTCCTTGAGGGGTGCGCTCATCGTCGTTACTCCGCCTCAGAACTCGATGCGCTCGCGACGGGTGGCGCGCAGCATGACCACGGACACGATCAGGGTGAGGACCAGCATGACCACGCCCATGGCGCAGGCGTAGCCGCTCCGGCCGTACAGCAGGAAGTTCCGCATCATCACGGTCGACATGACCTCGCTGTGGTGGTCGGGCCCGCCGCCGTAGTCCCCGGCGGTCATGGTGGAGACCAGGATGAACATGTCCATCGCCGCGATGCCGAGGTAGACCCAGGCGGTCTGCACGGAGTCCCACAGCAGCGGCAGGGTGATGCGGAAGAAGGACTGGGCGCGGCCGGCGCCGTCGATCAGCGCGGCCTCGTAGACGTCCCGCGGAATGGACTGCATGGCGGCGGAGAACAGCACCAGGTAGAAGCCGACACCGTGCCAGACGACCACCGCGATGAGCGCCCACAGCACGAAGTTCGGCTCGTTGAGCCATTCCACCGGACTGTTCTTGTCGACCAGTCCGAGTTTGATCAGGACGCCGTTGAGCATGCCGCCGCCGTCACTGCGGTACACCGCTCCGAAGAGCACCGCCATGATGGCCAGGGACAGCACCTGCGGGAAGAAATAGACGACCCGGTAGTACTTGGATCCGGCGACTCCCGAGACACCTCCGGAACGTCCGCGTCCGCCCGCGTTCACCATGAAGGCGAAGAACAGCGCGAGCAGAATGGTGATCACCGGGATGAACACCAGGAACAGGATGTTGTGCCAGATGGCTCCCATGAAGATGTCGTCCTGGAGCAACTTGGTGTAGTTGTCCAGGCCGACGAAGCTGAAGGTCTGCGACTGGCCCTTCCAGTCGGTCAGTGAATAACCGAACGTCTGGATGTACGGCCAGATCACGAAGATCAGGTAGAGCGCCACGGGAAAGAGGAGAAATCCCGCGACGAACCGGTGCTGCCCTTTGCGCATGGCGTTCCTGCCCCTGGGTGTGGCCGTTCCGGGCCGGGAATCCTCCCGGGTCGTGCATACGGTCGGGAATCCTCCCGGCCGTTCACGCGGCAGGGAGGATTCCCGGCCCGGAATGCGGTCGGTCGAGCGAGCGAGATCAGTCGCGGCGGTTCTGCTTCGAGGCCGGGTCCTTGGCCTGCTTGTCGACCGCGGCCTGGGCGCGCTTGAGCCATTCCTTGGGCTGGATGCGCTTGGCCATCAGCTCGTTGGAGGCGTTCTCGATGGCGGTGCCCATCTCGCTGTACCACTCGGTGTACAGGAAGCGGAAGGTGTTGTCGCCGGCCGCCTTGGAGGCCTCGACGGTGGACTGGGTGCCCGGCCGGAGCTGGACGCCCGGGTCGACGCCGTCCTTGAGGATGGTCAGCGAGTTCGCCTCCTTGGCGAACAGGGTCGACCATTCCTTGGAGAGCATCCTGCGCATGAACTCCTTGGCCGCGGGGAGGTTCTTGGCCTTGGAGGGGATGATGAAGGGCTCACCGGAGCCGGCCCGGATCGCCTCGAACGGCAGCGCGCTGTCCGGCAGCAGCGGCATCGGCAGGAACTTCATGTCGAAGTCGTCCGGTGTCGTCTTGAGCTGCTCGTTCTCGAGCCAGGAGCCGCTGGTGATGAAGGCGGCCTTGTACTGGTTCCAGCGGGTCTGCGACTCGTTGTGGGTGAGGCCGTTCGTGCCGGGCATCAGATAGCCCTTCTCGACGACCTCGTAGACCGCCTCGATGGCCTCCTGCGCGGCGTCGGAGCCGACGAACGCCTTGGGGTCGAGGTTGTCGATCGCCCTCATGGCGTCCAGGCCGCCCTTCTTGGCGATCAGGTCCATGATGGCGACGTTGATGTAGTACGGGTACTTGCCCTGGTGCGCGAGACCGCCGATGCCCTGGGACTTGGCGTCCTTGCAGATGGCGAGGAAGTCGTCCCAGGTCCTGGGCGCCTCCCAGCCCTTCTCCTGGAAGAGCTTGCCGGAGTACCACAGACCCCACACCGTGTAGATGTAGTTGAGGGCGACGACCTTGCCCTCCTGCATTCCGGCGTCGAGCGTGCCGGGGACGAGGGTGTCGCGGACCTTCGTGTCCGGGTCGTCGACCGACGGCGCGTCCAGCACTTCGGCGAGGTCGAGGAGCTGGCCGTTCTTGTGCAGCACGTCGATCGGGATCTGCTGGGCGCCGGAGTCGTCGACGATGTCCGGCGGGTTCCCGGCGTTGAAGCGGGGCTGGAGCTTGCCGGTGATCTCCTGCGTTCCGGTGTGGACGGAGGTGACGCCCCACTCCTTCTTGAACGCGGCCTCCCACGCCTTGGCGTAGTCGTCGCCGTAACCGCCCTTGAAGATGACGACGTCGAGTTTGCTGCCTTCCTTGACACCGAACGGGTTGGATTCGGACGTCTTGCCCTCGTTGTCGCCGGAGTTGTCCTCCCCGCCCCCGCTGGCACACGCGGACAGGAAGCTCATCGCCGGTACGGAAACCAGGCCGAGCGCGGCGGACCGCTTGATCAGTGCGCGGCGCCCCACACCGGTCGTGCCGTCGTTCTCGGTGGAACCGGTGCCGTTGTTCTCGGCGGAAGTGGATCCCATGCTCAAGTCCTCGCCTTCTCCAGGACTCAGGCGGTGAACCGGATCCTCCCCGGCACCGCGTTCGGGTCAAGCTGGGTCGTGCAGGAAGTGCGGCCGTACAGGGTCGGGTGCGGTGAAGACGCCCCGGAGTGCCGACAGGTATAGTCCACTTCCCGTCGATGGATCAAGATCGAATGCAAGGTTCACCTCTGGTCTTTTCCGAGTTGAGACCTCGCGGAAATATCGGCCTCCGGTGCGTTCCCCGACGGAAGAATCATTGCCGTTGGACTGGAATGCCACATTCAACCCCCTTGACACCACCGACCACTTGACGCACTACTAGACCTTGCGCATCTCATTGACAACGTTGTCCGGCGCAGGGAGGGTCCTCACTCATGCACAACAGGGTTCGGCACAGATGGGGAACGGCGGTCGTCGCGGCGACCGCCTTCGCTTTGGCCGCGGGCTCACAGGGCGTCGCGGTGGCGCTGCCCCAGGCGCCGCCGAAGGCGGACCGTGAGTTCGCGTCGTCGTTCGAGTCCGGGGAGCCCGCCCCGGACTGGCTGAACACCGTCGACACCACGGGAGGCGGCGAGAAGCGCGCCTCGGGTGTGGACGGCGGTTACAGCTCCGGCATTCCGGGCAATGTCACCGACCATGTCACGGACGTCCGCGCCAGCGCGGAGAACACCGGCGGCGGGGAGGTGAAGGAGAACCTCGTCGACGGCGAGCCGAGCAGCAAGTGGCTGGCCTTCGAGTCCACCGGCTGGGTGGAGTTCGACCTGGACGCCCCCGTCAAGGCGGTCCGTTACGCCCTCACGTCCGCCAACGACGCCGCCGAGCGCGACCCGAGGGACTGGACCCTCAAGGGATCCACCGACGGCGAGGACTGGAAGACCCTCGACACCCGGTCGGGCGAGACGTTCGCGGAACGCTTCCAGACCAGGATCTACGACATCGACGCCTCCGCCGTCGCCGAGTACCGGCACTTCCGGCTGGAGATCACCAAGAACGGCAGCGGCGGCATAGTCCAGCTCGCCGACGTCCAGTTCTCCACCGGCGACGACGAGGCGCCCGTTCCGCAGGACATGCTCTCGCTGGTCGACCGCGGCCCCACCGGCTCGCCGACGGCCAAGGCGGGCGCCGGGTTCACCGGGAAGCGCGCCCTGCGCTACGCCGGCCGGCACACCGCCGACGGGCGGGCGTACTCGTACAACAAGGTGTTCGACGTCAACACGAGGGTCGACCGGAACACCGAACTGTCGTACCGCATCTTCCCTTCGATGGCGGACGGCGACCTCGACTACGACTCCACCAACGTCTCCGTCGACCTCGCCTTCACCGACGGCACCCACCTGAGCGACCTGCGCGCCACCGACCAGCACGGGTTCCCGCTCACCCCGCAGGGGCAGGGCGCGTCGAAGATCCTCTACGTCAACCAGTGGAACAACGTGGTCTCCCGGATCGGCTCGGTGGCCGCCGGCAAGACCGTCGACCGGATCCTGGTCGCGTACGACTCCCCCAAGGGCGAGACCAGGTTCCGGGGCTGGCTGGACGACGTGGCGCTGAAGCCGGTGAAGCCCGAGCGGCCGAAGGCCCATCTCTCCGACTACGCGGTGACGACCCGGGGCACCAACTCCAGCGGCGGGTTCTCTCGCGGCAACAACTTCCCCGCGACGGCCGTGCCGCACGGGTTCAACTTCTGGACCCCGGTCACCAACGCAGGTTCGCTGAGCTGGCTGTACGACTACGCGCGCGGCAACAACGCGGACAACCTGCCGACGATCCAGGCGTTCAGCGCGAGCCACGAGCCGAGCCCCTGGATGGGTGACCGGCAGACCTTCCAGGTGATGCCGTCGGCCGCCTCCGGTACCCCGGACACCGGCCGTGAGCAGCGCGAGCTGGCGTTCCGGCACGAGAACGAGACCGCGCGGCCGTACTACTACGGGGTGCGGTTCGAGAACGGTCTGAAGGCCGAACTGGCGCCGACCGACCACGCGGCGGCGATGCGCTTCACCTTCCCCGGCGACGACGCGAGCGTGCTCTTCGACAACGTCACCGACCAGGCCGGCCTGACCCTCGACAAGGAGAACGGCACCTTCACCGGCTACTCGGACGTCAAGTCCGGGCTGTCGACGGGCGCGACCCGGCTGTTCGTCTACGGCGAGTTCGACAAGAAGGTCACCGAGGGCGACGCCAGTGGCGTCAAGGGCTACCTGCGCTTCGACGCGGGCAAGGACCGCACGGTCACGCTGCGCCTGGCCACCTCCCTGATCAGCGTCGACCAGGCGAAGGACAACCTGCGCCAGGAGATCGGCGAGCGCACCTCCTTCAACAAGGTCAAGCGCGACGCCCAGAAGCAGTGGGACGGGATCCTCGGCAAGGTCGAGGTCGAGGGCGCCACCCCGGACCAGCTGACCACGCTCTACTCCAGCCTCTACCGGCTGTACCTGTACCCGAACGCGGGCCACGAGAAGGTCGACGGGAAGTACCGGTACGCATCCCCCTTCTCGAAGATGGAGGCGGCCGACACCCCGACGCACACCGGCGCGAAGATCGTCGACGGCAAGGTGTACGTCAACAACGGCTTCTGGGACACCTACCGGACCACCTGGCCGGCGTACTCCTTCCTGACCCCGTCCAAGGCCGGTGAGCTGGTCGACGGGTTCGTGCAGCACTACAAGGACGGCGGCTGGACCTCGCGCTGGTCCTCCCCCGGCTACGCCGACCTGATGACCGGCACCTCCTCGGACGTCGCGTTCGCCGACGCGTACGTCAAGGGCGTCGACTTCGACGCGGAGGCCGCGTACGACGCGGCGGTGAAGAACGCCACCGTCGTGCCGCCGTCCTCCGGTGTGGGCCGCAAGGGCATGGCCACCTCGCCGTTCCTCGGCTACACCAGCACCGACACCCACGAGGGCCTGTCGTGGGCGCTGGAGGGCTACCTCAACGACTACGGCATCGCGAAGATGGGCGAGGCGCTCTACAAGGAGACGGGCGAGGAGCGCTACAAGGAGGAGTCGGCGTACTTCCTCAACCGCGCCCAGGACTACGTCAACATGTTCGACTCCGAGGCCGGATTCTTCCAGGGCAGGAACGCCGAGGGTGACTGGCGGGTCGAGTCCTCGAAGTACGACCCGCGCGTGTGGGGCCACGACTACACCGAGACCAACGGCTGGGGCTACGCCTTCACCGCCCCGCAGGACAGCCGCGGTCTGGCCAACCTGTACGGCGGCCGGGACGGCCTCGGCGACAAGCTCGACGAGTACCTCTCCACCCCCGAGACGGCCTCCCCCGAGTTCAAGGGCTCCTACGGCGGTGTCATCCACGAGATGACCGAGGCGCGGGACGTCCGGATGGGCATGTACGGCCACTCCAACCAGGTCGCCCACCACGCCCTGTACATGTACGACGCGGCCGGGCAGCCCTGGAAGACGCAGAAGAACGTGCGCGAGGTGCTGTCCCGCCTCTACACCGGCAGCGAGATCGGCCAGGGCTACCACGGCGACGAGGACAACGGCGAGCAGTCGGCCTGGTACCTCTTCTCCTCGCTCGGCTTCTACCCGCTGGTGATGGGCAGCGGCGAGTACGCCATCGGCTCCCCGCTGTTCAAGAAGGTCACCGTGCACCTGGAGAACGGCCGCAAGTTGGTCGTCAAGGCACCGGGGAACAGCGCGCGGAACGTCTACGTGCAGGGCCTGAAGGTCAACGGCAAGCGCTGGAACTCCACTTCGCTGCCGCACTCGCTGATCTCGAAGGGCGGCGTCCTGGAGTTCGACATGGGCTCGCGTCCGTCGTCGTGGGGCACGGGCGAGAACGCGGCGCCCGCGTCGATCACCAAGGACGACGAGGTGCCCACGCCCCGCGAGGACGTACTGAAGGGCGGGGGCGCCCTGTTCGACGACACGTCGGCGACCGGCGCCGCGGTCTCCACCGTGGAACTGCCCGTCACCGGGGACACCGAGGCGGTGCAGTACACGCTGACCTCCTCGGACCACACCAAGGCGCCCACGGGCTGGGTGCTCCAGGGCTCGGCCGACGGCACGACGTGGACGGACCTCGACCGGCGGACGGACGAGTCGTTCCGCTGGGACCGTCAGACCCGTGCCTTCTCGGTCGACCGGCCGAAGGCCTACGGCCACTACCGGCTGGTGCTGACCGGTGAGGCGGCGCTGGCGGAGGTGGAACTGCTGAGCTGAGCCGACTGCCGCTCACATGGCGGGTCCGGGCGTCGCCCGGGCCCGCCTTTTCCATGGATTTCCGCAGGCCGACAGGTACCTCTCAGGTCACCGGTACACCAGAATGGGGGCGGCCCCCGGTGCTCTCCGGGCGGCGTTTCCACGGCAAGGGGAGAGCACGGGCATGACCTACTCGGGGGACTTCGACGCGGCCTGGCTGCCGTCGGCCGCGTTCCGGGCGGTCGGCAGCCGGCGTTCGCTGATACGCGCCGCCGGCGCCGGTCCTCTGGTGGAGACGGTGTACGGCGAACTGGCCGACGCCTGTGAGCGGTTCGGCGGACGGGTCGTACGGGACGGCGGCGAGGACGCCGAGTTGGTTCTCGAACTGGCCGACGGGCTGGATGACGAGGGTTTCGCGCTGATGCGCCGGGACGGCGTCACGACCGTCACCGCGTCCGGCGGACGCGGGCTGCTGTACGGCCTGTTCCACGTCGTACGGCTCGGAGAGGCCGCCTTCACCGGTGAGCGGGCCCGCGAGGAGCACCGTCCGGCGTACGCCTCACGCATGCTGGACCACTGGGACAACGTGGCCGTGCACCCGGTCATGGGCCAGGTCGAGCGCGGCTACGCGGGCGGTTCGCTGTTCTGGGTCGATGGCCGGGCGCGCGGTGATCTGGAGCGGGTGCGGGCGTACGGCAGGCTGCTCGCCGCGTGCGGGATCAACGCCGTCGCCGTCAACAACGTCAACGTGCACGCGACCGAGGCGCGTCTGCTCACCGACCGGATCGGTGAAGTGGCCGCGATCGCCGACGTGTTGCGTCCGTACGGCATCCGCACCCACCTGTCGGTCACCTTCTCCGCGCCGATGGTGCTGGGCGGGCTGCCCACCGCCGACCCGCTGGACGGGGCGGTGCGCAGCTGGTGGGCGGAGGCGACCCGCCGGGTGTACGAGGAGATCGGCGACTTCGGCGGGTACGTCGTGAAGGCCGACTCGGAGGGGCAGCCCGGCCCGTTCGCCTACGGCCGCTCGCACGCCGACGGCGCCAACATGCTGGCCGCCGCGCTGGAGCCGTACGGCGGCACGGTGCACTGGCGGGCGTTCGTCTACGACCACCACCAGGACTGGCGGGACCGGAGCACCGACCGGGCGCGGGCCGCGTACGACCATTTCACCCCGCTGGACGGGGAGTTCGCGGCGAACGCGGTGCTCCAGGTCAAGCACGGGCCGATGGACTTCCAGGTGCGCGAGCCGGTCTCCCCGCTGATCGGCGCCATGCCGGGCACGCGGCTCGCGGTGGAGCTCCAGGTCACGCAGGAGTACACGGGGCAGCAGCGGCACGCGTGCTGGCTGGGTCCGATGTGGAGCGAGGCGCTGCGGTTCCGGCCGGACGGTGAGGTGAGCGCCGGGCGGCTGGCGGACGGTCTTGTGGCCGTGTCGAACGCCGGCGACGACCCGTTCTGGACCGGTCATCCGCTCGCCCAGGCCAACCTCTACGCCTTCGGGCGGCTGGCCTGGGACCCGGCGGCGGATCCGCGGGCCGTCCTCGGCGAGTGGATCGCGCTGACCCACCCGGGGGCGGAGCAACGGCTGGTCGACGGGCTGCACTCGGTGCTCGACGGCTCCTGGTCGACGTACGAGAAGTACACCGCGCCGCTCGGCGTGGGCTTCATGGTGCAGCCGGGGCACCACTACGGGCCGAGCGTCGACGGCTACGAGTACAGTCCCTGGGGCACCTACCACTTCGCCGACCGTGACGGTGTCGGCGTGGACCGCACCACGGCGGCCGGCACCGGGTACGCCGGTCAGTACGCCGAGCCGTGGGCCGAGGTGTACGAGTCGCCGAAGACCTGCCCCGACGAACTGCTGCTGTTCTTCCACCACGTTCCGTACGGGCATGTGCTGCGCAGCGGGAAGACGGTGATCCAGCACATCTACGACACGCACTTCGAGGGTGTGGAGGAGGCCGAGGAGGCCCGCCGGGTGTGGGCGGGCCTCGCGGACCTGGTGGAACCGGCACGTCATGCGCGCGTGGCCGAGCGGTTCGAGGAGCAGCTGCGCAGCGCCCGTGAGTGGCGCGACCAGGTCAACAGCTACTTCCTGCGCAAGTCCGGGGTGCCGGACGGGCGGGGGCGGATCATCTACTGAAGGCGCAGGACCGCCACGCCGAGCGGGTCGAGGGTGAACGGCTCGTCCCGCTCGGTGTGTTTGCCGGTGAGCAGGTCGGTGGCCGGGGCGTGGGCCGTCAAGCGGGCCGGTTCCGGTGCGTGGTTGAGGAGGAAGAGCAGGCGGGTGCCGTCGGGGGCCACGCGGGCCGCGGTCTCGACGGCGGTGTGGCCGGCGTACGGGCCGACGAGGTCGTGGCGGGCGAGGATCCGGCGGACCACGTGGTCGACGCCCGGCCGGTCGAGGGCCGTGGCGACGTACCACGCCTCGCCCTCGCCGACGCGGTGGCGGGTGACGGCCGGGGTTCCGGCGTAGAAGTCGGCGCCGTACGTGCCGACCGGTTCGGCGCCGCGCGGCTGCACGATCTCGAAGACCAGACGGGCGTCGGCGGTGAGGTCTCCCAGGTGTACGGGGTTCACGACCTCCTCCTGGCGCGCGTCCCATTCGTCGATCCGGATGCCCATCAGAGGGGCGAGCGGTCCGGGCACGTCGGTGGGGAAGGCCCGGTCGTGCTCGTCGACGCGGCCGGAGAGGAACGTCGCCAGCACGGTCCCGCCGCGCGCGGTGACGGCCTCCAGGCGGGCCGCGAGATCGCCCTTGACCATGTGCAGCACGGGGGCGAGGACCACGTCGTACGGGGTGAGGTCGGCGGTGACCGGGACGACGTCCACGTCGGCGCCGGCCTCGCGGGCGGCCCGGTAGTAGGCGTGGACCACCTCCTGGTAGCGGACCAGCCGGGAGGGGCCGTCGGACATCTCCAGGGCCCACCAGCTGTCCCAGTCGAAGAGGAGGGCGGTGCGGGCGGGGGTGCGGGCGCCGAGCGTCGCGCCGCCCAGGGTCTCCAGCTCCTCCCCCACCTCGGCGACCTCCCGGAAGACGCGGGTGTCGTCCCGTCCCGCGTGGCCGATGACCGCGCCGTGGTACTTCTCGCAGGCGCCGCGTGAGGCGCGCATCTGGAAGTAGAGGGCGGCGTCCGCGCCGTGGGCGACGGCCTGGTACGTGGCCAGGCGCAGCTCGCCGGGGCGGCGCAGCGGGTTGACGTCGCGGCAGGCGGTGGTGGACGGGGTCTGCTCCATCAGCCAGAAGGGGGCGCCGTCCCTGAGGCCGCGCATCAGATCGTGGGCGAGGGCGGCGACGGTGGGCGGGGCGTCCAGGGGCGGGTAGCTGTCCCAGGACGCGAAGTCGAGGTGGGGCGCCCAGCGGTGGTAGTCGAGCGGGCGGAACATGCCCATGAAGTTGGTGGTGACCGGCGTGTCCGGGTCATGGGCGCGGATCGCCTCCTTCTCGGCGAGGAAGCAGCCGAGCAGGGCGTCCGTGGTGAAGCGGTGGTGGTCCAGGGTGATGCCCTGGAAGGCGGTGTGGTCGGGTCCGCGCCAGTGCTCGGTGAGGGCGCTGGGCGGCTCGATCTGGTCCCAGTCGGTGTAGCGGTGCGACCAGAACGTCGTCCACCAGGCGTCGTTGAGGGCGTCCAGGGTGCCGTGGCGCTCGCGCAGCCAGGCGCGGAAGGCGTCGGCGCACAGGTCGCAGTAACAGGCGCCGCCGTACTCGTTGTTGATGTGCCAGGCGAGTACGGCGGGATGGCCTGCGTACCGTTCGGCGAGGCGGCCGGCCAGGGCTGAGGCGGCACGCTTGTACACCGGTGAGCCGGGGCAGAAGTTGTGGCGCTGGCCGTAGCGGTGGCGGCGGCCCTCGAAGTCGGTGCGGTTGACCTCCGGGTGACGCTTCGCCAGCCAGGGCGGGAGGGCTGCGGTGCCGGTGGCGAGGCAGACCCGGCGGCCCTCGGCGGCGGCGCGGTCGAGGATCCGGTCCAGGACGGTGAAGTCGTAGGTGTCCTCGGCGGGCTGGGTGAGGGACCAGGAGAAGACACCGACGGTGAGCGTGTCGATGCCGGCCCGGGTGAACAGGCGGTGGTCCTCGTCCCACACCTCCTCCGGCCACTGCTCGGGGTTGTAGTCGCCGCCGTAGGGGATCTTCGGGGTGCGGGGCGGGGTCATGCGGTGAAGTCCTCCTGGGTCTCGGCGATCACCGGGCGGCTGCTGTGCAGCAGGGACAGCAGCAGGGGGGCGGCGAGCAGGGCGGGCAGGGCCTCGGTGAGCAGGGCGGTGCCGGCGGCCGTCAGGATCAGCAGCGAGAGGGCGCCGAGGGTGGCGCGGGGGTGCCGCAGCAGGAAGTAGGCGGCGAGGCGGGCGGTGTCGCGGGTGCGGAAGGTGAACAGGGTGGTGAGGACCAGGGCGTGCGCGCCCCACAGGAGGGAGCCCGTGCCGATCAGCGCGAGGAGCGCCGCCCACCAGCCGGGGAGTCCGGCGGCGGAGAAGTGGGTGAGGGTGAAGGCGATCACCGTGAGCCAGGCGAGCAGTGGTGCCCACAGCCTCAGCACGGGGAGGGCGCCCAGTCGCCAGCCGCGCAGGAAGGCGCGGGCCGGGTGGAGGTCGGTGAGGTCGCGGCTGCGGTGGTGCAGGGCGTGGAGGGCGGCGGAGGCGGCCGGGCCCAGGGGCAGCAGGCAGAGGGCGGCGAGGGGGAGGTTGGCGGGGTCGGGTGCGAGGAGGAAGAGGCCGGCGAGGCCCGGCGCCGCGGTGAGCAGCAGCAGGGCCTCGACGGTGACGAGCGTGTGGATCAGCGCGGCGGCCCGGGAGAGCGCCCCGGTGCCGAACGCGTCGGCCCGTACGGTGCTCACGGCACCTCCCGGCCGAGCAGCCGCCGCTCGTCCCACCAGGGCGGGGTCTCGTCGTCGACCGGGGTCAGCTCGACGAGGGTGATCTCGTGGCGGGCCAGAGTGAGGTCGAGGTCGGCGCGGCCGTCCTCGACCGGCAGCCGCCGGTGGGCGCGGGCGGGTTCGGAGGCCTCGTGCAGGACGTCGAGCTGCCCCGGCTTCGGGGAGCGGGGGCTGCCCATGTGCCGCCAGGCGGTGTAGGCGTTGCCGCGCTCCTCGTCGACCGAGGAGCGGCGGACGAACACCTCGCCGCGCGGGGCGGTGCCGACCGGCAGGGACAGGCGCAGGGTGTGCCGGTCCGGGCCGGGTGTCTCTCCTGTCGGGTCGACGGGGGCCCAGGCGAGGACGGTGACCCGGCCGTCGGCGTGCCGGGTCACCAAGTGGTCGTCGCCCCGCGCCAGTCGCTCCTCCCCCGTGCGGGCCATGAAGGCGTAGAGGTGGTAGGTGGGTTTGCGCAGTTGGCGGTGGGTGAGCAGGCCGAAGCCGCCGTGGAAGAGCGCGGTCGGGATGCCGGCCTCCTCGAAGACGTCGCTGAACGTCCAGTAGGAGAAGGAGTCGGCGTGGTCGCCGCCGGCCGTCACGACCGGGGCCATGTACGCGGCGTGGAAGGCGGTGTCGTGGACGGGGTTGTCGGGGCGGTAGGAGGAGTTGAACTCGGTGATGTGGACGGGCAGGCCCTCCAGCCGGGTGCCCTTCAGGGACCGGCGGGGCTCGGCGAACTGGTCGAGGAGGTCGCTCGCCGGGGCGAGTGTCTGGTGGACGCCGAACGGGACGTGTTGGGCGGGCCCGGAGCTGTAGGCGTGCCGGGAGACGAAGTCGACGGGTACGTCCCGGCGTTCGGCGAACTCGGCGAACCGCTCCATCCAGCCGTCGGCGCCGGGTGAGACCGCCGGGCCGCCCACCTTCAGCTCGGCGTCCACCTCCTTCACGGCGTGCGCGGTCGCCTCGTACAGCCGGTGGTACGCCTGCTCGTCGGCGCCCGGCCAGAAGGCGGGCAGGTCGGGCTCGTTCCACACCTCGACGGGCCAGGTGCGCACCTCGTCGGCGCCGTAGCGGTCGACGAGGTGGGCGAGGGTGGCGCGGACCAGGTCCGTCCACTCCTTCTCGTCGGCGGGCGGGGTGACGTTGCCCTTCCACCAGAAGACCGTCTGCTCCCCCGAGGCCAGCGCGCCCGGCATGAAGCCGAGTTCGAGGAAGGGGCGGATGCCGAGGCCGAGGCAGGCGTCGAGCACCTGGTCGAGGTAGGTGAACGAGTGGTGGGTGCGGCGGGCGCCCTGCCACTCGTAGGGGCGGTGGATGCCCAGGCCGTCGCTGAGCAGGCCGTGGCCGCGCAGGTACCGGAAGCCGATGTCGCGCCGGAGCAGGGCGAGGGAGTCCTGGTAGTCGCGGCGCAGGGCGAGGTCGAGGCGGCCGGTGCCGACGCAGGCCCGCCAGGCGTCGGACAGCCGGCCGTTCGGCGCGTCGGGGACGCTGATCACGCGTTCTCCTTCTTGAACCGCTCGTAGGCCTGGTTGTGCAGGTCGATGAACCGGTCCATGTTCTTGGCCTTCAGCTCCTTGACGTAGTCGTCCCATTCGGAGAGCGGGCGCTTGCCGAGGACGAACCGGAGGGCGTTCTGGGTGACGTGGTCCTTCAGCGGGGTGTCCCAGAGGGTGGCCTGCTCCTGCTCCTCGGCGCGCAGCGGGTGCGGCGGGTCGGTGGGCAGCGGCTCGCGGGCCGCCATGGCGTCGGTGAACTTCTTCTCGTCGGGGCTGAAGGAGGAGGAGACCAGGGCCCAGCTGCCGCCGTAGGCGAAGACGCCGTTGGAGAAGCCGAAGTCCTTCTGGAGGTCCTTCGGGGCGTCCGGGTCGGAGCCCATGAGGCTGATGCCGGGCTTGAGTCCGTACTGTCCGGGTCCGGAGCGGGTGAAGGTGGTGTTCTCCACGCCCCACTTGCAGAACTCCTGGCCGGCGTCGGAGTACCAGAGCCAGTCCACGAACTGCATCAGGGCGACGAAGTCGTCGCCCTCAAGGGCCTTTCCGGAGATCATCATGCCGTTCTCCAGGCGGGCACCGCCCAGGACCACCGGCCCGGCGGGGCCGAGCGGCACCGGGATCATCTCGATGGTGGCGCCCTTGACCTGCTTCTCCAGGTTGTAGCGGTAGTTCTGCACCAGCTCCTGCGGGTTGGCGCTGATCGCGAAGGACTTCTCCGCCAGCAGCTTCCTGACCGCCTCGTCGTCGGTCTGGGTGAAGCTCTCGGGGTCCATCAGCTTCTCGGCGACCAGCTTGTGCAGGTACTCGACGACCTGGCGGAAGGCGTCCGTGGCGCCGGTGAAGGCGAACTTCCGCGCCTTGGCGTCCCAGCTGGTGTTCAGGTACGACCAGCCGGCCCGCACGCCGTACGCCTGGCCGAGGTACTGGAACAGGGCGCCGGCGGGGAAGGGGGTGTTGGTGCTCCAGCGGTCGGTGAACGGGTAGCGGTCGGGGTACTCCTCCTTGAGCGCCTTGAAGGTCGTGTACACCTCGTCCCAGGTGGTGGGCAGGCCCAGGCCGTGCTTGTCCAGGACGTCGGTGCGGAAGGACAGCGAGTAGCCCTGCTTCACCTTCTCGTGCAGTCCGGGCAGCAGGTAGTAGTTGCCGTCGGACTGGCGCAGCGAGTCGACCTCCGGCTGGAGGTTCCATCTCCTGACCTTGTCCTGGAAGTTGGGCATCAGGTCCACGTACTTGCTGACCGGCAGGATCGCGCCCGAGGAGACGAACGCGGTCTCCGCGCCCGGGTAGGTCTTGGGGATGAGGAGCGGGGCGTCGCCCGCGCCGATGAGCAGGCTGCGCTTCTTCTCGTAGTCGCTCAGCGGGACCGGGGTGGCCTTGAAGGTGACGCCGGTGCGCCGGGTGACCTCCTTCCAGAACAGCCAGTCGTCCTTCATCGGGTAGCCGGGGTTGTTGTTGTGCAGGACGGAGAAGGTCAGCGGCCCGGTGGCCTTGAACTGCTCGCCGGCCCGGTACTTCTTCATGGCGCCGTCGCGCTTCTTCGACAGGTCCTTGGCGTCGTCGCCGCCGTCACCGCCGCTGCCGCAGCCGGTGAGGGCGGCGATGCCGATGAATCCGGCGGCGCCGAGGAGCTGGCGCCGGGACAGCTGTCCGGTGTTCTTCACAGGGGACTCCCTTGGTACGTCGGCGGGTTGAGGAGGAGAAGGGGGTTACGGCCGTCAGCCCTTGACCGCGCCGAGCATCACGCCCGAGACGAAGTAGCGCTGCACGAACGGGTAGAGGCAGAGGATCGGCAGCGAGGTGAGCACGATCGTGACCGACTGGATGTTCGCGTTGACCTGGGTGAGCTGCTCGGTGGCCGCGCCGGCGCCGGTGCCTCCCGTGGCACCCGCGAGCAGGTTGCGCAGATAGACCGTGACCGGCATCAACTCGGTGCGGTCCATGTAGAGGAACGCCGAGAACCAGGAGTTCCAGAAGGACACCGCGTAGAAGAGGATCATGGTCGCGACGACCGCCTTCGACAGCGGCAGCACGATCCGCAGCAGGATGCCGTACGTACTGAGGCCGTCGATCTGCGCGGCCTCCTCCAGCTCCGACGGCAGGCTCTCGAAGAAGGCCTTCATCACCAGCAGGTTGAAGACGCTGATCGCGTTCGGCAGGGCGATCGCCCACACGCTGTTCTTCAGGCCGAGGCTGGTGATCAGGACGTAGTTGGGGATCAGTCCGCCGGTGAAGAACATGGTGAAGACGGCGATCCCGACCAGGGCGCCGCGCCCCTTGAGGTTCTTCTTCGACAGGACGTAGGCGTAGCAGGTGGTCAGCACCATGGCGACGGCGGTGGAGACCACCGTGTAGAAGACGGTGTTGCCGTAGTTGCGCCAGAACATCGAGTCGTTGAAGACGATCTCGTACGTGGTGAGGTTGAAGCCCTTGGGCCACAGCGTCACCTCACCGGCGCGGATGTGCCGCTCCCCGCTGAACGAGCGGGCGATGATGTTGACGAAGGGGTACAGCGTCACCAGCACGACCAGCGTGAGGATCACGCCGTTGACGCCCTGGAAGACGCGGTGGCCGCGGGTCGGCCGGCTGACGCTCACCACAGGCTCGTCCCCACCGTGCGGCGCGACAGCTGGTTGGCCGAGGTGATGAGCACCAGGCCGATGACCGCCTCGAACAGGCCGATCGCGGCGGCGTAGCTGAAGCTGTTGGACTCCACACCGGTCCGGTAGAGGTACGTGGAGATCACGTCGGCGGTCGGATACGTCAGCGGGTTGTAGAGCAACAGGACCTTCTCGAAGCCGACGGCCATGAACGTGCCGATGTTGAGGATCAGCAGCGTGATCATGGTGGGGCGGATGCCGGGCAGGGTGACGTGCCAGATCTGCCGCCAGCGGCCCGCGCCGTCGATGCGGGCGGCCTCGTACAGGTCCTCGTCGATGGTGGTGAGCGCGGCGAGGTAGAGGATCGTGCCCCAGCCGGCGGTCTGCCAGATCTCCGAGCCGACGTAGACGGCGCGGAACCAGCCGGGTTCCTGGATGAACCGGATCGGGTCGTGCCCGAACCAGCCCAGGACGTGGTTGACCGGACCGTCCGTGGCGAGCATCTGCAGCGTGATGCCGGCGACGATCACGATCGACAGGAAGTGCGGCAGGTACGACACCGACTGCACGAACCGCTTCAGGGAGTTCCGGCGCACCTCGTTCAGCAGCAGGGCGAGGACGATCGGGATCGGGAAGCAGAAGACGAGCGTGAGCCCGCCCATCCACAGGGTGTTCCTGAACACCTGCCAGAAGGTGGGGTCGGACAGGAACATCTCGACGTAGCGCAGTCCCACCCAGTACTCGCCGAAGACCGAACCGCCCGGCTCGAACCGGCGGAACGCGATCACGTTGCCGATCATCGGCAGATAGCGGAACACCAGGAAGAACAGCAGCGGCAGCACGGCCAGCGAGTACAACTGCCAGTCCTTGCGCAGCGCGCGCCGCCAGCCGGTGCGCGCGGGTGAGCGTGTGCGTCGTGGGGGTGTCTTCGTCGGCGGCGGGTCCTGCGTGCCCGGCGGTGGAGCCGACGTGGTGGAGGTGCTCATTGCTCGGGCCTCCCGTGCGTAGGGCGCGGAACCGAAAGTTTCG
The DNA here is from genome assembly GCF_042732315.1 of Streptomyces sp. NPDC059787. Classification (NCBI taxonomy): domain Bacteria; kingdom Bacillati; phylum Actinomycetota; class Actinomycetes; order Kitasatosporales; family Streptomycetaceae; genus Streptomyces; species Streptomyces sp. NPDC059787. The sequence continues at coordinate 53,618 of NZ_JBHWHX010000006.1, forward strand.
TGCCCCTACCGGTAACTTCGCGGCAACCTATGAGCAGTGGTAAGCGGTGTCAATGGGTGGTGCGTGGCGGAAATTCAAGAGGTCGCGGCGGCGACGGATCCGGTACGCACGGCTGTGGAAACGGGTCTTGATCTGTTAACGTCCCCAAAACTTTCTGGTGCGTTCCCGCAACGATCGGCCGTACTGCCCGTTCGACTCCGTTTCGACTCTGCGAGGTGCCCCGTGCCCGCGTTCGACCTGCCCCCGGCTGAACTGGAGCACTACCGACCGGAGATCGAGGAGCCCGCCGACTTCGACGCGTTCTGGGAGCACACGCTGAAGGAGGCGTCGGCCGAGGGGGACCCGCTGGTCTCGGTGAGGCCGGTGGTGAACGGGCTGCGGCTCACCGAGACCTGGGACGTGACGTTCCGCGGCTTCGCCGGCGACCCGGTGCGCGCCTGGTTCAGCCTTCCCGCGAACGTGACCGAACCCCTTCCGGCGGTGGTGGAGTTCGCGGGTTACGGACGCGGACGCGGCCTGCCGCACGAGCGGCTGACCTGGGTGAACGCCGGGTACGCGCATCTGCTGATGGACAACCGGGGCCAGGGCGACCAGTACGGCTGCGGCGGCGACACCCCCGACCCGCACGCCCTGGCGCCGGGCGGCCCCGGTCCGGCGGTCCGCGGTCTGCTCGACCCGAGGGACCACCACTACCGCCGGCTGATCACCGACGCGGTGCGCGCGGTGGCCGCCGTACGCGCGCTGCCGGGGGTGGACGCGGGCCGCGTCGCGGCCGTGGGCAACAGCCAGGGGGGAGGACTCGCGCTGGCCGTGGCGGGCCTCGTACCGGATCTGGCGGCGCTCCTGGTCACCGCCCCTCTGCTGTGCGGCATCCACCGCGCCCTGGACCTCACCGACGTGCCCCCGTACGGCGAGATCACCGCCTACCTCTCGGTGCACCGGGGCGCCGAGGAGGCCGCCTACCGCACCCTCTCCTACGTCGAGGGCGTGTCCTTCGCCCGGCGCGCGCACGCCCCGGCCCACTTCGGGGTCGGGCTGCGCGACACGGTCTGCCCGCCGAGCGGGGCGTACGCGGCGTTCAACCGGTACGCGGAACGCGCGGCCGGCGATCCGGCCAAGGTGCTCCACGCCTATCCCTTCAACGGGCACGAGGGCGGGGACGCGGTGCACGTACGGCGCCAACTGGGCTGGCTCGCTTCGCTGCTGGGTGGCTGACGGGGTGCGTGGGCGGCACCGATGACGACCGGACACGCCATCGGGGCCGCCCACGGGGCGGTTCAGCCGACCCGGCAGGGCAGGGTCGTCGTACTGTCACCGCCCGAGCCGGAGACCACATAGCCGAACGTCGCGCTCTCCCCCGGATCGAGGGAGCCGTTGTAGTCGGCGTTGTGGACCATCACGTCCTGGCCGTCGTAGGTGGCGTTGCCGCTCCACAGGCTGTCGACGCTCTGGCCCGCCGGGAGGGTCCAGTCGACCATCCAGCCCAGCATCGGCACGTCACCGCTGTTGGTGACGGTCACCTGGGACTGGTAGCCGCCGCTCCAGCTGCCCGTGGTGCTGCGGGTGGCGGTGCACTCCCCCGGAACGGGGTCGGGGTCGGTCGGGTCGCCGGGGTCCTTGACACCGGTCACCTCGCCGTTGCCGCCGTCGAAGACGACGTCCGAGCAGGAGTAGAAGGTCTCCTGGCTGTCCGAGCGCTGCCAGACCATGTAGATGATGTGCCGGCCGGACTTGCCCCCGGGGAGCTGTCCGCTCCAGCGGTAGTCGGCCTCGACGGTGCCCGGGGACCCGTTGAGCGGCGGGTGGTCGACGGAGAGGAAGGGCTCCTCCTCCATGTCGGCCCAGGTGAGGGTGCTCGTCGGGTCGAAGCCGTCCTTGGTGATGTACACGTGGAACCAGCCCGGGTGCGCGGCCCAGGCGTTGTAGGAGAAGTCGACGGTCGCGCCCGAGGTGAGGTGGGTGAGCGGCCAGTCGGCGCCGGGCGTGTCGAAGCCGGTGAAGTTGGTGTTCCCGCCGCTGCACAGCTGCCCGTCGGGCACGAAGCCGCGGGTGCGGCCGGCGCCGTCGGAGCGCAGGACGGAGAACCAGTTGTAGAAGGGGGTGGTGCCGCTGACCTGGGCGGCGGTCCTGCAGGCCGGGTTGACCGGCTTGATCTCACCGGTGTCGGTCAACGCGTCCTGCCAGCACAGGAAGGTGCGGCTGCCGGGCTTCATCGGCGTGCCGTGGGCTTCGGCCTCACCGCCCGCCGTCACGACCAGGCCGACGGCCGGGATGGTGGCGAGCAGGGAGACCAGGACGAGGAAGAGGGCTCGGGTGCGGGTGGGGAGCGCTGAGCGGGGAGCGGACCCGCTCCCCGGTCTTGTTGTGATCATGACACACCTGTCCGCGACTGTGGGGTTGACGGATCATGCAGGAGTGCGTGGAGGGGCGAGGTGGGAGTGTCCCAACGGCGGGTTCCGGTCCACCTGAGCATGGGAGCGCTCCCACCTCCCCGTGAGGGGAAGGTAGCGCGGGGCAGCGCGCTTGTAAACGGTTGCCGCACCGGGGAGTCGTACCGGTGGGTCAGTCCGGGGCGTCGATCAGCCGCTCGACGCGGTCACCGGCCGGCGCTCCTTCGCAGAGCCGGACCACCTGCGCCAACACGCCTTTCCCGCCGGGGACGTCGAGCGCGGACCGCACGATGCCCACCACGTCCTCCCGGAGCCGGATGCCCCTGAGATCGACCGGGCGGCCGATGTGGTCACCGAGCAGCGTCGCGAACAGGAGGCGGCCCTGGGGGTCCTCCATGCACGACAGCCCGCAGAGCGCCTCGACGAGTTCCAGCAGCAGGAACCGCTCCGGCGACGAGCCGCAGGCCGGTGAAGTGCCGGCCGGCTCCAGCCGCGCCCGCAGATCGTCGGCCGCGGCCTGCCCCTCGAAGAGGGCGACCGTCGACAGCAGGAGGCCCTCTCCGTCGTCCTGGTTCAGCGCCGTCCGTACGATCGCGACCACGTCCTCGCGCTGCCGGACACCCCGCAGATCGATCCGTCGGGACAGCCGCTCGCCCAGCACGGTCGCGAACTGGTGACGACTCCGCGCGTCCTCCATGCACATCAGGTGGGACAGCGCCCCGGTGAGGACGAGCAGCGGTGACACCGGGCTCGCGGGGGGTCCGGGCACCGACGGCCTCGCCTGATCGGGCGGCGTCGGCAGCGCCGGCCGTGCCGCCCGCGCCACCACGACCCGGCGTTCCAACTCGGCCCACATCAAGGGGTGTTGCGGCACAGGGGACTTCTGCAGTTCGTCGAACACGTAGTCGTACAGTTCGTGCACGCCGATCAGGCCGTCCCCGTCACGGTCCGCCTCACCGGTGCCGAGTCCCCTGATCACGGCCCTGGTGAACCGGGACGACTCCGACTCCGGCTCCGGGTCCAGTTCGGTGAGCCGCCCGTCCTCCCAGGCGTACTCGGTGCGGTTGGTCGCGGTGAGCACCGCGCGGCCGTGTCCCGCCAGTTCGTCACCGACGTGGACCGTGGTGTCGCCCTTGCCGCCGGCCAGGAAGGCGCCGCTGTAGCAGCAGTCCAGGAGCAGGACGATCGACCGGGCCCGGCAGGCGCGCATCCGCTCGTGCACGAACAGGGCGGGGACGGACGTGGAGGCGAGCAGCCGCCGGTCGGTGTCCCCGGCGGCGAAGTGCAGTTCGCCGCTGTCGTTCTTGAGACCGTGGCAGGAGACGTGCAGCAGGAGCAGGTCGTCCCGGCGGCGGTCGAGGAAGAAGTGCTCGATGGCCCGGGTCACTTCCCGATGGCTGCCGTCGACGACCATGCTCACCTCGAAGTCGCCGATCTCCGGGTCCTCGAGCACCTCCGCCAGCGCCTGGGCGTCGCCGGCGGGCGACCGCAGCCGCCGCAGCTCCTCGTTGTCGTACCGGCCCGTCGCGACGAGCAGGGCGTAGCGTCCCGCGGACACGGTCGTACGTCCCTCACTCACCCTGGCCGTCGGCCGGTTCCGCCTCGGGAGCGTGCGCGGCCAGGAAGGCGTCGACGATCCGCCGCTGGTCGGCGGAGGAGACGGCCTCGAGGTCCAGGCTGTCCTCGCCCAGGGTGACGTTGACCGTGCGCACCGGACGGTTCTCGATCCAGGTCCGCACCAGGTCGAGCACCGAGCGCAGCGCGATGGGGGCGAGGGTCACGGCGAGCGCGCCGACGGCGAGCGCGTCCACGGGTTTCGCTCCGTCGGGGACGTCCCCGGAGCGGACCGGTTCGACGTCGTCGACGTCCAGTTCGAGCAGCCGCTCGCGCAACCGGAGTGTGAGCCGGTCGAGTTCTTCCTGGTCGCTGTCCTGACCGCCGGTCAGGACAAGACGCATGCGTTCCGTGCGGCCCACCGCCACCCCCGTCATCCGGTGAGACCTCAGCGTACAACGGCGGCAACGGCGAGGGCCGTATCCCCGTCACCGGGGATACGGCCCTCGACTGCCCTGCCGGACCGCTTACTTGCGGATCAGGCTGCGCAGCACGTACTGCAGGATGCCGCCGTTGCGGTAGTAGTCGGCCTCACCGGGGGTGTCGATGCGGACGACCGCGTCGAACTCGACGCCCGTGTCGGTGGTGACCTTCACCGTGCGCGGGGTGGTGCCGTCGTTCAGCTCGGTGACGCCGGAGACGGAGAAGGACTCCTCGCCGGTCAGGCCGAGGGAGGACGCGGTCTGGCCCTCCGGGAACTGCAGCGGCAGGACGCCCATGCCGATGAGGTTCGAGCGGTGGATGCGCTCGTAGGACTCGGCGATGACGAACTTGACGCCGAGGAGGGCCGTGCCCTTGGCCGCCCAGTCGCGGGACGAACCGGAGCCGTACTCCTTGCCGGCCAGGACGACCAGCGGGGTGCCCTGCTCGATGTAGTTGCGGGAGGCGTCGTAGATGAACGACACCGGACCGCCGTCCTGCGTGAAGTCGCGGGTGTAGCCGCCCTCGGTGCCCGGCGCGATCTGGTTGCGCAGGCGGATGTTGGCGAACGTACCGCGGATCATGACCTCGTGGTTGCCGCGGCGCGAGCCGTAGCTGTTGAAGTCGCGGCGCTCGATGCCGTGCTCCGTGAGGTACTTGCCGGCCGGGGTGTCGGCCTTGATGGCACCGGCCGGGGAGATGTGGTCGGTGGTGACCGAGTCGCCCAGCTTGGCGAGCACGCGGGCGCCGGTGATGTCCTCGACCGGGGCCGGCTCCATGCCCATGCCCTCGAAGTACGGGGGCTTGCGCACGTAGGTGGACTCGCCGTCCCACTCGAAGGTGTCGCCGGTCGGGACGGGCAGCGCCTGCCACTGGGCGTCACCGGCGAAGACGTCGGCGTAGGACTTGGAGAACATGTCCTCGCCGATCGCGTTGGCGACGACGTCGTTGACCTCGGCCTCGGAGGGCCAGATGTCCTTCAGGTAGACCGGGTTGCCGTCGGTGTCGGTGCCGAGGGCCTCCTTGGTGATGTCCACCTTCATGGAGCCGGCGATCGCGTAGGCGACGACCAGCGGCGGGGACGCCAGGTAGTTCATCTTGACGTCGGGGTTGATCCGGCCCTCGAAGTTGCGGTTGCCGGAGAGCACCGAGGTGACGGCGAGGTCATGGTCGTTGACCGCCTTGGAGACCTCCTCCGGCAGCGGGCCGGAGTTGCCGATGCAGGTGGTGCAGCCGTAGCCGACGAGGTTGAAGCCGACCTTGTCGAGGTACGGGGTGAGGCCCGCCTTCTCGAAGTAGTCGGTGACGACCTTGGAGCCCGGGGCGAGGGTGGTCTTGACCCACGGCTTGCGGGTCAGGCCCTTCTCCACCGCCTTCTTGGCCACCAGGGCGGCGGCGACCATGACGTACGGGTTGGAGGTGTTGGTGCAGGAGGTGATGGCCGCGACCGTCACCGCGCCGTGGTCCAGCTCGTAGGTCGTGCCGTCGGCGGCGGTGACCTGGACCGGGTTGGACGGGGCGCCGTTCGGGATGGTGGACGGGGCGTCGGAGCCAGGGAAGGACTCCTTGCTGGCCTCGTACTCGTCGTTGACGTAGTTGCGGACGTCGACCTTGAACTGCTCGGCGGCGTTCGCGAGGACGATGCGGTCCTGCGGGCGCTTCGGGCCGGCGATCGACGGGACGACCGTGGACAGGTCCAGCTCGAGCTTCTCGGAGAAGTCCGGCTCGGCCTGCGGGTCCAGCCAGAGGCCCTGCTCCTTGGCGTACGCCTCGACCAGCGCGACCTGCTGGTCGCTGCGGCCGGTCAGGCGCATGTAGTTCAGGGTCTCGTCGTCGATCGGGAAGATCGCGGCGGTGGAGCCGAACTCCGGCGACATGTTGCCGATGGTGGCGCGGTTGGCGAGGCTCGTGGCCGCCACACCCTCGCCGTAGAACTCGACGAACTTGCCGACGACGCCGTGCTTGCGCAGCATCTCGGTGATGGTGAGCACGAGGTCGGTGGCGGTGGTGCCGGGCGTCAGCTCGCCGGTGAGCTTGAAGCCGACGACGCGCGGGATCAGCATGGAGACCGGCTGGCCGAGCATGGCGGCCTCGGCCTCGATGCCGCCGACGCCCCAGCCGAGGACGCCGAGGCCGTTGACCATGGTGGTGTGCGAGTCGGTGCCGACCAGGGTGTCGGGGTAGGCCTTGCCGTCACGGACCATGACGACACGGGCCAGGTGCTCGATGTTCACCTGGTGGACGATGCCGGTGCCGGGCGGGACGACCTTGAAGTCGTCGAAGGCGGTCTGGCCCCAGCGCAGGAACTGGTAGCGCTCGCGGTTGCGGCCGTACTCCAGGTCGACGTTCTGCTTGAAGGCGTCGTTGGTGCCGAACTTGTCGGCGATGACGGAGTGGTCGATGACCATCTCGGCCGGGGAGAGCGGGTTGATCTTGTTCGGGTCGCCGCCGAGCTCCTTGACGGCCTCGCGCATGGTGGCGAGGTCCACGACGCAGGGAACGCCGGTGAAGTCCTGCATGATCACGCGGGCCGGCGTGAACTGGATCTCCTGCGACGGCTGGGCCTGGGAGTCCCAGCCGCCCAGGGCGCGGATGTGGTCGGCGGTGATGTTCGCGCCGTCCTCGGTGCGGAGCAGGTTCTCCAGCAGCACCTTCAGGCTGTAGGGAAGGCGCGCGGAGCCCTCGACCTTGTCCAGCCGGAAGATCTCGTACGACTCGTCGCCCACCTGCAGCGTGCTGCGGGCGTCGAAGCTGTTCGCCGACACGACAGTCTCCTTCATTGATGTGCGCGTACCACCGCATCCTGCCGCCACGCCGCCCTGGCCTATCCGCTGAGGTAAGGCTAAGTTAGGTAGCCCTTACCAGGGTGGCGGCTGCGGTGCGCCTCGGCAGATATCTCGATGTCGAGATAACTCTAGTACACAAGGGCCGAATGGTCATGCCCGGGCCCGGTGCGCCCGGCCCGGTACGCCCGGTACGCCCGGCCCGGTGCGCCACCCCCACCCTCCGCCGCGCCGCGGTCCGGCGCCATCTTTGCGCCCGGACGGGGTAACCGACTGAGACGGAGTCAGTTCGGAACGGGAAGGGACACAGGAATGCCGCTCACGTTTCGCAAGAGCTTTCGGATCCTTCCGGGAGTACGGCTGAACATCAACAAACGGTCGTGGTCCATCACCACCGGCAGCAGGAACGGCCCCCGGTACACGCGCAGCAGTACGGGACGTCGTACGACATCGATGGATTTGCCCGGACCTTTCGGATGGCGCCGGACCCGCCAGACCCGCCGCACCAGGGGATACTGACGTCACATCACCCGACCATCACCCGAATGGACCCCCCAAGAGGCGCCATCTCATATCTGAGATAACCTCATCCTCATGTCAGACGACTACCTCGTACGCATCGGCAAGCTCATCCGTGACGCCCGGCAGCATCGCGGGTGGACGCAGGCTCAGCTCGCCGAGGCGCTCAACACCAGCCAGAGCGCCGTCAATCGGATCGAGCGCGGCAACCAGAACATCAGCCTTGAGATGATCGCCCGGATCGGTGAGGCCCTGGACAGCGAGATCGTCTCGCTGGGCTACGCCGGCCCGATGCACCTGCGCGTGGTGGGCGGCCGCCGGCTCTCCGGCGCCATCGACGTCAAGACGAGCAAGAACGCGTGCGTGGCACTGCTGTGCGCCTCCCTGCTCAACAAGGGGCGCACCGTGCTGCGCCGCGTCGCCCGCATCGAGGAGGTCTACCGCCTCCTGGAGGTGCTGAACTCCATCGGCGTACGCACCCGCTGGATCAACGACGGTGTCGACCTGGAGATCGTGCCGCCGGCCGAGCTGGACCTCGCGTCCATCGACGCGGACGCCGCCCGCCGCACCCGCTCCATCATCATGTTCCTCGGCCCGCTGCTGCACCGCCTGGACCGCTTCATGCTGCCGTACGCCGGCGGCTGCGACCTCGGTACGCGCACCGTCGAGCCGCACATGATCGCGCTGCGCCGGTTCGGCCTCGACATCGCCGCGACGGAGGGCCAGTACCACGCGGTGGTCGACCGCTCCGTCGCCCCCGACCGCCCGATCGTGCTGACCGAGCGCGGGGACACCGTCACCGAGAACGCGCTGCTGGCCGCCGCCCGGCACGACGGCACCACCGTCATCCGCAACGCCTCCTCCAACTACATGGTCCAGGACCTGTGCTTCTTCCTGGAGGCGCTGGGCGTCAAGGTCGACGGCATCGGCACCACCACCCTCACCGTGCACGGCGTGCCCACCATCGACGTCGACGTGGACTACTCCCCCTCCGAGGACCCGGTCGAGGCGATGAGCCTGGTGGCCGCGGCCGTGGTGACGGAGTCGGAGCTGACGGTCCGCCGGGTCCCCATCGAGTTCCTGGAGATCGAGCTGGCGGTCCTGGAGGAGATGGGCCTCGACCACGACCGCACACCGGAGTACTTCGCCGACAACGGCCGTACGCGCCTGGTGGACCTCACCGTCCGCCCCTCCAAGCTGGAGGCGCCGATCGACAAGATCCACCCGATGCCGTTCCCGGGCCTGAACATCGACAACGTCCCGTTCTTCGCGGCGATCGCGGCGGTGGCCCAGGGCAAGACCCTCATCCACGACTGGGTCTACGACAACCGCGCCATCTACCTGACCGACCTCAACCGCCTCGGCGGCCGCCTCCAGCTCCTCGACCCGCACCGCGTCCTGGTCGAGGGCCCGACCCGCTGGCGCGCCGCGGAGATGATGTGCCCGCCGGCGCTGCGCCCGGCCGTGGTGGTCCTGCTGGCGATGATGGCGGCGGAGGGCACGTCGGTCCTGCGCAACGTGTACGTCATCAACCGCGGATACGAGGACCTGGCGGAGCGGCTGAACTCGATCGGGGCGCAGATCGAGATCTTCCGGGACATCTGAAAGCTCTAGGAAGAAGCAGCGCGAATCCCCTCCTGACCTGCACTGACGCGGGACAGGGGGAGGTCTCCGGACAGCCCTGGGACTTTTCTGGGACTTCTGGCCGGGCTCGGAGTCTTCGAGTGACACGCACGTCACGTGATCTGTCATCGCGAAACATGCAGGACCGAAACACGTGAAAGAAGTCGCAGGTCAGCGCCTCGCGCAAAACCAGGCGGTCGACCGTCTCGTCGGTCACGGCGGGCAGGGCAGGGGTCATGGTCCTCTTGTCTTTCGTGGGTCCCGGGCGCCGGTCCGGGCACGGCACGGTGACCGGCGGCGGACGCACGGGGGAGGGAGAGATCCCGTCGCGCGGTGGCGCGGACGGAATCCGCCGCCGCGCGAAGGGCGGTGGCGGTGATCCGGCTGTCAGGCGACAGCGGCCTCCCCGGGAGGACCCCGGGTGGTGAGGACGTGCACGAGCAGAAGCTGCCGCAGCCGCCACCTCCGGCGCGGAGCCCGGCCGGAGAGTGTCGGCCGCCTGCAGCGCCTCGGCGCGGAAACCTCCGCTGGTCAGTAACCCAAAGGCCCGCACGCCCAGCCGAGCGCGCAGGAAGCCCCCGCGAGTCACGTCCTCGCGGGGGCTTCCCTCATTCCGCCTGCCGCCGCGAAGGGTGAGAAGACGATCACGAGGCAGGACGCTTCAGAGGCTCAGGGGTTCAGCAGCAGCACGTCGGCGCGGGCCTTGGCGGCCTCGTAACGCTTCGCCACGTCCTGCCAGTTGACGACGGCCCACATGGCGTCGATGAAGTCGACCTTCTGGTTCTTGTACTGCAGGTAGAAGGCGTGCTCCCAGGCGTCGAAGACCAGGATCGGCACGGAACCCTGGCCGACGTTGCCCTGGTGGTCGTAGACCTGCTCGACGATCAGCCGGCCGCTCAGCGGCTCGTAGGCCAGCACGCCCCAGCCGGAGCCCTGGGTGGTCGCGGCGGCCTTGGTGAGCTGCGCCTTGAAGCCGGCGAAGGAGCCGAACGACTCGGCGATCGCGTCCGCGAGCTCGCCCACGCCGTCCTTCTCCAGCGGCTCACCGCCGCCGTCGCCCGTCATGTTGTGCCAGTAGATCGAGTGCAGGATGTGCCCGGAGAGGTGGAAGGCCAGGTTCTTCTCCAGACCGTTGATCGAGCCCCACTGCTCCTTGTCCCGCGCCTCCGCGAGCTGCTCCAGCGTGTCGTTGGCCCCCTTGACGTACGCCGCGTGGTGCTTGTCGTGGTGCAGCTCGATGATCTGCGGGTTGATGACCGGCTCGAGCTCCGAGTAGTCGTAGGGAAGCTCCGGGAGCGTGTACACCGCCATGTCCAACATCCTCCGACGTTATTGCCACTGATGTGCAACTGCACGCTAACAGCAGCAGCGGTGATTGTTGATCAGGCATTGGTCCTAGGCCCGGTGTCGCACAGCCTACTGCTTCCGCCAGTCTTTTGCTGTTGCGAGTGATGCGCAATAGTCTGCCGGAGACTGTGGCCGTCGTACAACGGCAGATGGGGACAGCCTCTCCGGGCCAGCGTCCTCCGCCTGCCCTGGAGAGGCAGTGGTGTGGACCGGAACGCGCGGGCAGTGCACGACGACATGACAGAGCTGCCGGATCCCCGTTCGCTGCTGCGGCGGCACGGCCTGCGCTGCACGCACGGCCGGCTGAGGATCCTGGCCCTGCTGCGCGAATCGGGGCAGCACCTCACCGCCACGGAGATCCACGCCCGCCTGGAGCACACGGGCGAAGGCCACCACTCCACCACGGTGTACCGCTCCCTGGAGACCCTGACCGCGCTCGGCGTGGTCCACGCGGTGCCGGGGCCGGGACCCACGCGGTACGGCATCACCGACGAGCCGCACCACCACACCGTGTGTCAGCGGTGCGGCCACGTCTCCGACCTGGCCAGCGCCCCTCTGGTGGACGCGGTGAGCCGGATCGAGGAACTGACCGGGCTGCGTCCCGGGATGTCGGGTTCGCTGCTGGTCTACGGCCTGTGCTCCGGCTGCGCCGCCTGAGTCCTCAGTCCTCGCCCTCCAGGTCGCCTTCCGTCTCCAGGTACACCTGGCGGAGTGCTTCCAGGACCGAGGGATCCGGTTTCTCCCACATTCCCCGGGACTCCGCCTCCAGCAAGCGCTCGGCGATCCCGTGCAGCGCCCAGGGATTGGCCTCCTGGAGGAACTCGCGGTTGGCCGGGTCCAGGACGTAGGTCTCGGTCAGCTTGTCGTACATCCAGTCGGCCATGACGCCCGTGGTGGCGTCGTAGCCGAAGAGGTAGTCGACGGTGGCGGCCAGCTCGAAGGCGCCCTTGTAGCCGTGGCGGCGCATCGCCTCGATCCACTTGGGGTTGACCACGCGGGCGCGGAAGACGCGGGAGGTCTCCTCGACCAGGGTGCGGGTGCGGACCGTCTCGGGGCGGGTGGAGTCGCCGATGTACGCCTCGGGGGCCGTGCCGCGCAGGGCGCGGACGGTGGCGACCATGCCGCCGTGGTACTGGAAGTAGTCGTCGGAGTCGGCGATGTCGTGCTCGCGGGTGTCGGTGTTCTTCGCGGCGACCGCGATGCGCTTGTACGCCGACTCCATCTCGTCGCGGGCCGGACGGCCGTCGAGTTCACGGCCATAGGCGTAGCCGCCCCAGACGGTGTAGACCTCGGCGAGGTCGGCGTCGGTGCGCCAGTCGCGGGAGTCGATGAGCTGGAGCAGTCCGGCACCGTAGGTGCCGGGGCGGGAGCCGAAGATGCGGGTGGTGGCCCGGCGTTCGTCGCCGTGTTCGGCGAGGTCGGCCTGCACGTGGGCGCGGACGCGGTTGGCCTCGGCGGGTTCCTCCAGCGAGGCGGCCAGGCGCACCGCGTCGTCGAGCAGGCCGACGGTGTGCGGGAACGCGTCGCGGAAGAAGCCCGAGATGCGCAGGGTGACGTCGATGCGGGGGCGGCCCAGTTCCTCGTACGGGATGGGTTCGAGGCCGGTGACGCGACGGGAGGCGTCGTCCCAGACGGGGCGGACGCCGAGCAGGGCGAGGGCCTCCGCGACGTCGTCGCCGGCGGTGCGCATGGCGCTCGTGCCCCACAGGGACAGGCCGACGGAGGCGGGCCAGTCGCCGTTGTCGGTGCGGTAGCGCTCCAGGAGGCTGTCGGCGAGGGCCTGGCCGGTCTCCCAGGCGAGGCGGGAGGGGACGGCCTTGGGGTCGACGGAGTAGAAGTTGCGGCCGGTCGGCAGGACGTTGACCAGGCCGCGCAGCGGCGATCCGGAGGGGCCGGCGGGGACGAAGCCGCCGTTCAGGGCGTGGACGGCGTGGTCGATCTCGGCGGTGGTGGCGGCGAGGCGTGGGACGACCTCGCGGGCCGCGAACTCCAGGATCGCGGCCACCTGTTCGCCGTGCGCGGTGGGTACGGCGGCCGGGTCCCAGTCGGTGTCCTCCATCGCCTGGACCAGGGCGCGGGCCCGCTCCTCCGCTTCGTCGGCCGTGGTGCGGGTGGCGGCGGACTCGTCCAGACCGAGGGCCTCGCGCAGGCCGGGCAGGGCGGTGGCGCCGCCCCAGATCTGGCGGGCGCGCAGGATGGCGAGGACGAGGTTGACGCGGTCGGCGCCGGTGGGCGGGTTGCCGAGGACGTGCAGGCCGTCGCGGATCTGGGCGTCCTTGACCTCGCAGAGCCAGCCGTCGACGTGGAGGATCATGTCGTCGAAGCCCTCGTCGTCGGGACGGTCGTCCAGGCCGAGGTCGTGGTCGAGCCTGGCGGCCTGGATCAGGGTCCAGATCTGGGCGCGGATCGCCGGGAGCTTGGCCGGGTCCATGGCCGCGATCTGGGCGTACTCGTCGAGGAGTTGTTCCAGGCGGGCGATGTCGCCGTAGGAGTCGGCCCGGGCCATCGGTGGGACGAGGTGGTCGATGAGCGTGGCGTGGACCCGGCGCTTGGCCTGGGTCCCCTCGCCGGGGTCGTTGACGAGGAACGGGTAGATCAGCGGCAGGTCACCGAGGGCGGCGTCGGGGCCGCAGGCCGCGGACAGGCCGGCGTTCTTGCCGGGCAGCCATTCCAGATTGCCGTGCTTGCCCAGGTGGATCATCGCGTCCGCGCCGAAGCCGCCGTCCTCGGTGCGGGCGGCGATCCAGCGGTAGGCGGCGAGGTAGTGGTGGGACGGCGGCAGGTCGGGGTCGTGGTAGATGGCGATGGGGTTCTCGCCGAAGCCGCGCGGGGGCTGGATGAGGATCAACAGGTTGCCGTGGCGCAGGGCGGCCAGGACGATGTCGCCCTCGGGGTTGCGGCTGCGGTCGACGAACATCTCGCCCGGGGGCGGGCCCCAGTGCTCCTCGACGGACGCGCGCAGGTCCTTCGGGAGGGTCGCGTACCAGCGCTTGTAGTCGGCGGCCGGTACGCGCACCGGGTTGCGGGCGAGCTGCTCCTCCGTCAGCCAGTCCTGGTCGTGGCCGCCCGCCTCGATGAGCGCGCGGATCAGCTCGTCGCCGTCGCCGGAGACGAGGCCCGGGACCTCGCCGCCGGTGCCGAAGTCGTATCCCTCCTCGCGCAGCCGGCGCAGCAGGGCGACGGCGCTGGCGGGGGTGTCGAGGCCGACCGCGTTGCCGATACGGGAGTGCTTGGTCGGGTAGGCGGACAGGACCAGCGCGAGGCGCTTGTCGGCGGCCGGGATGTGCCGCAGGCGGGCGTGGCGCACGGCGATGCCGGCGACGCGGGCGGCGCGCTCGGGGTCCGCGACGTAGGCGGGGAGGCCGTCGGCGTCGATTTCCTTGAAGGAGAACGGGACGGTGATCAGGCGGCCGTCGAACTCGGGCACGGCGATCTGGCTGGCCGCGTCGAGCGGGGAGACGCCCTCGTCGTTCTCCTCCCAGGCGGCGCGGGATCCGGTCAGGCACAGGGCCTGGAGGATGGGGACGTCCAGGGCGGTGAGCGCGCCCGCGTCCCAGGACTCGTCGTCGCCGCCGGCGGAGGCTTCGGCGGGCTTGGTGCCGCCGGCCGCGAGGACCGTGGTGACGATGGCGTCGGCCGCGCGCAGCTCGGCGATCAGCTCGGGCTCGGGGGCGCGCAGGGAGGCCACGTAGAGGGGCAGGGGGCGACCGCCGGCGGTCTCCACGGCATCGCACAGCGCGTGCACGAAGGCGGTGTTGCCGCTCATGTGGTGGGCGCGGTAGTAGAGCACGGCCACCGTCGGGCCGTCCCCGCCGCCCGGTTCGCGCTCCAGCGGGCCCCAGGTCGGTGCGGGGGCGGGCGCCTCGAAGCCGTGGCCGGTGAGCAGGACGGTGTCGGACAGGAAGCGGGCGAGCTGCTCCAGGTTGGCCGGGCCGCCGTGGGCGAGGTAGGCGTGCGCCTCGGCGGCGATGCCGACGGGGACGGTGGAGGCGGCCATCAGCTGGGCGTCGGGGGCCTGTTCGCCGGTGAGGACGACGACCGGGCGGCCGTCGGCGAGCAACAGGTCCAGGCCCTCCTCCCAGGCGCGCAGCCCGCCGAGGAGGCGTACGACGACCATGCCGACGCCGTCGAGGAGCGCGGGCAGGTCGTCCAGCGGGAGACGGGAGGGGTTGGCGAAGCGGTAGGGCACCGGGCCGCCGGCCGCGCGGGCGCTGAGCAGGTCGGTGTCGGACGTCGACAGGAGCAGGATGCGGGGGGAGACGAGGGGACCCCCGGACGATGGCAGCATGCGGCGTCTGGCCTTCCTCGGGGTCCGCGCCCCGGGCGGTGAAAGACGGCGGGAGTTCCTGGCTCGCCCGGCCTCGCAGTGGCCGGACTCACAGTGGCGGGACCGCGCCGGATTCGCACCGGGCTTCCTCCCCTGTCGCCGTCGTGGCGGCGGTGGACCGGATGATCCACCTGAGGAGCATAGTAAGGGTCGTGACAAGAGGGCGGGGCATACATCCGGTGTGATGGTCGGTATGCTCGCCGCCGTGCCCACAGCTTCCCCGCCCTCATTGCCCCAGGCCACACCGGTTCTGCGGGATCGCGGTGACGCCTGTCCGGGAACGCTGCGGCTGCACGCCGCCGACGATGGCGCCCTGGCCCGGGTCCGCGTGCCCGGCGGTGTTCTTACCATCCGTCAGGCTCACGCCCTCGCGGACGCAGCTCGGCAACTGGGCGATGGTGAGCTTCACCTGACCTCACGCGGCAACGTGCAGCTGCGTGGGCTCCGCGACGCGTGCGGCGGGGAACTCGCCGGTCTGCTGAACGCGGCCGGGCTCCTTCCCTCCCCGGGGCACGAGAGGGTGCGCAACGTCGTGGCCTCGCCGCTGTCCGGGCTGGACGGGCAAGGGTCACGAGAGGTGCGGTCCTGGCTCTCGGCGCTGGACGCGGCGCTGTGCGCGAGCGAAGCGGCGCGTGAACTATCGGGACGGTTCCTGTTCGCGCTCGACGACGGGCGCGGAGACGTGGCCGCGCTCGGTGCCGACGTGACCGTGCGAGCCGCGGCCGATGGCGGTGCGCTGATCTCCCTGGGCTCTGCCCAGGAAGCGCTGCGGGTTGCCGGGGACGACGCCCCAAGAGCAGCACTGCTGGCCGCCGAGGTGTTCCTGGAGTTCGCCCGGCAGGCCGGTGAGCGGGTCTGGCGGATTGACGAACTTGGGCCGCAGTCAGCCGAGTTGATATCCGTCATACGGCGCCGCTTGGCGGAGTCGGGGATCGGCTGCGTCCAGGACCGGAAGGACACGACGACCACCGGCGGACCTCCTCCCGGAGTCATCGGATCAGCCCTCTCCGTCCACGCCGCGCTGGGGCGCCTGACCGTCCCTCAGTGGCAGGAGTTGGCAGAAGTCGCCCCCAGCGAACTGCGTCTCACCCCCTGGCGCGGCATCGTCGTCCCCACCCCGGACATGACCGCGTCCGACCGGAGCGCCTCCCTCTCCCCTCTCTCCGCCGCCGGTCTCGTCACCGATCCCTCCTCGCCCTGGCTGCGCGTCGGCGCGTGCATCGGCCGCCCGGGGTGCGGCAAGTCCCGAGCGGATGTCCGCGCCGACGCGGCCCGCGCCCTCGCCACCGCGAGCACATCACGCCTCCCGCTGTACTGGTCCGGCTGCGAGCGGCGCTGCGGCCACCCCCGGGGCGACCGCGTCGACGTGATCGCCACCCCGGAGGGCGGCTACCGCCTCGCCGGGCCGGGCGGGGGCGGACTGCCGCGCGCCATTGAACTCAGCGATGTCTCCCACCTCCCCACCGCCTTGGCGGCGATCACCTCATGAGCCGTACCACGACGACCGAGAACAGCGAGAACAGCACCGTGACCCCCTACGACTACGAGAAGGACGGCGCGGCCATCTACCGCCAGTCCTTCGCGACCATCCGCGCGGAAGCGGACCTCGCGGGGCTGCCCGCGGACGTCAGCCGGGTCGCGGTCCGGATGATCCACGCCTGCGGCATGGTCGACCTCGTGCGCGACCTCTCGTACACCCCCGCCGTGGTGGGACGCGCCCGCGCGGCCCTGCGCGCCGGCGCGCCCATCCTCTGCGACGTGCGGATGGTGGCCAGCGGCGTGACCCGCAAGCGGCTGCCCGCGGACAACGACGTGTTGTGCACCCTGTCCGACCCGGCCGTCCCCGAGCTGGCGGCCAAGCTCGGCACCACGCGCAGCGCCGCCGCCCTGGAACTGTGGCGGGACCGGCTGGAGGGCGCCGTGGTCGCCGTCGGCAACGCGCCCACCGCGCTCTTCCGCCTCCTGGAGATGATCGAGGAAGGGGCGCCCCGCCCGGCCGCCGTCATCGGCGTACCCGTCGGCTTCGTCGGTGCCGCCGAGTCCAAGGACGCCCTGGCCGCCCACCCCTCGGGCCTGGAGCACCTGGTCGTGCGGGGCCGTCGCGGCGGCAGCGCCATCGCCGCCGCCGCGCTCAACGCGATCGCGAGCGAGGAAGAATGAGCGGGAAGCTGTACGGAGTCGGGCTCGGCCCGGGCGACCCGTCCCTGATGACCGTGCGGGCCGTCGAGGCCATCGCCGAGGCCGACGTGATCGCGTACCACAGCGCCCGCCACGGCCGGTCGATCGCGCGCTCCATCGCGGCGAAGCACCTGCGGGACGACCACATCGAGGAGGCGCTGGTCTACCCGGTCACCACGGAGACCACCGACCATCCCGGCGGCTACCAGGGCGCCATCGACGACTTCTACGCCGAGGCGTCGGCCCGGCTGGCCGCCCACCTGGAGGCGGGCCGGACGGTCGCGGTCCTGGCGGAGGGCGACCCGCTCTTCTACGGCTCCTACATGCACATGCACAAGCGGCTCGCCGACCGCTTCGACACCGAGGTGATACCCGGCGTCACCTCCGTCTCCGCCGCCGCGGCCCGCCTGGGCACTCCGCTCGCCGAGGGCGAGGAGGTGCTCACCATCCTGCCCGGCACCCTGCCCGAGGAGGAGCTGACCGCACGACTCGCCTCGACCGACGCCGCGGTCGTGATGAAGTTGGGGCGCACCTTCCCCAAGGTGCGCCGGGCGTTGGAGGGTTCCGGACGGCTCGATGCCGCCCGGTATGTGGAGCGCGCCACCATGGCGGGAGAACGTCTCGCGGAACTGGCGGATGTGGAACCCGAGTCGGTGCCGTACTTCTCGGTGGCGGTGCTGCCGAGCCAGGTCGACGCCGAACCGACCACCCCCGAACCGGGGTCGGCGGGTGAGGTCGTCGTCGTGGGGACCGGTCCTGCCGGTCCGCTGTGGCTGACGCCCGAGACGCGCGGTGCCCTCGCCGCGGCGGACGACCTGGTCGGATACACCACCTACCTCGACCGGGTGCCCGTACGCCCCGGCCAGCGCCGGCACGGCTCCGACAACCGGGTCGAGGCCGAGCGCGCCGAGTTCGCCCTGCAACTCGCCCAGCGGGGGCGGCGCGTGGCAGTCGTGTCGGGAGGCGATCCGGGCGTCTTCGCCATGGCCACCGCCGTGCTGGAGGCCGCCTCGGCGAACGCGTACACGGACGTGCCGGTGCGAGTCCTGCCGGGGGTGACCGCCGCCAACGCGGCAGCCGCACGCGCGGGCGCCCCGCTCGGCCACGACTACGCCACGCTCTCCCTGTCCGACCGGCTCAAGCCCTGGGAGGTCATCGCCGGACGCCTGCGCGCCGCCGCGGCCGCCGACATGGTGCTGGCCCTGTACAACCCCGGGTCGCGCAGCCGGACCTGGCAGGTGGGCAAGGCCCGCGAAGTGCTCCTCGAGCACAGGGATCCGGACACACCGGTCGTGGTCGCCCGGGACGTGGGCGGTGCGGACGAGCGGGTGCGGGTGGTGCGGCTGGCGGAGCTGGATCCGGCCGAGGTCGACATGCGCACGATCCTGCTGGTCGGCTCGTCCCAGACCCGGGTCGTACGGCGCGGGAACGGCGAGGAGGTCGTCTGGACGCCTCGCCGCTATCCGGAGACGTGAGGGCCGCGCCGCCGCGCGCACGGGTGGCGTGCGAGGGTTTCTCGTACCCACCGTGCCGCCTGATCGGGCTCGGTCACCACCGGCACCCCTTCGGGCATCGCGGGTCTGCGCACCACGACCACGGGCAGGCCGGCCTCACGGGCGGCGGTCAGTTTCGGTGCGGTGGCCGCGCCGCCGCTGTCCTTGGTGACCAGG
This sequence comes from Streptomyces sp. NPDC059787, assembly GCF_042732315.1. Lineage (NCBI taxonomy): Bacteria > Bacillati > Actinomycetota > Actinomycetes > Kitasatosporales > Streptomycetaceae > Streptomyces > Streptomyces sp. NPDC059787. The sequence goes on from NZ_JBHWHX010000006.1 coordinate 72,489, forward strand.
ACGTCGATCCGGTGCCTGCGCAGCAGCTCGCGCTCCCCGTCGAGGGTGAACGGGCCGCGCTCCAGCAGCACTTCCATGCGGGACGGACACGGTGGCTCGGGCGCGTCGACGGACCGGACGAGGAACCAAAGAGCGTCCAGGCCGGCGAAGGTGGCCAGACCCATCCGCCCCGTGGTCAGGAAGACGCGTCGTCCGAGGGAGGGCAGCAGTTCGGCGGCTTCCGTCAGGGAGCCGGTCTCGTGCCAGACGTCTCCCTCGACCGGCGCCCATCCGGGACGGCGCAGTGCGAGCAGGGGAACATGGGTGGTGGCGGCGGCCCGAGCCGCGTTGAAGCTGATGGTGCCGGCGAAAGGGTGCGTGGCGTCGATGAACAGGTCGACCGTGTGCTCACGGAGCCAGGCCGCGAGCCCCTCGGCTCCCCCGAAGCCGCCGACGCGCACCTCACCGGGCGGTGTGCGGGGCGCGGAGACCCGTCCCGCCAGGGAGTTCGTCACCCGCAGCCCCGGCAGCGGTTCGGCCGCCAGCAGTTCGGCGAGACGGCGGGCCTCGGTGGTGCCACCGAGGATCAGCACGTGCACGACAGGTCCTTCATTCGGTTCCCTTCTGGAAGTCAGGTATGAGCGGCGAGGCCAGGGGCGGTCGCAGCGCCCAACTCAAGCACACCGGTCTGCGCCACGGCTGGACCACCGGCGCCTGCGCGACCGCCGCGACGACGGCCGCGTACACCGCGCTGCTGACCGGTGACTTCCCCGACCCCGTGACGATCACCCTGCCCAAGGGGCAGACGCCGTCGTTCGCGCTCGCGGCCGAGGAGCTGACGGACGCGTACGCGATGGCGGGGATCGTGAAGGACGCCGGTGACGACCCGGACGTCACCCACGGTGCGCTGGTCCGGGCGACGGTGCGACGGCTGCCCGCGGGCTCCGGCGTCGTCTTCCGGGCGGGTCCCGGCGTGGGCACCGTCACCCGGCCCGGCCTGCCCCTCCCGGTCGGCGAACCGGCCGTCAACCCGGTCCCCCGCCAGATGATGCGCGACCACGTCGCCCGCGTCGCCGAGCGGCACGGCGGCAGCGGCGACGTCGAGATCACCCTCTCCGTCGACCACGGCGAGGAGATCGCCCGGTCCACCTGGAACCCGCGCCTCGGCATCCTCGGAGGTCTCTCCGTCCTCGGCACCACCGGCATCGTCGTCCCCTACTCCTGCTCGGCGTGGATCGACTCGATCCGGCGCGGGGTCGACGTGGCACGGGCCGCCGGCCGTACGCACGTGGCCGGCTGCACCGGGTCGACCTCGGAGAAGACGGTCGTCGCCGAGTACGGGCTGCCCGAGGACGCCCTGCTGGACATGGGCGACTTCGCGGGCGCCGTGCTGAAGTACGTCCGCCGTCACCCGGTGGAGCGGCTCACCGTCTGCGGTGGCTTCGCCAAGCTGTCCAAGCTCGCCGCGGGGCACCTCGACCTGCACTCCGCCCGTTCCCAGGTCGACAAGGGCTTCCTCGCCGAACTGGCCCGGCGAGGCGGCGCGGCCGAAACCCTCGCCCGCGAGGTGGCGGAGGCCAACACGGGTCTCGCCGCGCTCCAGCTCTGTCAAGCGGCCGGGGTACCGCTGGGGGACCTGGTCGCGACGGCGGCCCGTGACGAGGCCCTGTCCGTGCTGCGCGGGGCACCCGTCGTGGTCGACGTGATCTGTATCGACCGCGCGGGCACGGTCGTGGGCCGCAGTACCGTCGCCTGAGCGCCCGGCCCGCCTACTCGGTGACCGGCCCCACCCGGAGGCGGTTGCCGTCCGGGTCACGCAGTCCGAGCTCCCGCCCCCACGGTGCCTCCTCGGGATGGACACCGAACTCGGCGGCAACCGCGTCGAGATCGGCGACCCTCAGATACATCAGGGTGTCCGGCCGCGCGTCCCCCTCGTGCTCCGACAGGTACAGCCGGACCCGGCCGCGGGCCACCTCCGTGAACACCGGGAAGCCCGGTTCGAACCGGTGCTCCCACTGCTGGACGAACCCCAGCCTGGCGTACCGGCGCACGGCCACCGCGGCGTCCCGCACCCGGATGACCGGGACGACCTCCTCGGCGCGCGGGGTCCTCAGCAGACATGCCGCTCGCGCTCCGGCGAGTACAGATGGCTGTCGCGGAACTGATCCGCTCCCAGGGTCCGGCCGACCATGATCACCGCTGTGCGCAGCACCCCGGCCTCCTTCACCTTCAGGGCGATCTCGTCGAGGGTCCCGCGGATGATCAGTTCGTCGGGGCGGGAGGCGTAGGCGACGACGGCCGCGGGGCAGTCCGCGCCGTAGTGCGGCACCAGCTCGCCGACCACGCGGTCCACGTACTTGGCGGCCAGGTGCAGCACGATCAGCGCACCGCTGCGGCCGAGGGTGGCCAGGTCCTCGCCCTCCGGCATGGCGGTGGCCCGGTTGGCGATCCGGGTGAGGATGACGGTCTGCCCGACCGTCGGCACGGTCAGCTCCCGCTTCAGGGAGGCCGCCGCCGCGGCGAAGGCCGGTACACCGGGGACGACCTCGTACGGCACTCCGGCCGCATCGAGGCGCCGCATCTGCTCCGCGACCGCGCTGAAGACGGACGGGTCGCCGGAGTGCAGCCGGGCCACGTCGTGGCCCTGCTCGTGGGCGCGGACCAGCTCGGCGGTGATCTCGTCCAGGGTGAGCTGTGCCGTGTCGACCAGCCGGGCGTCCGGCGGGCATTCGGTCAGCAGCTCGCGCGGGACCAGGCTGCCCGCGTACAGGCAAACACGGCAGGCGGCGAGCGTCCGGGCGCCCCGCACCGTGATCAGGTCGGCGGCTCCGGGGCCGGCACCGATGAAGTACACGGTCATCTGTCTGCTCCTGGGGACGGGTCGGCGGTCTTTTCCACGGCCCACTGGGTCACCGGCATCGCCTGCCGCCACCCGGTGAAGCCGCCCACGGGCACGGCGTGCGCCACCGCGAGGCGCACCAGTTCGCCCCCGTGACGTCTGCGGGCGTCGGCCAGCAGCGCTTCGGACTCCAGCGTCACGGTGTTGGCGACCAGCCGACCACCGACGGGGAGTGCTTCCCAGCACGCCTGAAGCAGTCCGGGCTCGGTGAGCCCGCCGCCGATGAACACGGCGTCCGGCCGGAGAAGCCCGGCGAGGGCCTCGGGCGCGGCACCGGTGACGACGCGCAGACCGGGCACACCGAGCCGGTCGGCGTTGCGGACGATGCGCTCGGCGCGTGCGGGGTCGCGTTCGACGGTGACGGCGCGGCAGGAGGGGTGGGTGCGCATCCACTCGACGGCGATCGAGCCGGAACCGCCGCCGATGTCCCACAGCAGCTCGCCGGGGGACGGAGCCAGAGCACCGAGGGTGGCGGCGCGGACGTGCCGCTTGGTGAGTTGCCCGTCGTGCTCGTACGCCTCGTCCGGCAGTCCGGGGACGGCGCCCAGGCGCAGGGCGCCGGGGGCACGGCGGCACTCGACGGCGACGATGTTGAGCGGATCGCACGTCGGGTGCTCGGGCCGGCCGTCTGCGGTGACGGCATCGCCCATCCGTTCCTTCACGCCGCCGAGCTGTTCGAGCACCCGTATCCGGCTGGGGCCGAAACCCCGGTCCCGCAGCAGGGCGGCGACCTCGCCGGGCGTGCCGGCGTCCGCGCTGAGCACGAGCAGGCGGCGGCCGTCGTGGAGGGCCGCGGCGAGGCCTGCGGTGGGGCGGCCGACGAGTGTGACGACCTGGACGTCCTCCACGGGCCAGCCGAGGCGGGCACAGGCGTGGGAGACGGACGAGGGATGCGGCAGGACGTGCACCGCGCCGGGACCGAGCACTTCGGTGAGGGCGCGTCCGATGCCGTGGAACATGGGGTCGCCGCTGGCCAGGACGGCGACGCGGCGACCCGTGTGCGCGGCGAACAGGCCGGGAACCGCCGGACGCAGCGGGGAGGGCCAGGGCACACGCTCGGCGGCACACTCCGGCGGCAGCAGGCCGAGCTGACGCGGTCCCCCGACGACGACCTCCGCGTCGAGCAGTGCCCGGCGCGCGGCGTCCGGCAGTCCGCCCCAGCCGTCGGCGCCGATCCCCACGACGAGCACGGCGGGGGTCGGTGCGGATCGGATGGCGGTCACGGCTCGGTACCTCGGGATCGGGGTGGGCGTCGGGGAGGCACTTTACGGGGCGGCCACCTGCGCGGAGCCGATCGGGTGCACATCAGCCGCAATCTTATTGCACACTGTTTGCAACAACTTATGCAGTGCAGGAAAGGGCGGGCGATGAGGTCTGCGGTGGTGCTGGGCATCGAGTCGTCCTGCGACGAGACGGGCGCGGGCCTGGTCCGGGACGGGCGGCTGCTGGGACACGCGGTGGCGTCGAGCATGGACGAGCACGCCCGCTTCGGCGGTGTGGTGCCCGAGATCGCCTCCCGCGCCCACCTCCACGCGCTGCGTCCGGTCGTCCGGCAGGCACTGGACGAGGCCGGGCTGCGGCTGTCCGACGTCGGAGCTGTCGCCGTGACCACGGGCCCCGGGTTGTCGGGCGCCCTGCAGGTGGGTCTCGCCGGCGCGAAGGGCATCGCCTACTCGCTCGGCGTCCCGCTGTACGGGGTCCACCACCTGGCCGGGCACGTCGCCGCCGACACACTGGAGCACGGCCCGCTGCCGAACCCGTGCATGGTGCTGATCGTCTCCGGCGGCCACACATCACTCCTCCTCGTCCGCGACCTCGCCCGGGACCGGATCACGCACCTCGGGGACACGCTGGACGACGCAGCCGGTGAGTGCTTCGACAAGGTGGCGCGGGTCTTCGGGCTGCCGTATCCCGGTGGTCCGGCCATCGACAGGGCAGCGCGAGCGGGGGATCCTCGCGCTGTCCCCTTCCCGCGCCCGCTCCCGGGGTCGTACGACTTCTCCTTCTCGGGCTTGAAGACGGCCGCCGCACGCTGGGCGGAGGGGCACGCCGGCCGTGAGCTGCCCGTGGCCGACGGCGCGGCCTCGCTCCAGGAGGCCGTCGCGGACGTACTGACCCGCAAGGCGGTCGCCGCCTGCAAGGAGCACGGGGTGGGCACCCTGGTCGTGGTGGGCGGCGTCGCGGCCAACTCGCGGGTGCGGTCGCTGGCCGAGGAGCGCTGCCGGGCGGCCGGGATCGAGCTACGGGTGCCGCCGCTGCGGCTGTGCACCGACAACGGAGCGATGATCGCGGCCGTCGGCGATCTCCTCGTCCGGGCCGGGGCCGGGGCGGCGCCGCTGGACGTGTCGATCGACCCGTCGGCGCCGCTGGAGTACGCCGCCCTGCACCCGGTCGCCACGGGGCGGGCGGTGGCCGCCCGATGAGCGTCGAGATCCGCGTCCACACGGACGCCGGACTGCTCACGCACACCGGCGCGCTGCGCTCGGTCTACGTCGACGCCTTCTGCGCCCCGCCCTGGAACGAGGACGAGGAGAGGGCGACGGAGTTCGTGGACCGGCTGCCGACGAACGTGGACCGGCCCGGGTTCAGGGCCGCGACCGCCGTACGCGGCGGGGACGTCATCGGCTTCGCCACCGCCTGGACCACCCCCTCCCCCTTCCCCGCCGACCGCTGCTACCCGCAGGCCGCTGCCTGCCTCGGCCCTGCGTACACGGCGGACTGGCTGTGCGGCGCCCTGGAGATCGACGAACTGGCCGTCCGTACCGCCGCCCGCGGCACCGGTATTGCCGGTGACCTCCTCGAAGCGGTGACCGCGCACGCGCCCGACGGCCGGGCCTGGCTGCTGACCTCCGTCCAGAACGGCCGGGCCATGGCCTTCTACCGCCGCCAGGGCTGGACGCAGGTCACCCACCCGTCCCCCGGAGGCAAGGGCATCGTCGTCTTCGTCGGCCCGCGCCACCCCGCCCGGTCCCTCGCCCCTCTCCCCCTGTAAGCCCCCGGAGCCCCGCCTTGCGTACCGCTGAAATCCGCCGCCGCTTCCTCGACTTCTTCGCCGACCGCGGCCACACCGTCGTCCCCAGCGCCCCGCTGCCGACCCCCGATCCGACCCTGCTGTTCGTCAACGCCGGCATGGTCCCGTTCAAGCCGTACCTGACCGGCGAAGTCCCTGCGCCCTGGCCGCGGGCGACCAGCGTGCAGAAGTGCGTGCGCACCCTGGACATCGAGGAGGTGGGACGCACCACCCGGCACGGCTCGTTCTTCCAGATGAACGGCAACTTCTCCCTGGGCGACTACTTCAAGGAGGAGGCCATCGCCTTCGCCTGGGAGTTGTCGACCGCGTCGGTGGAAGGCGGCGGCTACGGCCTCGACCCGGACCGCATCTGGGTCACGGTCCACCACAGCGACGACGAGTCCCGGGCCCTGTGGCGGCGCATCGCCGGCCTGCCGGACGATCGGATCGTGGCGCGCGGCGACGAGGACAACTTCTGGTCCATGGGCGTACCCGGCCCCTGCGGTCCCTGCTCCGAGCTCTACTACGACCGCGGCCCGGCGCTCGGCCGGGCGGGCGGCCCGGCGGTCGACGAGGACCGGTACATGGAGTTCTGGAACCTCGTCTTCATGCAGTACGAGCGCGGTGAGGGCCCCGGCAAGTCCGGCTACCCGATCCTCGGCGAACTCCCCCGCCGCAACATCGACACCGGCATGGGCCTGGAACGCATGGCCACGCTCCTCCAAGGCGTCGACAACCTCTACGAGATCGATGAGACCCGCCCGCTCCTGGACCGGGCCGCCGCGCTGGCCGAGGTGCGCTACGGCGCGGACGCGGAGGCCGACGTACGGCTGCGCGTGGTCGCCGACCATGTCCGCACCGCCCTGATGCTGCTCGCCGACGGCACCAGCCCGGGCAACGAGGGCCGGGGCTACGTCCTGCGCCGCATCCTGCGCCGCGCCGTCCGCTCCATGCGTCAGCTGGGCCACGCCGAGCCGGTGCTCATGGACCTGCTGGCGGTCGCGCGGGACTGCATGGCGCCCAGCTATCCCGAGGTGACCGATGCGTACGAACGGATCGCCGACCGGGCGGCGAGCGAAGAAGAGGCCTTCCGGGCCACCCTGCGGCAGGGCACGACCGTGCTGGACACGGCGGTGGCGAAGGTGAAGGAGGAGGGCGGCCGTGCGCTGCCCGGCGCGCAGGCGTTCCTTCTGCACGACACCTACGGCTTCCCGATCGACCTCACCCTGGAGATGGCCGCCGAACAGGGCCTGCGGGTCGACCGTGAGGGCTTCACCGCGCTCATGCGCGAGCAGCGGGAACGGGCCCGGGCGGACGCCCGCGCCCGAAAGGCGGGCGGCACCGGCCTCTCCGCCCTGCGCCCAGTGCTGGACGAGCACGGCCCGACCGACTGGCGCGCGTGGGACACCTTGACGACCGACTCCCGAGTCCTGGCGATTCTGGGCGCCACGGGCCCGGCGGCCGTAGCCGGCGAGGGCGACCTCGCCACCGTCGTCCTCGACCGCACCCCCTTCTACGCCGAGTCCGGCGGCCAGGACAGCGACGCCGGCCGCCTGTCCGGCCCGTCGGTGGAGGCAGAGGTGCTGGACGTGCAGCGGCCGCTGCCCGGACTCGTCGTCCACCAGGTCCGAGTCCTGTCCGGCGAACTGGCCACCGGGCACCAGGTACACGCGGCCGTCGATCCGGAGTGGCGGATCGGCGCCCGCCAGGCCCACTCCGGCACCCACGTCCTGCACGCCGCCCTGCGCCAGGTCCTCGGCCCGAACGCCCTGCAGTCGGGCTCCTACAACCGTCCCGGACACCTGCGCCTGGACTTCCCCTGGCGCGGCGCCCTGTCCTCCACCGTGCGCAGCGAGATCGAGGAGGCCGCAAACCAGGCTCTGCGCCGTGACCTGCCGGTGGGCGTGCGCTGGATGACGCTGCCCGAGGCCAAGGAGCTGGGCGCGCTCGCCCTGTTCGACGAGACCTACGGCGAGAAGGTCCGTGTCGTGGAGATCGGCGGCGCCTGGTCCCGGGAACTGTGCGGCGGCACCCACGTCGAACACGCCTCACAGATCGGCACCGTCGCCCTCACCTCCGAGTCGTCGGTGGGCGCGGGCATGCGCCGTCTGGAGGCCGCGGTCGGCGTCGAGGGCTTCGGCTACCTGGCCCGCGAACGCGACCTGGTCAGCCGCATCGCCGAACAGCTCCAGGCACCGCGCGCCGAACTCCCCGACCGCATCGCCGGGTTGCTCGACCGACTGAAGTCCACCGATCGCGAGAACCAACGCCTCCGCGAGCAGGCCGACCGGGCCCGCGCAGGTGATCTCGCGGCCGACGCCGCCGACATCGACGGCACCTTGCTGGTCACGGCCGTAACGGACGGCGACGCCCGGGCCCTCGCCATCGCCGTACGGGACCGCCTGCCCGCCGCTCGCCCCGGTGTGGTGGTCATCGGTACACCGGCCGGTGATCGGGCGACGCTGGTGGCCGCGGTGAACGGCGCGGCCCGGAGCGCGGGGCGGGATGCCTCGGCATTGGTGAAGCGGCTGCTCGGCGGCAAGGGCGGCGGTTCCCCCGAAGTGGCCCAGGGCGGCGGTCTCCCGGCCGGACGGCTCCCGGGGACTCTCGCCTCGGTCCCCGCCCTGCTCACCGGTGCCTGACCACGGAGCATGATTCCGCCGCGGTTCCGGAGGCGTGCCACGGGTCACCGCCCGGATGACGGGCGGCTGCACTCCTGACGGACACTTTGCGCAGGGTCTCGCGTTCCTCCTCCAGCCTGCGGGCACGCTTCCGCGGGGCCGCGTTCTCAGCCTCCAGCGGGGTCGGCGGCCGGGACGGTTCCTGGGTCCGACGTCCCCCGGGCCGGCTCGCTCCTGCCACCCGGACCCGGTTGCGCAGGGTTTCCGGGTCGATCCCGGATCGGCGGCGACCGACCCGGTCGTCGCTCCGGACCGCGACCCGTACAACGCGACCGCGTCCGCCTTGAACTCCGACGGGTGGTTCTTCAGGACCACAAGATGTCGTCCTCAGATCCTCAGGATCCAGTGTCTCGCGTGTCCAACATCAGGGGTCAAGGCCCAGTAGGTCACCTCCCCGTCGATGCGCAGCGCCTCGACTGTCCGCCCCCAAGGGCGGGACCGGGTACGGACTCCATCAGGCAGCGGGGCCGACCGGCGCCGTCCCGGTCGGTGCGGGCGCGATCCGCGGACGAGCCCGCACCCCGTCATCGAAGGTTCACGGAAGAGATAAAACGTTGACAACGTAAACGTGAATACGCCTCCCATCCAGAGGGGTGAAGGTGTACGTTCCCTGCGCAATGCACCCATCTTGCACGTGACGGGTGGAACGGGGAGGGACAGTGGGCCTGGAGACGATCGGCGGGCGGTTCCGGATCACGAGGGTTGTGGGGCGCGGGAACATGGGGGAGGTGCACCGGGCCGAGGACCTCGAGGCCGGCCCGGACTCCCCGCACCGCCGGGTCGCCGTCAAGACCGTGCTGCGCGGCCGGACCGGGATCGCGGTCGACACCTCGGGGTCCGGCAAGGAGGTCGACCGCTTCCGCCGCGAGGTGCGGATCATGCGGATGCTCTCCCAGGGCCATCCGAACCTCACCCTGCTGATCGACGGCGGCGTGGACGACGCCCCGGGCGGCAGCGGCCTGCCCTACCTGGCCATGGAGCTGCTGGACGGGAATCCGCTCGCCGACCTCATCGACGAGGAGCCCCAGCTCCCGGTCTCCTGGGCCGCCGCGATCGGGGCGCAGATCGCCGCCGGGCTCACCGCCGGGGTCGTCCACCGTGACCTGAAGCCGGCCAACGTGATGCTGACCGGCGACGGCACCGTCAAGATCCTCGACTTCGGCATGGGCTCGTTCGTCGACGACCCCGACCGGACGCGGCTGACCAGCACCGGCGTCAGCCTCGGCACGGCCCGCTACATGGCGCCCGAGCAGTTCCGCGCCGAACGGGTCTCCGCCCCGGCCGACCTCTACGCGCTCGGCTGCATCCTGTACGAACTACTGATAGGGCGCCCGCCGTTCTCCGCCCGCACCCACTACGAGCTCTCCGAACAGCACCTGCGCGAGCGGCCGCCGCAGTTGACCCCGGTGCGCCCGGACCTGCCTGCCGGACTGGTCCGGCTGGTGGAGCTCCTCCTTGAGAAGGACGCCGAACTGCGCGCAGAAAAGGCCGCGTTGGGCGGTGAGGGCGTGCCGTCCGCCACGCCAGCGGACGGCACGCCCTCAAGTCGCTCAGCGCTCCGACGCGAACCGCACGAACTGGCCCCAGCCTTCACGGCCGACGGCGAAGGCCGGGCGGGTCACGTCCTTGGAGTCCCGTACGTGGACGGCCTGTTCGGCGATCGCGATCTCCACGCAGCTGTCGCCCTGGCTGCCGCTGTAGCTGGACTTGAACCAGGCGAGTTCCGACGTACCGCTGTTCATAGCTCTCCTCGCAGTCGCTCCAGCAGGTCCCGGGATTCTGTCGGGTTCAGGGCCTGCGAGCGCAGTGTGTCATAGCGTTGGCAGAGCAGAATCATCTCTTTCGGGTCGGAGATCAACCGACCGTTCTGCTGCCCCTCGGAGTACCCGAGCCGCCGCCCCTCCGAGGTCTCCAGGATCTGTAGGGGGCCATCCAGGCACGCGTGCAACCGAGCCTCCACCGGCACCACCTGAAGCGTCACGTTGCGCGGGGCGGAGAGCTCAAGGACATGGTCCACCAGCCCGCGCATCGCCTCCGCATCCCCGAACCCCCGCCGGAACACATGCTCCTCGACGATGAAGCTGAACGGCACCGTCGGCCGCTCCCGCATCATCACCTGCCGCTCCATCCGCGCGGCGAGCTGCACCTCCAGCTCCTCATCGGTCCGCAGCGGGATCGTGCCCTCGAACACCGCCCTGGCATACGCCTCCGACTGCAACAAGCCCGGAACCAAACGGCACTCATACGTGCACAGGCTCACCGCCTCCCGCTCCAGCCGAGCCCACCGCCGGAACCACGCCGCCAGCCCCGCCTCCCCCCGCGTCAGATGCCGCGCGGCCTTCCGCAACGCCCCCGTGTTTCCCAGTGCCTCCTCCGCCCGCTCCACGAACGCCTCGTCCGGCATCCGCCGCCCCAACTCCACCGACTCGACCGTGTGCTTGGAGTACTGGACCCGGGCGCCCAGGTCGGCCCGACTCAACCCCGCGTGCTCACGCAACGCCTGGACGACGGCCCCGAACGTCCGCAGGCTGTCCGACGGATGCGGCTCCCGCTCCCACTCTCCCACCGGCACCGCCCGCGCACCACCGGCGCTCCCGGCCGCCTCCCCCTCGACCCCGACCACGTCCATCCGCCGCCCCTTTCCTCTCCTCCGCACCGCGCACCACGACGGCTCCTCACGCCGCCCGCGTCCACCTCCAGCCTGACGGATCATCAGACGTACCGTCCACTCTTCGTGTCCGTACGCTGACTCACCGTACGGGGTGCCACACTCGTCCCCGCCCCCGTCCGACCGCCACCCTGAGGTCACGGCGAGCCAGGAGAAACCGTCCGCGTCCGCCGCTCACCTGCGGAAACACCCGGACGGCGGCCGTACCTGGCCGCGTCGGACGAGCTGGAAGGTGCAGTCATGCAGAACGGAACCAACCTCTACGCGATCGACATCGGCGGGGCCTCGTTCACGAAGGCGCGCGGCGGCCCCTGCACCGAGGGGTGCGTGACGCTCGCCCGGATCGGTGAGGACGCCTGGGCGCTGGGCGACAGCAAGCGCCCGGACGCGCAGCCGCTGCGGTTCACCACCGAGGAGCTGGACGCGGCCGGTATCGACCCGGCGCGCTTCGGCATCGGCGCCTGACACCCCTCCTCCCCTCTCCCGCCGGTCGGGCCACGCCCGGCCGGCGCTTCTCGAAGCGGGAACAGCCCATGCACCACCACGCCTACCTCTGGACCGGCCCGAAGGCGCGCTTCGACGACGAGGCGCTACGGCGGCCCCCGCACCCCGACGCGCCACCGCCCGGAAGCAGGCCGGAACTGATCGACCGCTACCGCCAGGTCGCCGCGGAGTTCCGCACCTCGGACCTCCCGCCCCTGGAGACCGCGTACTGGCTCGTCAAGCCCCGCACACTGGTCCGGGGCACCTGGGACGAGGCGAAGGAGGCGGCGGCCTGGCTCGGCGAGCGACTGGCCGAGTACACGCCCCGGTTCGCGGCGGAAGCCGACCGGGACACCGCACGCCTGGCCCGGCTGGTGGACACCGCCGCCGAACGCCTGCGCTCAGGCGCCGACATGTCGTACGGCCACTACCTCGAACGCCCCTCCTACCTCACCCTGGCCGTGGTCACCTGCTCCCCGAACCGCACACTCCCCGAACTGGCCTGCCCGTGCGCGTAGAGCAGACCCGACACTCGCCTCCGCCCTGCCCCGCACGCCTCGGTGTCAACCTCAGAGGACTACACCAAACGGGTGATCACATCTCAAAAGCCAACGAATGTTCTTGCTTCGCGCATAGTTTCCCGTCATGCCCAACGTCAGTCACGACACCCTGCACGGCTTCCTGCCGGGACGTCCGAAAGCACTGAACCGTGCGCTGGACCTCCTGGACCTCGGAATCCCGCCCGGTGTCACCACCGAGACCCTCCCGACGGACGCGTCCGGTGCCCCGAAGATGTTCACCCGGCAGATGGACTCCGCGCTGCGGGTGGTCCGCCCCGACGGGCACGATCCGTTCATCCTGCTGGTCGAGGCGCAGACCCGCATCGAGACGAAGAAGGAGACCTCCTGGCCGTACTACGTCGCGTACCTGCGTGACCGGTACAGACTCGAGGTCGTCCTGCTGGTCCTGTGCGTGGACACGGCGACGGCGGCATGGGCGGCCAGACCTCTGCGCACCGGTCTGGGGCGCGCCACCCAGGTGACCGTGCCTCACGTGCTGGGCCCGGCGAACGTTCCGCGGGTGAGCCGGATCCAGGACGCCTCGGCCGACCTGGACTTCGCCGCGTTCTGCCTGTGGATCCACAGCAACGACCCGGACATCGAGGGCATACTGACGGTCATGGGCGAGGCCCTGGCCCAGGACACGGACCGCGAAGCGCGGGACGACCTGGCGGGACTGATCGAGGACGGCTTGGGCAGCGAACACGCCCGGAAATTCTGGAGGAACGTGATGGAGACCCTCTTCACCCCCAGGCGAGGCACCATCGTGGGCGACGCCCGCCTCGCAGGACGGGAGGAAGGACGGGAGGAAGGACGCGTGAAAGAAAAGGCCGAGCGACTGCTGCATCTGATGGAGCGCCGCGGCCTCTCGCTGACGGAAGAGACGCGACAGCGCGTCACCACCTGCGCAGACGCGCCGCTCCTGGATCTCTGGTTCGACCGCGCCATCGAAGCCACCACCCTCGACGAGGTCTTCGCCGCCCCCTCCACCACCGACCGCGTCCCCGCCCCCGCCCAGAGCCCGGAGCACACCGCGGTCCTCGGCCAAGGGCAGACGGACCCCAGGCCCTCGGCCGACTGACACCAAGGGCGCACACCCGGCCGCACCCCACTCCGGGGTGCGGCCCATTCGGTTCACGGCCCGGCCCCCAACGCCTCGTGAATACCCGCTCCGAAAGCGCGCCGACTCTTCTCCGCTTCCGTACGGTCACTCCGCGTACGGGGCGCGGCACTCGCCCCCGCCCGCACCCGGCCGTCACTCTGGCCTCATGAACCACGCAACATCCCAAGTGGGCGCCCCCGTCAGCACCTTCACCCAGCTGCTGTCGTCCACCCGGCGCGGCGCCCGTCTCGCCCGCCTCCTCGCGGTGACCGAACTGCACTCCCGAGGCGTCTCGCAGGACCTCACGGAACGTGCCGAACTCGTCGTCGCGGAGCTCGCCGCCAACGCCGTCCTGCACGGCCGCGTGCCCGGCCGCTGCTTCCGGCTGACGCTCGTCCTCGACCCGTCCGCCGACCGCCTCCGTATCGAGGTCAGCGACGCCCGCGGAGACCTCCGCCCGCACCCCCGCCGCCCCACGGACACCGCGTCCGACCCGCTCCCCACCGGCGGACGCGGCCTGACCCTCGTCACCGCCCTCGCCGACCACTGGAACTGCGTCCCCTACCCGCCCAGCGGCAAGACCGTCCGGGCGGTGCTGACGACACCGGCCGGCGCGTGACCGCGTCGCCCGAGGAGAGCCGAACCCCCCGCGCCTACGCCGCCGCGGCCAGCGCGGGGAACACGACCACCGAGCCGTCCTTGTCGCGGGCGATCTCGATCGCCACATCCGTCGGACGGCCGCCCACCGCGACGCCGTCGCCCAGCCCACGGATCTGGTACGCCACGCGCAGGAGCCGGTCGACCTCACCGGCCGTGAGGACGGGGAGCTTGCTGTTCGGGCGCGCCAGCACCAGCGCCGACAGGCGCATCAGCACACCGGCGATGCCCGACTCCAGCTCGTCGAGGCGCTGCTCGTCGCCCCGCAGCGCACGGGTGAAGTTCTCGAACAGGTTGTCGGGGTCGCTCTGGGCCAGCTCGACCGCCTGGAGGACGTTGACACGCCGCTTCAACGCAATGGCCAGGGCGGCCAGTTCGAGGTGAGTGCGGAACCTGCCCCCCTGTTCGTCCACACCGGGGAACGACTCGGTCAGCGTGCCGATCTCGACGGGCTCGCCGTCGGGAAGCTTGTCGAGCGCGCTCGTCCACCGGGCCAGGCGGATGTCGGCCTTGCCCAGTGCGGTGTCGATGGCGTGCACCGCCGAGTCGAGTCCCAGTGAGACACCGAGCCTGCCCTGGTCCAGCAGGATGGCCGTGGCCTTGTCGATGGCGGGACGGCAGCCGTTGAGCGCGCTGTGCTCGTCGTCGAGCTTGTCCGCCTGGAGTTGCTCCAGCAGTTCCGTGATGTGCGCGATGGCCTCCTGCCGCTTGGCGTCGGCGTGCGCGCTCACCCCGACGGCGACGGCCATGAGGACGAGCGGTGCGGCCACGGTGAGCGCCGCACCGCCGGCGGCCGCGACGCCGGCAGTCGCGCCGGCTCCACCGGCTGCGCCCGCCGTCGCCGCTGTACCGACCGGCACGAACGTCGCACCGGCGACGATGGTGCCCTGTGCGTTCACGATGGGGCTGCGGATACCACCGGCCACCGCTTTCGACTGCATCGAACAAAAGATGCCCTGACCGAACTGCTTGGCGACCTTCGCCGGAACCACGATGCGGTACAGCCCTTCGCCGGAAGCCGTCGCCTTGGCCGCCACGGAACTCCGCGCCGACTGCGTGATCAGCTGCGACAGGTGCTGCGCCAGCGGGCTCGCGGCGTCGAGCGAGATGCCCCGGCCACGGTCGAGCTTGTCGGGCAGCGGATGCACCTCAAGTGTGGCGATCGGCCGGTCGGCCAACGCGGCCAGCACGCCGCGCAGTTCGGCCAGCCGCTCAGCCGTCATCGGCCCGTCCCCGGCCACCGCCGGCACCTGGACGTCACCCGTCGCCAGCGTCCACACCGGAACGGGTGTCGCCTTGCGGTAGTCGATCATCGTCTCCCCTAGTTTTCCCACCACAGCCTACGGCCGACGTCCGACGTCCGACGTCCGACGTCCGACGTCCGACGTCCGACGTCCGACGTCCGACGAGAACAGTGGACTCTCGTCCTCCCGGATCGCAACACCCGGACGTCACTCGCCACGCGTCACTTCCTCTGACGAGCGCCAGCTGCGGCACGCAAGGGCCGGCCGCACCTCCTTGTGCCCGTTCCGTCAGTCCAGCAGCCGCTCGGCGCGTTCCGGGACGCCGCGGATGTGCCGGCCGTCGGCGACCATGGCGAGGAGGAGACGATGGCCTTCCGCGTAGTCGATCTGCCCGGACACGGCGGCCTCGCGCATGAGGGTGACGGTGTTCTTGACGGGGATGCCGCGCGCGATGGCGTATTCGCCGGCGTCGCGGTCGTCCGTGATCCAGACGGCCCTGGCGAACTCCTGCCGGGTCTGGATGAGCGCGAGGGTTTCGGCTTCACCGAGGTGGCGCAGAGGCTCGGTCGGGGTGCCGCCGAAGACCGCGCGGCGCAGCCGGTCCGCGAGGGCGATCTCGGCATCGGTGCACAGTTCGATCGGCTCGCCCAGCCAGCCCTCGGCGGGGAGACGGGAGAGGTCGCGTACGTAGGCGGCGGAGCGGCGGGCTTCCTCCGCCACCGCTTCGGTCCAGCGGCCGCATCCGTCGAGCACTTTGCGGAGCAGATCCAGACGGCCCACGGTACCGAAGTTGCACAGGACCGTGTTGTCGGGAAACAGGCTGACGCGGCCCGAAGGGTCCAGGGGAGCTGTCATGGCTGGAATACCGGATCGCCCTTCTCGTCCTCCGGCAGGGGGCGCGGGCGGCGTGCGGGTTCGAGTACGGCTCTCAGATCGTCGACGTCGCGGTCCAGGTAGGCGGCCAGCGGGCGGAGGGTCGTCTCGTGGGCCTCGTACGCGGCGAGCAGCTCCGCCATCGGGACGAGCGGCGGGCGGGCCACCGCGGATTCGGCGCGGTGGCGGTAGTGGTCGTCGAGCCTTCCGGCGAGGACGTGGCAGATCTCGGTGGTGAAACCGCGGAACCGGTCGCGGCGGGCGGCGTCGAGGAGTCCGAGCCGGTTGAGCCGCGCGGCCAGCGCGCTCGGTGAGACCTTGAAAGCGACGACGAGTTCGCCGAGTTCGGCGTCGGTGGGGGCGTGCGGGTCGGTGACCGTGTGCTCCCAGGCTGCTCGCACATCGACTTCGGGCATCAGGAAGTGAGCGGCGAAGACGTTGGCCCTCACCTCCGTGTGGTCCTTCTGCCTGCCGGGCTGCGGTACCGCGTCGGCACGCAGGTCCTGGGCGTCGCGGGCGAGGAGGTGTCCGACCTCGTGAGCCAGGGTGAAGCGTGCCCGGGTCCACTCCTGGGTGGTCGCGAGCAGGACGATGCGGAAGGCGTCGGACTGCCACGTCGCGCCGGACAGAGCTGCCTGCGATGGGAACTCGACAAGCGCCACGTCGATTCCGCAGTGGTCCGCGAGGAGCCGGGTGAGGGCCGGAAGATCCATGCCGGCGGGGGATCCCGCACCTCGCCGGGCGAGGTGTTCCGTGAGGTCGGCCGCGAGGCGTTCCCCTTGGTCGACGTACCGTTCGAGCTCCGGTCGGGGTGCGGGCAGGTCGGGGATCGAGCGGGGCCGGCCGAGCAGTTCCAGAACCTCGTAGGCGTTCTGGAAACGGCAGGCGATCGCCTCGATCTCGGCCCACCCTGCCCCTTCGGCCACCGTCCTGAGAGGACGGGCGGCGGCCCGGGGGCGCACCGGCTCGCGTCCGCTCAGCAGGTAGTCCACCGTCGTGCCGGTGGCTTCCGCGATACGGGCGAGGTCGAGCGAGCTGAAGCGGCGCACGCCGCCGAGCGACTTGGAGAGCTTGTCCGGGGAGAGGCCGATCCGCTCGGCGAACGCGGCCTGGGAGAGGGAGGCTGCGTCCATGACCTTGCGTACACGGCCGATCACAGTCTCAGTCATTCCCACACCATAGCGACGTGTTGCGAAAATCGCAACGCCCCTGTCCCGCACCGCCCCCTCGACGAAAGCGTTCTCGACCGATTGGAAGCCTGGATCAATTGACAATGTCAACAAGTAAGGTGTGGGGTGTCCGCGCAGACCTGGCCTTACCCGGAAGGTCCTCCATGCCGCAGCCCGGCCGTCTCCCCGGCACGCCCGAGTTCCGCATCAAGCTCTCCCCGGACGGCGCCGAGGCGCGCGGGTACCTGCTCACCGAGTTCGGCGGGAACGGGACGTACAAGTTCGCGCTGCGCGAGAGTTCGGTCGTGACCGCCGAGGAGTGGCCGGGGCTCGGCCGCCACGCCCGTCGGTTCCGGGCGGAACTGCGTGGGGGCGGCGCGCTCGTGGACGCCCCGGCCGGTCGCAGGACGCGCCGGCGCGCTGGGTGGTGACCCGGGACATCGAGTGCGACTCCTCCTCGTCCGCCGCCGCGCTGGTGTACGGCTACGACGCCTCCGGCCCGGAGTCCTGGCGCACCGCCGAGGGCCATCCGCTCTCCGACTATTTGTCCACCGGCTGGCGCGCCCCGCACAAGGCGTGGCTGGTGCGCGGTTCCAACGTGTCGGGGCGCAACCTGGTGCGGGAGTCGTGGCTGAAGGAGGGTTTCGTCTCGCTCGCGGGTGCGCACCTGCCTCCGCTGGAGGAGTCCGACCCGACCAAGAGCGCGCTGCGCCGCTTCGTCGAGGAGGGGTATGAGGGGGCGGCCTCGTACCACCAGAAGCAGGGCCTGGTCGACGAGTTGCACGCCTTCCTGACCCAGATGCGCGTCGGGGACACGGTCGCCACCTTCGACGACGACCGGCTGCACCTCGGGCGGATCACCGGGGAGGCCGTGCAGAGCCCGGTTCCTGGCCCAGGAGTACCGGCACGTCGTGCTCGGCCAGAACCTCCGTGATCTCGACGCCTGCCTCGGCGCGAGCCGCCGCGGCACCGGTCTCGGCCCCGCGCGGCGGAACTCCTCGCGGACGGGCCGGCTCCGTACGCCCACGTCGTCGTCGACGAGGCGCAGGACCTGCACCCGCGCCCGCGAAGCCCTGAGCGTGACGTGGAGCGGAGTTCCGAGCCCGTTCCTGCCGCACGCCGCCTGAGTCGACCACACGCCGCGGACCCGTGCGGGCCCCACCGGGGTGTCCTTCTCCGGTGAGGGCCCCGTGCCGTCCGCGGGGGCGAGGACCCGACTCCCGGCTCCGCTGCCCCGTGTGCGAGCGCCCGGAACCCGTACCGGGCCCGCCCTCGCGGAAGGAGGACCGTGAGACGTCTCCGTCGCCCCGCACACCGCCCATGTGACCGTGGGAAGGCACGGCGCACCCGGACGGCCGCCGCCCAGGTGTCCACGAGGTGATCGGCCCATCATCACACGGCCGAACCAGCCGGCCGCCCCAACCCCTGATCACACGGTGCCCGTTCACCGTCCGCACGGCTCCGGATTGGGCAGCGGAACAGATCCGCTCCCGGGGCGTGCGGGGCCGCGCGGGTGTCTGATTGACTCCGCGCCCACCCCCCACACCCGTACCCGCGCCCCTTCCGGGGTGCCGGATCGACGTGAGCGGAGCCACCCACATGCCCTTCGGACCGCAGCCCCGGCACGGGCCGCCGCACCATGACGAGCCCGCGGCCAGCGCCCGGCCTCCGGCGGAGCACGAGCGACACGACGACGGGGAGGCGGCGCGGCTGGCCGTCGGGCTGCGGCTCGGTGTCCGGATCGCCGTCGTCTGGCTGTTCTACGTGCTGCCCGCCGCCCTCGTACCGGCCGTGTACGGCACGCGGATCGCCGGACCGGTGAGCCTCGGCGCGCTCCTGGCCGTGGTGCCCCTGGCCGTCGGTGTGCACGCGCTGGTGGTGTACGGGCGACGGGTCGACCGGCTCGAACCGCGGCCGGGCGCCCGGAGGTGGTCGTGACCACGCTGCTCGATCCCTCGTCCCGGTCCCTCGTCCTCGCCGTGTTCTCGGTGTTCGTCGTGATCTGCCTGATGCTGTGCGTCGTCACCGGCGCCGACGAGGACGACCGGGCCCTCGTACGGTCCGACAGCCGCCGGCTGCGCTCCTGGCAGCAGGGCATCGCGATGGGCGGCGACACCACCACGGTCGCGACGGTCACCGTACTGGTGGGCATGGTCTCCACGACCGGCTTCGACGGGCTCGGCGTCATGCTGGGCAGCCTGATCGGGGTCATGCTGCTCCTCGTGCTGGTCGTCGGGCCGCTGCGCGGGCACGCCTCGCTGACGGCCGCGGACATGCTGGACGCGCGCGGCAGCGGCGGGCCCGCCGTACGCGTCTCGTGGGGCGTGGTGACCCTGCTCGTCTGCTTCCCGCTGCTGGTCGTGCAGTTGGTGGTGGTCGGCAACGTCGCCGCGGCGCTGATCGGGCAGCCCGGTGTGCGGACCGGCTGCATCGTGGTGATCGGCTGCGTGATGACGGCGCTGGCCGTCAGCGGCGGGATCCGGGGCACGGGCGTGGTGATGATCGCGAAGTCGGTGATCGCGCTGCCGGTGCTGGTGGTCGCCGCCGTGCTGGTGCTCTACCGCTTCGGCGGGGATCCCGGCCGGCTGCTCGACGCCGCCGCGCACGGCTCGCGGACGGGCGGGGCGTACCTGCGTCCGGGCGGCTACACCGGTGAGGGGTGGGTGGGGGCCGTGAACCGGATCGGGCAGACCTTCGGCATGTCGATGGCCACGCTGGCGATGCCCGCCGTGCTGATGCGGGCGATCTCGGCGAAGAGCCCGCGCGGCGCCCGGTCCGGCGGCCGCTGGATGCTCGGCGAACTCACCCTGCTGTACGGCGCGCTCGCCGTCGTCGGCGTCGGCGCGGCGGCCCTCGTCGGCGAGGCGCTGCACGAGGCCGGTCCGGCGGCGCAGGTGTTCACGCCGCTGCTGCTCGGGCGGGCGCTCGACAGCGGCGGCGTCCTGGTCGCGGCCCTGGCCTGCGTCCTCTTCCTCACCGCGCTCGCGGCCGTGGTGGACGTGACCCTCGCCGCCGGCATCGCCCTGGGACGGGACGTGCTGGGTGCGTCCGGCAGGCTCTCCGGCAGGCGCCCGGCGGGCAGGGCGGACGATGCCGCGTCGCGGTGGTCGGCGGCGCTGACGGGGGCCCTCTCCGCGGTCGTGGCGGTCGTCGCCGCCGACTGGAACCTGGTGGTCGTCTCGACGCTCTGGCTCGCCGTCTGCGGCGCCGCCCTCGCGCCCGTCCTGCTGTACGCCCTGTACTGGCCCGGGTTCACCGCCCGCGGTGCGCTGTGGTGCCTGTGGGGGGCCACGGCGCTGAGCATCGTGGCGCTCGCGCTGTCGCCGTACGTGTCCGGCACCCCCGGGTCGATCTTCCCGGAGTACGACTTCAGGATCTGGGACGTGACGATCCCGGGCCTGGTGACGGTGCCGGCCGGGTTCCTGCTGGGCTGGCTGGGCAGTGTCACGGATCCGCGCCGGGCGGCGGGTGACGTACCGGGTTCGGAGCGCCGCAGGGAACCGGACACCGTCTGAACGGTCCGCGTGCCGCCTACCGATGACTTTCGGTGGGTGGCACGGTCATACCCGGTACACGCACCAGGATTCGGAGGACACCATGCCGCGGAAGATCACCGCCAGCCTGTTCATCTCGCTCGACGGCGTCGTCGAGGCGCCCGATCAGTGGCATTTCCCGTATTTCAACGACGAGATGGGGGCCGCCGTCGGCGCGGGCATGAGCAGCACGGAGGTCCTGCTCTTCGGCCGCAGGACGTACGACAGCTTCGCCGGCGCCTGGCCCGAGCGGGAGGCGGCGGGCGGCGAGGACGCGGGCTTCGCCAAGCAGCTCGGCGACATGCGGAAGATCGTGTTCTCACGCAGCCGGCTCGACCTGCGGTGGCGGAACTCCGAGCAGGCTCAGGGTGATGTGGCCGAGGTCGCCGCCGCGCTGAAGAGCGAGCCGGGCGGTGACATCTCGCTGAGCGGCTCGGTCTCCGTCGTCCGGCAGCTGCTGGCCGCGGGCCTCCTCGACGAACTGCACCTCCTCGTCCACCCCGTCGCCGTACGCAAGGGCATGCGCCTCTTCGACGAGGGCCAGCCGTCGATCCCGCTGAAGCTGCTGAAGTCCCAGACGTTCACGACGGGCGTGCTGAACCTCGTGTACGGCCCCGACACCGCACCGCCGACGGGCGGTTACGAGGAGGCCGTCACCACGCTCGGGGAGTGAGCGCGCGGTGGTGTCACCGGTTCTCGTACCGGTGACACCGAGGCCGCAGAAGCCGCGGGAAGCCCCGACCGTTCCGGGGCCCTCGGTGGGTCACGTCCGTTCCGGCTCCCGCGACCCGGTGGTGAACAGGGTGCGGAGCATGGCCAGGAGGACCAGGGTCCAGGCGGTGAGGGCGACCCAGAGCCAGGCCTCGCCGATCCATTCCACGATGGGGAGGTCGTCGGCGCGGCCGAGGTACATGCCGGCGACGGCGTACATGCCGAGGGGGAAGACGATGCTCCACCAGGTGGGCTCGTAGACGAGGGGCACCCGGTGGACGTAGTGGCGCCAGACGCCGACGGCGATCAGGACGGGGACGAGCCAGGTAGCGAAGCACCAGAAGACGACCGACATGCCGGCCACCAGTCCGCGCACCGCGTCGACCATGGGGGCGCTCTCCATCTCCACGATGCGCGCTCCCGCGACCACGGTGATGGCGACCGCGCCCATGGAGACCCAGTAGGGCGGGTCGAGTTCGCGCGGTTCGAGGGGGTAGAGCATCAGGCGGAGCGAGACGAAGATCGCGGAGGCGGCGTAGAGGACGCAGCCGACCGACCAGGAGAAGACCGCGACGACGGCCAGGCCATGGCGTGCGGCCTCGTAATGGGGCTCCAGGGTCGCGGCGGCCACGGCGACCGACTGGCTGGCGACCACCCAGACGAACCAGGTCCCGTTGGCGGCCGCCACGACCGGGCGTTCGCTGCGGCCCAGGACCGCAGCCCAGGGGATGGTGTAGCCGAGGACCACCCAGGTGAGCGCGGCGATCACGAGGAGGACGGTGGCGGGGAAGAAGTGGCCCTGGCCGGCCAGGCCGACGGCGAGGACGTCGGTGCCCGCCACGAAGGTGAAGAAGAGGAACGCCTTGCGGGTGTCGTGGGCGTCCGCGGCGAGTTCACGGCGGTGCGCGACGAAGCGCCGGACGGTGAGGACGACCAGCAGGCCGTACTCGACGGCGGTGAGGACGAGGAGGGACCGGGACATCAGGGTCCAGCCGCGCAGTTGGCAGCCGACGGAGAGGATGCCCGTGGCCATGACGAGGGCGAAGTACCCGGGGGACAGACGCGCCGGTGTCAGGCCGGCCAGCCGGGGTGGCGGGGGCGGTGGCGTGGAGAGCACTCCGGCACCGTATGTGATCAGGGCCCCCTGCCGTCCCGGGAGGCTCGGCCCTCTCGGTGCCGACGGGCGTGCGGCACGGCCCCGGGCGGAGCTCCGGGGCACGGCCTCCGGATCCGGGTACCCGCGTCGTTGTCAGTGGCGGCTGCCATGATCGGCCCGTGATCGAGGAGACCGAGAACCACTTCGACTGGCAGCAGTTCCTCCGTCGTTGGCAGGAGGAATGGGTCCCGGGCGAGGACGACGTGGAGGACCTGGCGGAGGGCGGCACGACCCTCGCCGACCTGGCGCTCGCCGCGCCGCCCGCGGCCGAGGCGGAGACAGCCGCCGCCGAGGAGCGCCTGGGAGTCCGGCTCCCTCCGTCCTACCGGCAATTCCTCAAGGCCAGCAACGGCTGGCGGCTCGACGAGGGGTCCGTCTACCGGCTGGGCGCGGCCCACGAGATCGACTGGTTCGGGGATCCGTTCGACATGACCCCGGCCTACCGGCAGGGGCTGACCGAGCGTTCGACCGAGCAGGAGGTGCTGCTGGCCGGGATGTGGCAGCGGGCGCTGCAGCTGGAGACCGACTCGGACATGTCCTACGCCCTGCTGGACCCGGGTGACACCGACGAGGACGGCGAGTGGGCCCTGTACGTCTACAAGGGGTGGAGCGGCGAGTTCCCGGACCGGTATCCGTCGTTCCGCGCCTATATGCAGCGGATGTACCAGGACTTCCACTCCGGCCGGGCGCGCGATCCCGACTTCGTGAACGACACCACCCGTGCCCTGGACGCCGACGTGGAGCGTGCGCGGGAGGAGGCCCTGGGCGGGAGGTGGGAGACCGCCCGGGAGCTGCTCACCGAGGCGGAGCGCTACGGACGGCCCCGCGCCCGGGGCATGCGGCAACAGCTGGACGCGCTGTCGCACGGTGTCGGGCACGGGTACCACGGATTCGGTGAGCTCGTCGCCGATCCGCGCTACACGGGCGAGCTGGTGCCCGTGATGGCCGTCGCGCACCTGTGGGACCACCGCCCCGGCGCTTCTCCCCGCCGGTTCGTGCTGGGCACCGAGACCGACGACGGTGTCACGTCGGCCGCGGACGCGATCCTCGCCCAGGTACTCGACCGCACCCACCGCTACGCGCCGGGCGGTGCCTTCGGCCGGGCGGTGGCCGAGGCGTGGGAGTCGGCGAGGCGGGGTGACACGGACACGGCGTGGCGGGTGATCCGTGCCGCGCTGCCGTCGTGGTCGCCGCCGGGGCCGGACCTGCTGGCACCGCTCGGTCTGCTGGGGGACCCCGTGCTAGGCCCGGTGGTGACGCGGGAGCGCGGCCTGGAGCTGCTGGCCACGCCTCGGGCCGGCCGGGAGGGCCCGGTGCCCGATCCGGTGCCGGACCTGGATCCGCCGGGGCTGTGCTGGCTGGCGGAGACCCAGCGGTGGAACGCCCCGCACGGCTCCTACCGGTGCCTGTGGGTGGAGGGCGCGGAGCCGGAGGCGCTGCCGGGTCTGATCGGGGAGGACGGGGGCGCGGGCCTGACCGCGCCGCCCGTCCGTCCTGCCGGATGGTTCCCCTACGACGTCAGGAAGCGTGACGACTCGGCGCCGTGGGAGGACCGGGCCGTGCTGGCGGTGGGCCGGACGGGCTCCGGATGGGCGTTCGGCTTCGACACGGCCCCGCGGCCGTCGGAACCCGGGAACTTCTTCGTCTCCCCGGCCGCCGCCGCCTCGTACGACGGACGCGCGGTGGTGCTGTGGGTACGCCGCGGTCGCGACGACACCCCGGCGGTGTTCCACCTCTCGGTCGCCGAGCGGGGCGAGGAGCTGTACGCGTACACCCTGCGCGGCACGGACGTCGAACGCACGGGCCCGGTGCCCGAGGCCCTCGACCCGGACCACGTCCTGCGCGGCGTCGACGACGCGGACCGCGAGCGGTGCCTGCTGGCCGCCGTACACGACGAGTTCGGCCTCTCCCTGCCCCGGCACGCCCTGGCCGAGGGCGTCCTGCCGCACCTGACCACCCGGTCCTGGAACCGCGCGCCGCGGGAGGGCGAGTTCTACGGGTACGTCACGGTCCGCTTGGGGCGGTGACGAGGACGCACGCCGCCCAGCACGTCCCCGGTCGCCGGGACTCGCCCCGGCTTCGAGGTCCGTGGGGGCGGCGGCTGCCGGGACTGCCGCGACGGGAGTCGGCGTCCTCCCGGGCCTTCACGGCCGGGAGGACGCCGAGCGCGCCGCGGCACGGGCCGCGAGGACGGACCTACTTGTTGATCCAGATTCCGAAGTCCCGCGTGGCCGTGTAGAAGTCCTGGAAGCCCAGGCGTGACCCCGCGCTACGGGTCAGCGTGCCCTTGGCTATCGCGCCGCCGGCGGCCGAGGCGGTGTACACCGGGCCGCCGCTGTCACCGCTCCGGGCCACTGTCTGGCCGTTCATCTGCTCCGCCTCCACCAGGTCCTCGGAGTCGTTGCAGAAGAAGAGGACCTTGATGTTGCAGACCGGGCCGCCCGTGGCCCGGGCGCTGGTGATTCCGGACTGGCAGGTACTCACCCGGGAAGACGTGGTCCCAGCCGTCAACCCGTACGCCCGCGTCGCTGTCGGGTCCCCGGGGCGGGCGTCCCCGTCGGCATGGCGGCGTCCTCACGTTCAGGACCACGCCGGCTCACCCCCGCCCGGGGCCGCCGGGAGTCTCGTCATCCCGGGTCGCTCCGGAATCCGGGCTACGCGCCGGGGCGGACGCCGGCTGCGAGGTCGTGCAGGTGCGCGGTGGTGCCGTTGCGTCGTGCGCGGCGCAGTCCCTGTTTGGCCAGCAGGCCGTTGGCCACGGTCATGACCGTCCTGCTGGGTGGCGCTGTCATGCCGACCGATGTGTGGGGGGCGTACAACGCCTCTCCGTCGTCGACGGTCAGCCAGCCGGTGGCGGTGCGCATGCTCACGCCGACGCACTGCGGTCGGAACGCGTGGGCGAGGAATCCCGCTCGGCGTCCGCCTGGTGGCAGGAGTTCGGGCGGTGCGCCGAGGCGCAGCCCGGTCCCGTCGTGTCCGGTGACCGTCACCGGGAGGATGACGGGATTGCCGTCGGCCCCCTCGTACGCCAGCAGACGATGCGGGAGGGCGGCGATCCGCCGGGCGAGCTGGGAGACGGGTATCCGGGGTGTCGTGCCGTTCTTCGGGGGGCGCTGTTCGGCGGGATGCCGTGGCCAGGACGGGCCGGTCACGGTTGCCGGTCCGTGTGCCGAGAGGTGGGGCCAGGTGCTGATGCGTTCCAGGCCGACGTCGACGAAGACGCGCTCTTGGTGGTACTCGCGCAGCAGCCAGTCCCACACTCTTCCGTGCTTGGTCTTCCCGAAGAACGGCTCCGTGGCGTCCATCAGCTCTGCCAGCCGCTGTGCCGAGGGCTGAAGGTCCACCGATGCCTTGCCCTGGGCGAGGACGTAGTGACTGTGGGCGGCGAATCCGTGCGTGCGCGTGTGATAGGCGAGGGCGACGCGGGGGTTGTTCAGGATGCGTTCCAGTTTCTTCGGGAAGCCCAGCGAGGTGGTGAAGCTGACCTGGTTGGCCGCCCGGTTCGCGAGCCCCACCGGTGAGACGCTGGTGACCACCGCGCCTCCGGCGGGGGTGAGGTAGGCGACCGCGACGGTCAGGTCGCCCGTGATCGCCTCGTACGCCGTGTCCGGCCAGCGGAGGTGTGTGTCCGTCACGAGCCGATACCTCGCAGCACCCGCAGGTCGGCGGCGGCCTGGTCGCGCAGGGCGGGCAGCAGCGACTTCATCGGCGGCGGCATGTTCACGAATATCGATTCCACCTCTGCCGGTGTGCCCACCTCGTCGAGGAGGCCGATCATCAGATGCCCGGCCACCGGGGGCGTGGTGGCGATGACTCGTTGGGCGAACTCCGCCCACTGCGCGGGCGTGATGTGCGCCCGCAGGGCGGGGAACAGAACCGGTTCCTCGTGGGCCAGGTGGTCGCGCACGCTGTCGCGCACCGCGACGGCCGCCTCGCGCAGTGCGTGCCGGTCGTCTTCGTTCGGATTCTCGCCGTCATGGTCCTTCGCGCCGGTGAGGCCGATGTCGGCGAGGCGGTCGAGCGCGACGTCCAGACGTTCGTGTTCTTCGCTCAGGTCGTCGAGTGCGCGCTTCGCCTCGGGCGCCGCGGTCAGGACGAGCGGCCACAGCCATTCGTCTTCGGTCTCGTGGTGGTGACGCAGGTTCACCACGAGGAAGTCCCGTAACTGCGCGAGCGCTTCGCCAGGCACGGAGGGGTGCCCGGCGGCGTCCACGAGCAGCCCGGTGGCCAGTCTGTGTGTCTCATGGGTGAGCCGCGTTTCCACGACGGCTTGTGAGTCACGCCCGGCGTTCATGTCCATGGGGTGCGAAACCTTCGGGTTGAGGGGTGCATGGTGCAGGGCCTTCCCGTCCGGAAGGGAAGTCCCATTTTGAAGTTACAGCATCTGCAATGAATACGCTTGCCCTTACCTCGGGGTAAGGTGGGAGCATGTCCGCACCGACCCGGAGTTATCGATCGCCACGGCGCGAGCGGGGCGCGGCTCAGACCCGGCAGGACATCCTGGCGGCCGCGCGCGAGCTCTTCATCGCGCAGGGCTACGCACAGGTGACGATGGGGCACATCGCTCGCGCGGCCGGCGTCGCGACCAAGACGCTGTACGCGAGCGTGGGGACCAAGACGGAGCTCCTGCATGCCCTCCTGGCCACGGACGTGGCGGACTCGCGGACCACCGGGATCCACGAGGAGGTGTTCCGGAGCGAGGACCTCGCCTCGGCGGTCGCATGCCTGGCGCACGGTGTCCGCAACAACACCGAACGCTTCGCTTCGTCCATCGACCTGCTCTACTCCTCCATGGCGAGCGACGCCAAAGCGCGGGAGGTGTGGGACTACGTCGTCACGCAGTACCGCCAGGCGCTTCGCGAAGCCGCGGAGCACCTGGTCTCCATCGGCGCAGTGGCTCCGCATCTTGACGTGAACGGTGCGGCGGACCGTCTGTGGCTGTGCTTCGGGCTGTCGGCATGGCGATCGCTTGTCGTCGACTGCGGCTGGAGCTACGACGCCGCGGAGCACCTGCTCTCCCGCCAGGCGCTGAACATGCTCGAGGACCCTGTCCCGGCATAGGCGAGGCGGGCGTTCCCTTCTCGCGCCGCCACCACGCGGCATGGACGGCAGTCCGGGCCGGCCGGGGGCCCGTCGAACGAGCGGCCCTGCCCCATGTTCGGTCCAGCCCCCGGGCGTCCGCCCACGGAAGGCCTGTCGGCAGCCGCGTGGGGGGACACACCGGACGCCGCACCCGCACACGGACCACCACCCGGCGGTCGCCCACCGGCACGTCGGCGACGGTCCGCGCACCATGACGGCTCCTCGCACCGCCCGTGCCCACCTCCAGCCTGACGGATCATCAGACGCACCGTCTACTCTTCGCGTCCGTACGCTTACTCACCGTACGGGGTGCCACACTCGTCCCCGCCCCCGTCCGACCGCCACCCTGAGGTCACGGCGAGCCAGGAGAAACCGTCCGCGTCCACCGCTCACCTGCGGAAACGACCGGGCGCCCGTCTCCCTCCCGCCCACCACGGGCGGCGGCGGCCGGACCCGGCCGCATCGGACGAACCGGAAGGTGCAGTCATGCGGAACGGAACCGACCTCTACGCGCTCGACATCAGCGGGGCCTCGTTCACGAAGGCGCGCGGCGGCCCCTGCACGGAGGGCTGCGTGACCCTGGCCCGGATCGGTGAGGACGCCTGGGCGCTGGGCGACAGCAAGCGGCCGGACGCGCAGCCGCTGCGGTTCACCACGGAGGAGCTGGACGCGGCCGGTATCGACCCGGCGCGCTTCGACGACGAGGCCCTGCGACGGCCCCCGCACCCCGACGCGCCACCGCCCGGAAGCAGGCCGGAACTGGCCTGCCCGTGCGCGTAGAGCAGACCCGACACCTGCCCCACCCTGCCCCGCACGCGGCTTGGGCAGCGAACACGCCCGGAAGATCTGGAGGAACCTGATGGAAACCCTCTTCACCCTCGGGCGAGGCACCGTCGTGGGCGACGCCCGCCCACGCGGAGGAGCCCGCCCTCGGCGTGCTCCACATGGAGCCGCGTGACACCCTGCGGGCCTCCTTCACCTCGATGCTCCTGGGCAACGTCTCAGTGACCGGCCCTTCTGCGCCCGCCCGCCCCGGAGCCGACGGTTCATTGGATCAGGTCGGTGTGCGGGTGCTCGGGGGAGGTCGGGCAGACGTAGAGCTGCATGTTGTCGGTGCTGCCCACTTCCACCCTCGTCGGCTGCGCGGGGTACAGGCCGGCACGATTACCGGCGGCGCAGGCGGCCCGGTCCTCGTACGGCACCCAGCCGTGCCTGTTGCTGTCCCATTCGAAGGAGGCGATGGTCAGCAGCGGGACCATCTGCGCCTCACAGACGGCGCAGTACCGGCGGTACGGGTCGGTGCGGCCCCACGGCGGCCAGCCGCCGACCTTCCAACCGGGGGCGTTGGCCAGATTGCCGTCGTAGAACTCCGCCGGGTAGTCCGCATACGAGCCGTCCACGTCCGCGCCGGCTGCCTGCCATCTGCTCCAGTCCCCCACCACCTGCCTCAACTCCGGGCTCAGATCGAGGCTGTCGGGATACTCGGTGATCGCTTCCGGTGCCAGCAGACACGGCTCCGGCACGTAGCCCGAGTAGTTGGCCTCATCCGGTTCCGGTGGCGTGGTGAGGACGTCGACGACCGAGGCGGCGGACCGCCAGAACACCGCGGTCGCGGGCTTCCAGTCCGGCTCGTGGTCGTAGGGACACCAGAGGACCTGGAGCAGATCGGCCCCTCCGGGCGGCCGCAGCAGGGGTACGTCGCGCAGATACAGCTGGGCCACGGGCAACAGGGGAACCGGGCACTCCGCGGGCCAGGGAGGGCCGGCCTCGAGTCGCTCCGCGGCCCTCTCGGCCTTCTGGTGCAGGGCCGCCTCCTCCTCGGGAGTGAACGAGGGACCGTGGGGGGCCTCGTACCGCTGGGCCCGGCTGTACCTGTTGAGCCGCACTTCCGCCGGCGACTCGCGGAACCCGCTGTCACCGTGCAGGTGCGAGTCCTCGCAGTGCGGCCAGGGTTCGTCGGCCGGCCACAGCAGCGGGCCCCCGACCGAGCTGTCCTTGGCCGAAGGCGCCCCGGGACGAGGGTGCAGCCGTATCGCGGGACGCGCCAGGGAAGCCAGTTCGGGAAAGACCGCGGTCACCTCGACGGGCCGCGGTGGAGTCGTCCGTACGAAAACCATGCCGGTGATCCTGCCACCCGCCACCGACAGTCCCTGCCACCCCGATCGGTGGCGAAACGGCCCATGTCGCACTCGGCAGCGACGGCCACGGTTCCCGGAAGCCCGTCGCCCGCCTTCCACCCGCCGGCGTCAAGGCGCCGGCACAGGGCGTACGGCACTCGCGGGCTCAGGCGCCCACGGTCCCGTCGACACCCTCTCGCAGGAAGTCCGCATGCCCGTTGTGGCGGCCGTACTCCAGGAGCACGTGCACCATCACCATCCGCAGCGACACCTCCTCGCCCCACCGTGGCTGATACCCGGCCCGGTCCAGGGACTCCGCCTCCCGCTCGACACGGCGTGAGTTCTCCACCTCGGCCTCCCAGGCCGCGAACGCCTCGTCCCTGGTCGACGCGCTCGCGTCGTACGCCGCCTGGAAGTCGACCTCGTCGGACCAGACCATGGGTGCGTCGTGGTCCTCGAACACCCGGCGGAACCAAGCACGTTCCACCTCCGCCATGTGCCGCACCAGACCGAGCAGCGAAAGCGTGGACGGCGGCATCGACTGCCGTCGCAGCTCCTCGTCGGTGAGCCCTTCGCACTTCATGGCGAGGGTCGCGCGGTGGTAGTCGAGGAAAGCCCGCAGCATGTCGCGTTCGCTGCCGAAACTGGGCGGTCCTGCGCGGTTGTCGCCGGTCACCGGTCGTATCCCCTCGTGCGTGCCTGCGTCGAGGGGCCAGTATCCACTCCCGTCGGCCGTCAACCGGACCTGACTGCTCCCCCGGAGGCCGCCGAACACGGGAACCCTTCGCCGCCTTCCCGCGTTCCTCACACAGCGTCGCAGGGATCCGGCGTACCGCCCGCCTCCTCCGTCCGTACGCCTGCTCCCCGTACGGGGCGCGGCACTCGCCCCCGCCCGCGTCCGGCCGCCACTCTGACGCCATGAACCACGCAACACCCCACGTCGGTGCGCCCGTTCACACCTTCACCCAGCTGCTGTCGTCCACCCGGCGCGGCGCCCGTCTCGCCCGGCTCCTCGCGGTGACCGAACTGCGCTCCCGGGGCGCCTCGCACGACCTCACCGAGCGCGCCGAACCCGTCGTCGCGGAGCTCGCCGCCAACGCCGTCCTGCACGGCCGCGTACCCGGCCGCTGCTTCCGGCTCACCCTCGTCCTCGACCCGGCCGCCGACCGTCTCCGCGTCGAGGTCAGCGACGCCCGCGGAAACCTCCGCCCGCACCCCCGCCGCCCACGGACACCGCGCCCGGCCCCCTCCCCACCGGCGGACGCGGCCTGACCCTCGTGGCCGCCCTCGCCGACCACTGGGACTGCGTCCCCCACCCGCCCAGCGGCAAGACCGTCCGGGCGGTGCTGAGGCGGACCCCCTGCAGCACGAAGCCGACCTGCTGCGGGAACGCTGCCTCCTCTTCGTCGCCTGCACCCGCGCCCGCGAAGCCCTGAGCGTGACGTGGAGCGGAGTTCCGAGCCCGTTCCTGCCGTACGCCGTCTGAACCGACCACACACCGCGGACCCATGCGGGGCCCTCGTCCGGGTGTCCTTCTCCGGTGAGGGCCCCGCGCCATCCGCGGGGACTAGGACCCGGCTCCCGGCTTCACCGCCCCGACCCGTTCGGGTTCCACGAGGCCGTGGAGCCACCGCAGACGGGCGGAGGCGCGTGCCCTCCCGAGAACTGCGCCTGACGGTGAGTCCGGCACGCCGTACCGGACGATGAGGGCGGGGCCCGTCGTGCACCTCGCACGACGGGCCCCGAGCCCATGAGCACGAACGACACACACCTGCTGAGGAAGATATGAGCGACACCCCCACCGGGGACGGTCCGGTCGAGGAGATCCCGTTCGAGGAGATCCCCTCGCTGCTGTTGCGCATGATCCCCGAATCCGCCGGCCCCATCGCCGAGATGTTCCACGAACCCGCGGAAGCGGCCGTCCTGACCACGGACGCGACCGTGATGCTGTACGAACTGCTGGCCGGATGCTTCACCACGCCGGTGCTGATGCCGCAGCTGAGGAGCGACAGCCCGGACACACAGCTGCTCACCCGGTGCTGGGACTTCGTGGAGCGCATCGTGGACCACTCCACGCAGCACGTCGGCGGTGCCGTCTACTTCGAGGTACTGGATCAACTCCTTCTCGACAGCGGTCTGGTGGAGGCCGCCTGGCCCTACATGAAGGAGCGGACCCGGGCACGTACCCTGCTGATGCTCGACGACGCCGACGTTCGCCTGCCCGGAATCAACCGACGGTAGCCCGGGGCGGGACGACAGGCGCGGTGTGCGGCCGGCGGGATCCACCACGCCGGCCGCCCGTCACCTCTCGCACCGAGCGGTCCTCCGACACTTGAGAAACGTTGCGCGGTAGCTCAAAGCTCCGGACGCCCGGCGAAGACGACGCACGTGGTCGGCCCGGGTGTGCCCGGGCACGAGGCCGGCGACGGCCGTGCGAGTGGCACCGGAGCGGTCCACGGACGAACAGCGACTGCCGAGGCCGCCGCGACTGTTCGGATCACGGTGAGCCGGCCGTCCCGCATCGGCTCCCGCCACCAGCCCGCGCTGCGGTTCGCCGGGGCCGTCCTGCACCGTTCCTCACCGGACCACCAGCCGCCGGCGGCCGGTCCGCTCGCCGTCGTCGACGCCGGGCACAAGACCGGGAAGGCCGACGGTCCCCTCAGCACCGGCCTGTACCGGGCACTCGCGCGCACCACCGTGCCCGGTCCGCGCGAGGCGCACCCGGTGTACGCGGCCGGGCACTCCGGCACCGTATGCGATCGGGGGTCCGTCGGTCGCGGGACGCTCGGCCCTCCCGGGACGGGCTGACCGGTGGCCACCGGAAGGCCCGGAACCCCGGCTCGGGTCACCGGTCCCGCAGGAGGGAGCCGTCGTGCGGTCCCGGCAGACGGCGGGCGGCGGTGTCCTCGCGGCCGACCTCGTGGTGGCGGCCGTCGGGGCGGGGAAGGGGTTTGAGGGACACCTCGATGCGGTGGGTGGAGTCGTGGCTCACCGAGGCGCCCAGGCGGGCCTCGACGACGCCCAGGCGCAGGCCCGCGCCGCCCTCGCCGGCCCGGTGGAACTGGACCGAGAACTCCAGGCTGACCTGCTCCACGTGGAACCGCCAGTCGCTCTCCGCGCCTTCCGCCTGGGCCCGCGCCAGCTCCGCGCGCACCGTGCCGATGGCCTCCGCCAGACCGATCGGTTCCGCATTCGCCATATCAACACACCGCCACTTTCGGCTGATTGACCGATCCACCCTGCTCACAAGTCTAGGGACGCCCCACCCTTTGCACGTAGTGTGAGACGGCATGGGGGAACTGCGTGCGGACTGGAGACTCAGGCTGCGACGCGAGGACGCGCACGGCCCCGTCTGCGGCGCCGGCGTGCTCGTCGACCAGTACACGGCGCTGACCTGCGCGCACGTGGTGCGCCGGCCGGACGCCGTCATGTGGCTGGAGTTCGCCGAGAACGGCGGGCTCGAACCGGTCGCCGCGCGGGTCATGCCCGGCGGCTGGCTGGCGGAGGGCGCCGGTGGTGAGGACGTCGCCGTGCTGCGGCTGGACAGTCCTCGTCCGCAGGCGCGCCGTGCTCCGCTGGAGACCGGGCTGTGGGGCGGCATGGAGGTGTACGCGACCGGTTACGCGGAGGGCTTCGACGACGGCATGAGCCTGTGGGGGCGGATCGGCGGCGCCAGCGGTGAGCGGGTGCAGCTCGACGCCGTCACCAGGTCGGAGGTGGTGCGTGCCGGGTTCAGCGGCGCCGGTGTGTGCACCCGGCCCGAGGAGGGCCGGCCCGCCCGGGTGGTGGGCCTCGTCGTCAGCTGGCGCGGGGACCTGGGAGCGGCTCTGCCCGAGGACAACCGGCTCTCCTTCTCGTATCTGATCCCCGTCGGACGTATCGCCGAACTCTCGCCGGTCATCAAGGAGTTGAGCAGTCCGGGCGCCTGGGATCACGGCTTCGAGGAGCGGTTGTCCCGGTGGTTCGGCGATCCGGACGAGGACCCGGTGAAGATCACCGTGGTGCCTCCGGGAAGTGGCAAGGACCGGTCGCTGCGCCATCTGCTGCACCGTGCCCATGTCGTCCATCGTGGCGGCGCCAGCAGACCCGATCTCATCGACCACGCCCTGGACCAGGTCACTTTCCCGGCCGGTGAGTACCTGGCGTACTGGGACTGGCTGCGCGGCGCCAAGGCCCGGCCCGCGCGGGCGGCCGACCGCGTGCCCGTACGGCCGGTCACGGTCCTCGTCGACGGGCTCGACGAGGAGCCGCAGCCGGGTCCCCTCATCGAGATCCTGGCCCGATTACGGGCGTTCGGCTTCCGGTTGCTGATCGTCTTCCGCCACGAGGGCGGGCCCGGCTGGGCCGCGTCCCGTGACCTCCTCCTGCGACCCGCGCTCCTCCACCACGCGGACACCCTGCTCGACCGCTTGCAGCGCGCGGAGTTCAGCCGGGCGATACGCCGCGACATCGTCGACAGCGCCTCCCTGAGCTCCGTGACCGAGACCGCCGACCGGCACCGCGCCACCCGCCGCCTGCTCGACGACGTACGGGACCCGCAACAGCAACTCACCCGGCTGCGCGCGCTGATCAGGACCCTGCGCGCCGACCTGAGACGCTGCGGGGACCGGTGACGCCGTGCACCGTCCGGGCCGGGCAGGGAAGGAGGAGCACGAGAGGATGACGACCTGCCCGCACCGGCGTTTCACCGGGGCCCCCTGCGGCGGCGCCGTACTGCCCACCGGCTACTGCGCCGTCTGCGGTCGCGCGCAGGACGGCCCCGGGCTGCCCGTACTGCCGGAGGACCCCCGCGAACTCGGCCCCCGCGAACTCCTCGCGCTCCCCGAGCGCGAGCCGCGCCCCGCCGAGGAGCGCCTCGTCCGGCCCGAGGCACTGCCGCGCATCCGCATGAGCTGCTCGTCCGCCGACTGCGGCATCACCTTCGCCCCGCCCTACACCGAGGGCCCGGTGCCGATCGAGGGGTTCTGTCCGGCGTGCGGCGAGCGCTACTCGTACCGGCCCGAACTCGTCGAGGGCGACCTGCTGCGCGACCAGTACCGGGTCATGGGACCCATCGCGCACGGCGGCCAGGGCTGGGTCTACCTCGCCGAGGACACCCACCTCGGTGACGTCGTCGCCGTCAAGGGACTGCTCAACCGGTACGAGCACGACGGCGCCCGCCTCGCCGACGTCGAACGCCGCAACCTCGTCGCCATCCGTCACCCCCGCATCGTCCAGATCCGCGACTTCGTCGCCCGCCGGGACGACACCGGTCAGGTCACCGGCGGCTACATCGTCATGGACGACGTCGGTGACGGCACCCTCGCGAAGGTCGCCGAGGAGGTCCGGCGCGGGGAGTCCGTCCTCGACATCGAGCACGTCGCGGCGTACGGCTGCCAGATCCTCGAAGCCTTCGTCCATCTGCACGCCGACGGCGAACGGGTCTTCGTGTACGGGGACATGAAGCCCTCCAACGTGGTGCACCACCGGAACGGCATCAAGGTCATCGACCTCGGCGGCATGCGCGAACAGGGGCAGAGCCTGCCGCCCGCCCATGTCACACCCGACTACATGGCGCCCGAGACCGGGACGTCCGCCGTGCCCACCGTCGCCCACGACCTGCACACCGTCGGCGTCACCCTGCGGGAACTCGCCCGCTGGGCCGTCGCCGACGTACCCGGTCTCGGCACCGCCGCCTTCGACCGGGTAGTCGACCGTGCCGTACGGACCGACCCGTACCGCCGCTTCTCCGACGCCCGCGAGATGGTCGGCCAACTGCGCGGCGCCCTGCGGGAGATCCGCGCGCTGCGCGGCAAGAACGATCCGCCGGAGCCCTCCGACCACTTCCGGCCGTCCACCCGGCTGCCGGGCGCCCGGCTCGGCACGGTGCCGGACATCGGGCACTGGCTGGACCGGCCCCGCCGCGACCGGTACCAGCCGCCCGTGGCACCTGTCCTCGACCTCGGCACACCCACCCCCACCGAGATCGCCGCCTGTCTGCCGGTGCCCAGGCCCTATCCGGGCGATCCGCAGGCCACGCGGTTCGAGGTGAGCAGCGGCTACGACCCGGGTCGGCTCCTGGAGCAGGAGGACGAGAAGCCGCCCTCGGTGGAGATCCGCCTGCACAACGTGCGCGTCCTCCTGGGCCGGAACACCCTCGACGACCTGCGGCGGGCCGAGGAGGAACTCGACACGGCCGACTCCGTCCCGGGGCCGTCCGCCGTGCGCCGGTGGCGGCTGGAGTGGCACCGCGCCCTGCTCGCGCTGTGCAGCGCCGAACTCGACGACGACCCCCGGCAGGTCGCCGAGGCCCGCCACCACTTCACCCAGGTCCACCTCGAGCTGCCCGGTGAGTACGCGCCCAAACTGGCCCTCGCCCACTGTGCGGAGTGGCTCGGCGACGACACCGCCGGACCCACGGCCAAGGAACTGTACGAGGCGGTGTTCGCCCGCAACCCCGCGCACGGCGGCGCCGCCCTCGGCCTGGCCAGGCTCGCGCTCCGCGCGCGCGACCGCCGGACCGCCATCGACGTGCTCGGCCGGGTCCGGCAGGGCACCCTGGACCACACCGTCGCCCGGATCGCCGCCCTGCGCATCCGCGCGGCCCGGCTGCCCGGAGACGGTGATCCGCTGCCCCTGCCCACCGAGGTCGACGCGGCGCTGGCCGAACTGCACGGTCTGGTGGGCCGGCGTCCGGGTGACGGGGAGCCGAGCCTGTCCGAGGACGAGGCGCTGCGCCTGCGCACCGAACTCCACGAGTGGAAACTGGACGCGGTGCACGGCCTCAGCGACCGTCCCGGTTCCCCGGGAGGGGGCGCCGGACGGCTCACCGCCCGCGCCCTGCGCCGTCTGAGCGCGCCGGAGCGCGCGTCGCGCGAGCGGCTGGAGTCGCTCTACCGGCGCCTGGCGGCACATCACCAGGAGCCGGCCGCCGCCCACGAGCACCTGGTGGACCTCATGCACGCGGTACGGCCGCAGACCGTGTTCTGAGCGCACGGCACGACGGAACGGAACAGCACCCGGCGACGAAGGTGAAGAAAAGGAGCGGTGACGTACGACATGAGCAGCCCCACCCGGCCGCCGCAGCCGGGCATCCGACTCCACGTCGACCTCGGCGGTGATCCGCGTCCGCACCGCAGCGCGAAGATCGAGGCGCATCTGCGGGTCAACGTGGCCGCCGGCGGCGCCCCCACCGACCTGCCCGCGGTCCAGCTCGCGGTGATCATCGCGGTGGACGTCGCCGAGTCCAACCGGGAGGCCGTCCGGCACGCCCTGCCGGCGGCGCTGCGCGCCCTGCCCGACCGGATCTCCTTCGCCGTGCTCGGCAGCGGCCCCGAGCCGGTCCGCTGCTATCCGCGGGGCGACGACGAGTGGGCCGTCGCCGACCAGGGCGCAAGACGCCGGGCCGCCTTCGTCGCGGGTTCGCTCCCGCTGCACCGGGAGGGGCCGCGTCCCGCGGGGTACGCCGCCTGGGTGGCCGGGGCGCGCTCCCTGCTCGCCGGCCGGCCGGTGTCCGTACGCCATCTGGTGCTGATCACCGACGGCAGCAGTGCCGCCGCCACCGCCGAGGACCGGCTGGAGGAGGAACTGGACGCCTGCGCGGGGCAGTTCACGTGCGATGTGTTCGCCGTGGGCTCGGACTGGACCCCCGATCCCCTGCTCGTCCTCGCCGAACGGCTGCACGGGACAGCCGAGTTCGTGGACGACGGGCTCGGCCGTGCGATCACCGCCGCCATCCAGCGGCTGCGCCGGGTGCACACTCCCCAGCTGCCGATCGAGGTGACCGTACGGCCCTCCGTGCGCCAGGTCTCGCTCAGCGAGAAGGCGCCCCGGCCGCACCGTCTCGGCGGTCTGCCCGAGCCCGGCCGGCCGCACTGCTGGAGCTTCCCGACCTACCAGTGGGAGCAGGGCGGACGTGACTACCTGCTCACCCTGGTCGCCGACTCCGACGGCGACCCGCTGGAGACCGAGCTGCAGTTCGCCATGGTCTCCATCGGTGACGTCCACGCGCCCGTCACCGCCCGCTGGCACCTCCCCGAGCAGTCACCGCCGCACGCCCCGGCGGGCGCCGACAGCGTACGCACCCTCAACGCCACCGCCAGGATGCGGAGCGCCCTGCGCCAAGGGCTCGTGGCTCTGCGGGAACACCGGCGCGACACCGCGGAGGACCGTCTGGGGCAGGCCGCCCGGCTGGCGGTGCGGTTCGGCACGGACTGGGTGCTGGAAGAGATCCGCGCGGTCGCCCACATCGAGGACGCGGCCGGGGGGCGGGTCCGGCTGCGCACCGTCGACGCCGGCACTCTCGGCCCGATGATCCTGCGCGCCGGGTCCCGTCCCGGCGGCCCCCTGGCCGACGCCGTCGGCTCCCGGCCGGGTCCGGGCTGCGGCGACTGCGGTGCCCCGGCGGGGAGCGAGGCCCGTTACTGCATCGCGTGCGGGAAGAGGCTGCTGTGACGGCCGGACGCGCCGCCTCCCGACGCCGGTACTCCCCCGCCGCCTTCTGGCGCGGGCGCCTGGGCTCCTGGCGGACCCGCCGGCTGCTGGAGGCGCATCTGCTGGTGCTGTTCCTGCTCACGGCCGTGGCGTCGACCGCCCTGTTCCTCTCCAGCCGTCAGGTCCAGCACGGTGCCGAGGCACTGGCGTCCCGCGAGGCGCCGGCCGTGCAGGGGCTCGCCGCCAGCCGGCTCGCGGCCCTGCGTGCCCAGGAGGAGGTCGACCACCTGGTGGAGAGGAACCTCATCGGCGTCGTGGGCTCGGGCGAGGTCTACCGGTCCCAGCTCTCGGCCGCCGACCAGGGCCTGTCCCGGATCGCCGACCGCACGGACCAGGACCTCGGCACGGTCAAGGGTCTGCTCGCCACCTACAGCGACTCCCTCGCCCTCGGCACCTCCCTCTACCGTGACCAGCCCCTCATGCGGGAGCTGCGGCTCAAGGAGGCCCAGTCGCTGCTCACCCGCGACACGGTGGGAGTCGCACCACGTCTGAAGGTCCTGCAGCGCACCCAGTTGGAGCACGCCGAGTCCACGGCCGCCATGGGGTGGTGGCAGCGCGCCGGGTGGTGGATCGCCGAACTCGCGCTGGTCGCGGTGGCCTTGACCCTCCTCTCGGCGCTGTTCGTGCTGCGCGACCGCTGCGGCCGTGACTGGAATCCGTATCTGCTCGCGGCCTTCGTCCTCACCGTGCTGCTCGCGGTGTTCCCGCTGATGACGGCGTACTCCACCCAGGACGATCTCGCCGGGGCGCTCGCGGATCTGCGGCGGATCACCGAGGAGTCCTGGGGGAACGGCCCGCCGGACGAAGCGCAGCAGAAGGTCACGGGGATGTCGGAGGAGGTCCGGCTGCGACTGGCCGACGGCGCGTGGACCGAGTCGGTGTACCGGGGTGCTCTCGTCGGGAGCCTGCTGGCCGTCGTCCTGCCCGCGCTGGGGCTCGGTCTGCGGCTCGACCACGACTACTGGAGGCGACGGTGACCCGGCGGTTCAGGATGCTGGTGTTCGGCGTGGTCATGCTGCTGATCGCGGCCGGCGGCATGGTGGTGGTCTGGGCGCAGCACGACGACGAGGAGCCGGTGACCATCCTCGGGACGTGGACGGCCGAGCAGGCGGAGCAGTTCGAGGACGTGCTGCGGGGTTTCGGCATCCCCTTCCGCTACCAGGGCACCGCGGCCCAGCGGGAGGTACTGCTCTCCAAGGTGCAGTCGGGTGAGCCCCCGGACATCGTGATCATGCCGGGCCTCGGCGAACTCGCCGAGTACGCCGAGGGCCGCCTCCTGGAGCCGCTGGACGAGTTCTACGAGCCGCAGGAGTACGGCGCTCCCTGGATGACGGCCGGTTCGTCCTCCGGGCATGTGTACTGGGTGCCGGTCAAGGCGGACCTGAAGAGCATCGTCTGGTACCGCGAGGGTGAGGAGCCGGGTGATTCACCCGCTCCGCTGAGGAGTTGGTGCATCGGCATGGGGGACGACGGCGCCTCCGGCTGGCCCGGCACCGACTGGATCGAGGACCTCGTGCTGCAACGGGAGGGCCCGGAGGTCTACGAGAAGTGGGCGCTGGGCACGGGCGAGGTGAAGTGGTGGCGAAGTGATCCGGTGCGCACCGCCTGGGAGGCCTGGGCCGGTCTGCTGCGGCAGGACGAGCACGCGGCCAAGGAGGCTCTGCTCACCGATCACCGCGGCGACCCGGACGGCCACGGCCTGCTGTTCGACGGCCCTCAAGGCAGGTGCGCCCTGGAGCACCAGGGCTCCTTCGCGCTCTCCTTCTACCGGTCCGACGCGAAGCACGCGCGCCTGGCGGACTCCGCTCCGCTCCTGCCCGACGGCGGCGGCCGGGTCCGGGCCCACGAGGTGACCGGCGACTTCGCGGCGCTGTTCAGTGACCGCCCCGAGGCGCAGGAACTGATCGAACGGCTGGCTTCGAAGGAGGGCCAGCGGGAATGGGCCGACCGGGCGGGCGTCTTCTCGGCGAACCGTCAGGTGAAGCCGCAGGGCGACGCGGTCAAGGGCGAGATCGCCCGGCGGCTCCGGGAAGGGCCCCGCTGTCTGGACGCCTCGGACGTCATGGCACCCGCCGTGCGGGACGCCTTCTACGAGGCCGTGCTGCTGACCATCGCACGGGCCGCCGGCGGCCAGGACCCCGACGTTCCGGGCCTCCTCCAGGACGTGCAGCGGGTGCAGGACGCGCAGTCCACGCCGGGGGCCGGCGGCAGGGCGGCTCCGAGGACGGTGTGCAGTACGCGGTGACCGGTCGGGGCCCGGCGGGAGGACGTGGTGGGCTCCCCCGCGGACGAGGACCCGCCGGGATCCGGGTGATCTCGTCCGCGTGGATCCCGGCAGCCGCCGAACAGCCCCTGCCTTCTTCGAAGATGTGACGACAGCCATACCCTCGACCGGTACAACCTTTTGGGGCGTTGGCCCGTCTTCTCAGCGACCACTTCGGTCGCGTTCACGAGGAGACCGTCATTTCCGCCATACGCAAGACCCTCACCGCCACCGCCGTCGCCACCGCGGTCCTGGCGGGTTCCGCCGCCTGCGGCACCGTGGAGAACCTGTCCGCGGGACAGAAGCTCGACCAGGCCTTCGAGAAGCTCGGCAAGGAGCGCTCGCTCTCCTTCGAGCTGGACCTGGACACCGACGCCGCGTCGCTGAAGGCGCTGGACGCCGGGTCGGCGCCCGAGGACGCGATGCCCGAAGAGATCGCCGAACTGCTCAGCGACGCGCGGATCTCCCTGTCGGTGCAGTCCAAGAAGCCGCTCGAGGAGTCCGGCGAGAAGGATTTCGACGGTATGGCGCTGAAGTTCAGCGGCCCGGACGGCGGCCTGTTCGAATACCGGATGGTCGGCGACTACACCTACCTCCGTGCCGACCTGGACGCGATCGGGCGGATGAGCGGCAGCCCCATGCCGTCGGCCGACGAACTGCCCGACAGCGCCGGTGCGTTCAAGAAGCTCCTCGCCGGTGAGTGGCTCAAGGTCGCGACGAAGGACCTGGAGGAGACCAGCGAGCAGATGTCGGGGGCGGAGGGCGCCGAGGTCGAGGAGCCCTCGGCGGAGCCCACGCTCGACGCCAAGACGCAGAAGAAGCTCACCAAGGCACTGCGGCAGGTCATCGCCAAGGAGGTCGACTTCAAGACCTCCGAGGGGTCGGACGGCACCGAGCACATCAAGGCCACGGCCCCCTTCCGCACGCTGATGACCGAACTGACCGACGAAATCGGCCCGTTGGCGAAGGAACTGCCGCCGGGCGCCGAGCTGCCGACGGCCAAGGACCTCAAGGACGCGCCGAACGAGAAGGTCACGGCCGACTTCACGCTGAAGAACGGCGAGCTGACCGAGGTCTCCATCGACCTCGCCAAGCTGGCGGAGAAGGCGAAGGTCAAGAAGTTCGCGCTGGTGCTGCGCCTGGGCAAGGGCGAGAAGGCCACGGCCCCGGCGAACGCCACCGAGGTGAACATCGACGAGATCATGGAGGGCTTCTTCGGCGGCTTCGCGGCGGGCGCGCTCGGCGAGGAGGACTTCATGGAGGGCACCGAAGGCTGATCCACAGGTCCGTGACGGGGCGCCGTCCTCCCTGAGGAGGAGACGGCGCCCCGTCTCGTGCGAGCGCACCAGGGGAAAGTGACGGCAGCCGCACGACGCCGTGCGGGGCTCCGCCCGCGAGTCTTGGTACGAAACCGAGACCGAACGCGGAGATCCCTGACCTGTGGCTACCTTCCTGTATCGCATCGGCCGTGGCGCCTTCCGGCGTCGATGGCTCGTGGCACTGCTGTGGGCGGTGATCCTCGGCACCGCCGGGGCCGGCGCCGCCATGGCGCCCGCCGCCGGTGACGACGGCACGTCCTTCATGCCCGGCATCGAGGCGCAGCGGGCCTTCGACCTCATCGGGGAGCGTTTTCCCGGTTCGGACGCCAACGGCGCCGACGCGCGGATCGTGTTCATCGCCCCCGACGGGGAGAAGGTGACCGCCGCCGGCCACCGCGCCGCCATCGACGCGTTCGTGGCCGCGGCCGACGACGGGCCGCAGGTCGCGAGCGCGGTGAGTCCCTTCACGGCGAACGCGGTGAGCGAGGACGCCTCCACCGCCTACGCCACCGTGACCTACGAGGTCTCGTCCGGCGACCTCTCCGACGCCGGACGGACCACGCTGGAGGAGGCCGTCGACGAGGCCCGCGCCTCCGGTCTCACGGTGGAGGCCGGCGGCAGTGCGCTCTCCTCGCAGCCGGCCGCCGGGGGCGCGGCCGAGGCCATCGGCATCGGGCTCGCCGCCGTCGTCCTGCTGATCACGTTCGGTTCCCTCGCGGCGGCCGGGCTGCCCCTGCTCACCGCCGTCGTCGGGGTGGGGATCAGCATGGGCGCGATCCTGGCCCTCGGCAGCGCCCTGGGGCTGTCCATGACCACCGGAACGCTCGCTTCGATGCTCGGCCTCGCGGTCGGCATCGACTACGCCCTGTTCGTGGTCTCCCGCTACCGGGAGGAGCGGGAGAACGGGCACGAACCGCGGGAGGCGGCGGGCCTCGCGGTCGGTACGGCCGGCAGCGCGGTGGTGTTCGCCGGCCTCACGGTCGTCATCGCGCTGGCCGGACTGTCCGTGGTCGGTGTGCCGATGCTGACGAAGATGGGTCTGAGCGCCGCGGGCGCGGTCGTCGTCGGCGTGCTGGTCGCGCTGACCCTGGTGCCCGCCCTGCTGGGGATGTGGCCGAACGCGGTGCTGTCCCGCAAGGCGCGCAAGCGGGGCGGCGCCGCTGCCCGGCGCGTTGACGGTGCGGGCAACGGCGGCTCCCGCTGGGCCCGGTTCGTGCTGCGCCGCCCGGTGACGGTGCTGCTGGCCTGCGTGGCCGGCCTCGGCGTACTCGCCCTGCCGGTCACCGACCTGCAGCTGGGCATGCCGGGCGCCGAGGCGAAGCCGGTCTCGACGACGGAGCGGCGCGCCTACGACGCACTGGCCGAGGGCTTCGGCCCGGGCTTCAACGGCCCGCTGACCGTCGTCGCCGACGTCAGGGGAGCGTCCGACCCCGAGAAGGCCGCGGCCACGGTCGCCGACGCGATCCGGGACACGGACGGTGTCGTGTCCGTCTCGCCGCCCCGCTTCAACGCCGAGGGCGACACCGCCCTGTTCTCGGCGGTCCCGGCGACCGCGCCGAACGACGAGCGCACCAAGGACCTCGTGCAGACCATCCGGGCGGAGCGTCCCGGTCTGGAGGGCGACACGGGCGCGACCTTCGAGGTCACCGGCAGCACGGCGATGAACATCGACGTCGCCCAGGCGCTGCAGGACGCCCTCGTGCCGTACCTCTCCGTCATCGTGGTCCTCTCCCTCCTGCTGCTGATGCTGGTCTTCCGTTCCGTGCTGGTGCCGGTCAAGGCCGCCGTCGGGTTCCTGCTGTCGGTGCTGGCGTCGCTGGGCGCGGTCGTGGCGGTGTTCCAGTGGGGCTGGGGCGCCGGGGTGCTGGGCGTCGAGCAGACCGGGCCGATCATGAGCCTGATGCCGATCTTCCTGGTGGGCATCGTCTTCGGCCTGGCCATGGACTACGAGGTCT
This sequence comes from Streptomyces sp. NPDC059787, assembly GCF_042732315.1. Taxonomy (NCBI): domain Bacteria; kingdom Bacillati; phylum Actinomycetota; class Actinomycetes; order Kitasatosporales; family Streptomycetaceae; genus Streptomyces; species Streptomyces sp. NPDC059787. The sequence goes on from NZ_JBHWHX010000006.1 coordinate 116,422, forward strand.
TCCTGGTCTCCCGTATGCGGGAGGCGTACGTGCACGGCGAGCGGCCGGCGCAGGCGGTCGTCAGCGGATTCCGGCACAGCGCCCGGGTGGTCGCCGCCGCCGCGGTGATCATGATCGCGGTGTTCTCCGGGTTCGTCGGATCCGGCGAGTCCATGATCAAGACCATCGGTTTCGGTCTCGCGGTAGCCGTGCTGTTCGACGCGTTCGTCGTCCGCATGGCGTTCGTGCCCGCCGTCCTGGCCCTGCTCGGTGACAAGGCGTGGTGGCTGCCCCGCCGGCTCGAGAGGCTGCTGCCCCGCGTCGACGTCGAGGGCACCGGGCTCACCGGGCGGACCACGCCCCTGGGCGGGGACCACCACGCCCAGGAACCGGTCCGCGTCTGATCCGCGGCCCTTCCCCGCGGGCCGCGCGGCCGTGTCCCAGGGCTGCGCGGCCCGCGTCTGTCACGATGTCCCCTCAAGGCCCGACCCGGAGAACGCACGATGAGCACACCCTGGCGACAACGGGCGACGAGCCGTCCCCGGACCACCGAGGCCGTCCTCCTCGTGTCGCTGTTCGCGGTCGCCGTCTCCGGCTGTTTCCTGTCCTCGTCGGTGATGCCGGGACCGCCTCCGCTGTGGCCCGCCATCGTCCTGTCCGCGCTCGCCTGCGCGGTACTGCCCCGACGCCACGGCCACCCCCTTCCGGTGCTGGCGGTGACCACGCTGAGCATGGTGGCCCTGGCCGCCCTGGGGCACCTCGTGACGGCCATGAACATGGGCCCGCTCATGGTCGCGCAGTACTCGGTCAGCCTGCGCACCGAGCGCCGGACGGGCTGGTACAGCGCGCTTGCGGTCACCGCGGCCCTGGTCGTCTCCGGTCTGTTCCACGGCGAGCTGCGGGACCAGTGGCTCATCGGCCTGGTGAATCCGGCGGCCTGGGTGCCGCTGTCCGCGGCGTTCGGCGGCTATGTGCGGGTGCGCCGCGAGTACGCCGCCGCCAGGACCGAGCACCTGGCCCGCGAGCGCGAGGAGGAGGCCCGCCACCGCGTCGTCCAGGAACGCATGCGCATCGCCCGCGAACTCCACGACGTCGTCGCCCACCACCTCGCCCTGGCCAACGCCCAGGCGGGCACCGCCGCCCACCTCTCACGGGTCGATCCGGAGAAGGCGTACGAGATCCTGGACAAGCTCTCGGGGACCACCGCGGCGGCCCTGCGCGAGCTCAAGGCCACCGTCGGACTGCTGCGCCAGGACACCGACACCGACGACGGGCTGGCGCCCGCGCCCGGCCTGGCACAGCTGCCCGACCTGGTGGCCGCCTGCGCGACGGCGGGCCTGGAGGTCACCGTCACCGAGGAGGGGCGGCCACGGCCGCTCGCACCGGGGCTCGACCTGACGGCGTACCGGATCGTCCAAGAGGCCCTCACCAACGTCACCAAGCACGCGGGCACCCGCACCGCACGGGTGCGGCTCGCCCACACCCCCCACTTCCTCACCCTGACGATCACCAACGACACCGCCGGTCCCGTGTCCCCGACCGGGTCCGGTCACGGCTTCGGGCTTCTCGGCATGCGTGAACGGGCCCTCGCCGCCGGCGGCACCTTCCGCGCGGGGCCCCGGCCGGAGGGCGGCTTCGAGGTCGCCTGCACCCTTCCCCTGCACGGCCACGACGAAGGCACCGCCCCATGACCATCCGCGTCCTGCTCGCCGACGACCAGGCCCTGCTGCGGGCCACCTTCCGCATCCTCATCGACTCCGACCCCGGCCTGACCGTCGTCGCGGAGGCCGCCGACGGACGGGAGGCGATCGACCTCACCCGCGTCCACACGCCCGACGTCGTCCTCATGGACATCCGGATGCCGGGCACCGACGGTCTCGCCGCCACCGCCGACATCTGCTCCCGGCCGGAACTGGCCGCCACCCGGGTGCTGATCCTCACCACCTTCGAGAACGACCAGAACGTCGCCAAGGCCCTGCGGGCCGGTGCCAGCGGCTTCCTCGGCAAGGACGTCGGCCCGGACGTCCTGCTGGCCGGCATCCGCACCGTGGCCGCGGGTGACTCCCTGCTCTCCCCCACGGCGACCCGCACCCTCATCACCCGCTTCCTGGCCACCCCCGACGACGCCGCACCGCTCGCCCCGCCCGAACGCCTCACCGCCCTCACCGAACGCGAACGCGAGGTCATGGCCCTGGCCGCGCACGGCAAGTCCAACGCCGAGATCGCCGACCACCTCGTCGTCAGCCCGCTGACGGTGCGCAGCCACGTCCAGCGCGCGATGACCAAACTGCACGCCCGCGACCGGGCGCAGCTCGTCGTGATCGCCTACCAGAGCGGCCTGGTGCGGCCCCCCGCACAGGACGGCTGAACACAGGACGGCCGAGCACAGGACGGCCGACCGGCCCGCGCGGCGGGCCGTGGCCGCCGTGCGCTCCGCGGTCCGTCAGTGTCCGAAGATGCGCCGGTGGCCGTGGGCGGGCCGCGTCCCCCGGGTCTCCCGGTCCTCCCTCGTGGCCGCCACGGGCTCGGACACCCGCGCCCGGCGTTTGTGGTGCCGCCGCTTCAGCCCGCCGGCGAGCGCGGCGAGACCCAGGCAGAAGATCAGGGCGAGGGCCACACCGGAGAGGAAGAGCCCCGGCGGGCCGAGCGTCGCTATTTGGTTGCCGAACACCTCCACCGTGTACTCGGGTCCCCCGGAGAAGTTCTCCACGACGACGACGGCCGTGAAGGCGGCGGTGGCCAGCACCAGCAGGAGCAGCAGCACGAGCATCGCTCTCACCTCATGATTCGGCCTTTTCCGCCGGGTACCCGGCGCCGGGCCCCCCACACGAGTGCCCGGTGACCGTCTCCCAGTCGGCCGTGCGGTCGCACCAGCGGTTCAGGAGGGTCCGGTCGTGGCCCACGGCCAGCAGGCCCGCGCCGGTCGAGGTGCGGTAGGCCTCGACGGCCCCGACCAGCGCGGCCGTGGTCGACGCGTCCAGCATGGCCGTCATCTCGTCGCAGATCAGCCAGCGGGGGCGCAGCACCAGCGCACGGGCCAGGCAGGCGCGCTGGAGCTGGCCGTCGCTGACCTCGTGGGGGCGGCGGGTGAGCAGGTCGGAGGTCAGGCCGACGGTTCCGGCGAGTTCGGCCACCCGGTCGGGGACGGACGAGCGGCGGCCCGTGGCGCGCAGGGGTTCCGCGATCAGGTCGGCCAGGCGCAGACGCGGGTCGGCGGAGAGGCGGGGCTGCTGGAAGACGACGCCGACGGCGGTGCGCAGTTCGCGTGGGGCGCGGTGGCGCCAGCGGTGTACGGGGGTGCCGTCGAGGACGACTTCCCCGGCGTCCGGGCGGTGGAGGAGGGCGGCGACCCTCGCCAGGGTGGACTTGCCGCAGCCGCTGGGGCCGAGCAGGCCGACGGACTCGCCGGGGGTGACGGTGAGGGTGGCGTCCCGTACGGCGGGGGCCCGTCGGTCGTATCCGGCGGTGACGGAGCGCAGTTCAAGCACGGATGTCCTCGGGGGTGGGTGCCGGGGCCGGGTGGTGGCAGGCGACCGGCCCGGTGAAGGACGGGAGGGTCGTGCAGGTGTCCGTGGCGCGGTCGCAGCGGGGGGCGAAGGCGCAGCCGTCGGGGAGGGCGCCGAGTTCGGGGGGCAGTCCGGGAATGGGGGTGAAGGACCGGTCCGGGAGAGCCTGCAGCAGGCCGCGGCTGTAGGGGTGGCGGGGCCCCGGTGCGCCGAAGAAGGCGCTCGCTCCGGTCAGTTCGACGATGCGGCCCGCGTACATGACCGCCACCCGGTCGGCGATGCGTTCCGCCGCCGCGAGGTCGTGGGTGATCATCAGGAGCGCCCGGTCGCCGTCGGCGTCGACGTGACGGCGCAGTTCGTCGACGGTACGGTCCACCAGGTCGCGGTCCAGGCCGGTGGTGGGTTCGTCGGCCAGCAGGAGGGGTGCCCCGCCCACCAGGGCGAGGGCGGTGGCGGCACGCTGGGCCAGGCCTCCGGAGAGTTCGTGGGGGTGGCGGTCGAGGTGGCCCGGCGGGAACTCGGCGCGTTCGGCGGCCTGTTCGGCCGCGGTGCGCAGGGCCGTGCGGCCCCGGACGCCGGTGAGCTGGGCGACCGTCTCCTCCAGTTGGGAGCGGATGGTGCGTACGGGGGTGAGGTGGGCGGCCGGGCTCTGCGGGATGAGGCCGATGCGGCGGCCCCGCACGGTGCGCGCGAGGGTGCGTTCGTCGGCGGTCAGCAGGTCCAGGTCGCCGAGGTGGGCGTGGCCCGCGGTCTGGGCGTTGGCGGGGAGCAGGCCGAGGAGGGCGGAGGCGAGGACGGACTTGCCGCAGCCGCTCTCGCCGATCAGGGCGAGGCATTCGCCGGGTGCCACGTCGAAGTGGGCGTCGGTGACGGCGGCGATCCGGCGCCCGCCCGGCAGCAGGAAGCGCACGGACAGGCCGCGCACCGACAGCACGGGAGGTCGCCCGGCCGTCACGGCGCCGGTGGACGGCGGAGGGGGACTCCCGGCCGTCGCCGCATGCGGGATGGCCGCATCCGCCGCCGACGGCACGGCGGGTTGCTCGGTCACAGCGTGAGCTCCGATCGACGCCGGGGGTTGATCCGCTCCCGCCAGACACCGGCGAGGCCGGCGATGGCGAGCGTGGGGATGATCAGGAACAGGCCGGGGAAGAGGGTCGGCCACCACTGTCCGGCGAGCAGGGAGCCGCGGGCGCCCTGGATGAGGGTGCCGAGGCTGGCGGTGTGGGCGGGCAGGCCGAGGCCGAGGAAGGACAGGGCCGACTCGTGCCACATGGCGTGCGGCACCATGAGGACGGCGGCGAGGCCGGCCTGGGGCAGCACACCGGGCAGCAGGTGCCGTACGACGACCCGCCACCGGGAGGCGCCGCCGGAGACGGCCGCGTCGATGTAGGGGCGGGAGCGCAGCGAGAGGACCTCGGCGCGGACGATCCGGGCGGTGGACAGCCAGTGGGTGAGGCCGACGGAGATCACCACCGGCCAGACGCCCGGCCGGAACATGGCGACGATGAAGACGCCGAGCAGCAGGTGCGGTACGGAGGAGAAGGTGTCGACCAGGCGCATGACCGCGCGGTCGGCCCAGCCGCCGAGCGCGCCCGCGGTGGCGCCGACGGCGGTGCCGATCACGGTGGCCGCGAGGGCGGCCACCACGCCCACCAGCAACGACACCCTGAGCCCGTAGACGCAGCGCAGCAGCAGGTCGCGGCCCACGTCGTCGGTGCCGAAGGGATGGGACCAGGACGGCGGCAGGAGTTTGGCGGCGAGGTCGACGGCCTGCTGGTCGAGCCGGACCAGCGGGGGGACGAGCAGCACCGCGAGGACGGTCACGGCGACGAGTCCGGCGGAGACGTACAGCCGCAGGGTGTGGGTGGAGCGGCGGGCGGTGCCGTGCGCGCGCCACACCGTCTTCGTCACGGCGGTGGTGTCAGCAGCCATGGGGGTCACATCCGTGGGGGTCACATCCGTGGGTGTCACGTCCATGGGGGTCACATCTCATTCAGCTTCACCCTCGGGTCGATCAGTCCGTAGAGCAGGTCGGCGAGGAGGTTTCCGGCGAGGACGGCGGCGGTGGCGAGGGTGGTCAGCGCGGCCAGCAGCGGGAAGTCGACGGAGGTGGCCGCCTCCACGGTGGCCGCGGCGATGCCCGGCCAGCTGAACACGGTCTCCACCAGCAGGGCGCCGGTGATGAGTTCGGGGACGCGGGAGCCGATCAGGGTGAGCACGGGCAGCAGTCCGGAACGCAACGCGTGGCCGAGCAGGACGGTGCGTTCGCTCAGGCCGCGGGCCCTGGCGCCGCGCACGGGGTCCTCCGCGAGGGCGTCGCCGACGCCCTGACGGACGTAGAGCGTGAACCAGGGCAGTTGGGAGACGGCGAGGACGCCTGCGGGCAGGATCAGGTGGCTCATGACCTGGCCGAAGGTGACCTGGTCGCTGTCGGTGTCGGTGAGGCCGCCGGCCGGGAGAACGTCCAGCTCGAGGGCGAACAGCCAGACGGCGAGCAGGGCGATCCAGAAGACCGGGGCGGCCTCCAGGGCGTACGCGAGGGAGGTGACCGTACGGTCGAGGAGCGAGCCGGGGCGGCGGGCGGCGAGGACGCCGAGCACGGTGCCGAGCAGGACGGCGACGGCGAACGCGACGGCGCACAACAGGGCCGACCAGACCAGGCGTTCGCCGATCACCTCGGCCACGGGCTGGCGCATCACGGTGGACCGGCCGAGGTCGCCGCCGAACGCGGAGGTCAGCCAGTCCCACCAGCGGGCGGTGAACGGCCGGTCCACGCCGAGGTTCTCCCGCAGCCGGTCCAGGGTCTCCTGGTCGGCGCCGAGCGCGGCGGTGCCGGCGTACGCCTTGACGGGGTCGAAGGGGGAGGCGGCGGCGACGGCGAACACGCCGAAGGTGACGACCAGCAGCACGGGCACGGCGAACAGGGCCCGCCGTGCCGTGAGCCGGGTCATCTCTCCCCAGGGGAGGGTGGTCATGCCGTGGGCTGCCAGTCCTCGACGTTCCACCAGGGGCCGCTGGCGAAGCCGTGCTCGTGGGGTTCGGTCTGGGTGGTGAGGTCCTTCCAGCGGTCGGCGAGGACGTACATGTGGTCGATGTGGGTGAGGAAGGTGTAGCCGGGGTTCTTCACCAGTTCGCGCTGGAGGGTGTCGTAGGCGGCCTTGCGGTCCTCGGGTTCCTGGCTGCGGCGGCCGGTGTCGAGGGCCTCGTCGACGGCCGGGTTGTCGTACAGGGCCATGTTGTTGAAGCCGTCGCCGGCGAGGGAGGAGTGCAGCAGCGTGTAGAGGCCGAAGTCGGGGTCGCCGGTGCTGCCGAAGCCTGCGAGGACGGCGTCGTGCTTCATCCGGGGTTCGATGACCTCCCAGGTGGCGCTCTCCACCTTGACGTCGATGCCGGCCTTCTTGGCGTCGGAGGCGTAGGCGAGGGCGTGGTCCTGGCGGACCTTGTCGCCGGAGGGGTAGTAGAGGGTGAAGCGGGCGGCGCGGCCGTCCTTGGCGCGGATGCCGTCCTCGCCGGCCTTCCAGCCGGCCTCGTCGAGGATGCTCTTGGCCTCGTCGAGGTCCTGGGAGCGTTCGATGTCCCCGGCGAACCAGGGGTCGTCGACGGGCAGCGGGCCGTAGGCGGGGCGGCCGGCGCCGTCGAGGATCTTGTCGACCATGGTCTCGCGGTCCACGGCGAGGTCCAGGGCGCGGCGGATCGCGGTGTCGCCGGCGACGGGGTTGCCGGTGGGGAGGGTGACGGCACGGAAGTCGTACGACGTCGCCCGGTACGTCTTCCTGCCGTCGTCGTCCTTGAAGGTGGCGGCGAGGTTGGGCGGGAGGGTCGCGCCGTCGAGGTCGCCGGAGCGCAGCCGGGTGGCGCGGACGTCGTCGTCGGCGATGATCGCCATGGTGAGCTTTTTCACCTTCGGGGCGCCGCCCCAGTAGTCCGGATTGGCCTTGAAGGTGAGCTTTTCGCCCTTGCTCCAGCCGGTGAGGACGTACGGTCCGGTGCCGATCGGCTTCGTGTTGAAGGAGCCGGTGTTGGGGTCCTGTCCGCCCGCGACGTGCTCGGGGACGACGGGCAGCACCGTGCGGGCGGCGAAGGCGGCGTAGGGGTAGTCGAGGGTGAAGACGACCTTGTCGTCGCCGTCGGCCCGGACCTCCTTGATGGCGTCCAGTTCGCTCCTGGCGGTGTTGTTGGTCTTCTCGTCCAGCACGGTGTCGTACGTGAAGACCACGTCGTCGGCGGTCAGCGGCTCGCCGTCGCTGAACTTCACGCCGTCGCGCAGGGTGTACGTGTAGGTGCGGCCGTCGTCGGTGACCTCGGGGAGCGCCTTCGCCAGGGCGGGCTTCAGCTTCATGTCGGCGTCGCGGGCGAGGAGCCCGTCGAAGATCTTGGAGTTGCCGTCCTTGCCGTAGCCGAGCAGAGGGCTGAGCGTGTCCGGTTCGGACGGGACCCCGATCACCACGGATCCGGCGGACGTTCCGCCGTCCGCGCCGCCGTCGCCCGGCGCCGAGCAGGCGGCGACCGCACCGGCCATCGCGACCACGGCGGCGGTACCCCGTATTCGTCGGGTCGTCATCGAACCTCACGCTCCTGTTGCCCGAAAATCGTTGTTGCATATTAATTGCAGCAAGGTACTGCCCAGGACGGCGGCCTCCCACTCCTCCGCCCCGACGGACGGTGCCGCTCGTGTCAAGTGCGCAGGTGTGCGCCGGGGTGCGAGCCGTCGGGCGCCGTCCGCGCGCCCCCTGTGGCCGCTTGTCACCGGACCGGAACGGGCACTACTGTCACCACGCCTTGGTGACGGGAAATCGGTGCGATACCGGTGCGGCCCTCGCCACTGTGATCGGGAAGTCCGGCTCCGGCCCTCACGGGCAGCCACTGGGTTCTTCGGAACCCGGGAAGGCGGAGCACGGGCGGTGGTACCCGTCAGCCAGGAGACCGGCCAAGGCACGTCAACCATCCACGAGGTGCTGGAGAGGGTCTGCTGAGCCATGCACATAGCCGAGGGTTTTCTGCCACCGGCGCACGCGGTCGCCTGGGGCGTCGCGTCGGCGCCGTTCGTCGTCCACGGAGCCCGGTCGCTCATCCGTGAAGTCAGGGAACATCCCGAGAGCACCCTGCTGCTCGGCGCGTCGGGAGCGTTCACGTTCGTCCTGTCCGCGCTGAAACTGCCGTCGGTCACGGGAAGTTGCTCCCACCCCACCGGCACGGGCCTGGGCGCGATCCTGTTCCGGCCGCCGGTCATGGCGGTGCTGGGCACCATCACCCTGCTGTTCCAGGCGCTGCTGCTCGCCCACGGCGGGCTGACCACGCTGGGCGCCAACGTCTTCTCGATGGCGATCGTCGGCCCCTGGGCCGGATACGGCGTCTACCGGTTGCTGCGCCGGTACGACGTGCCGCTGATGGTGGCGGTGTTCTTCGGCGCGTTCGTCGCCGACCTGTCGACGTACTGCGTGACGAGCGTGCAGCTGGCGCTCGCCTTCCCCGACCCGGGGAGCGGATTCTGGGGCGCGCTGGGCAAGTTCGGTTCCATCTTCGCCGTGACGCAGATCCCGCTCGCGGTGAGCGAGGGGCTGCTGACCGTGCTGGTGATGCGCATGCTGGTGCAGTCGAGCAAGGGGGAGCTGACCCGGCTCGGCGTGCTGGTGACGTCGGTGACCGGGCGGAGGACGGCGAAGCCGTCCGACTCGGCGGAGGCGGTGGCCCGATGAGCCGCAACGCGAAGATCAACACGCTGCTGCTGGTGCTGGTGGCCGCGCTCGCCGTGATCCCGCTGGTGTTCGGGCTCGGCGACCACAAGGAGGAGCCGTTCGCCGGCGCGGACGCCGAGGCGGAGACGGCGATCACCGAGATCGACCCGGACTACGAGCCGTGGTTCTCCCCGCTGTACGAACCGCCGTCCGGGGAGATCGAGTCGGCGCTGTTCGCCCTCCAGGCGGCGATCGGCGCGGGCGTCCTCGCGTACTACTTCGGGCTGCGGCGCGGGCGGCGGCAGGGGGAGGCGCGGGCGTTGGCACGGCCGCGGACCGAGGTGGGTGCGGACGCGGACACCGGTGACGAGGCCGTTTCCGAACGACGACGGGTCTGACGGCGCGTGCTGCCGATCGACGCGGCGGCGCACAGCAGTCGCTGGCGCCGCCGTCATCCCGTGGACAAGGCCGTACTGGGGCTGGGTCTCACCCTGCTCGCCGTCTCGCTGCCGCCGTGGCCGGGCGCGGCCCTGACGCTGGTGACGGCGCTCGTGGTGCTGCTCGGCCCGGCGGGGGTGCCGGGGCGGCGGCTGTGGCGGGCGTACCGGGTGCCGCTGGGCTTCTGCGTCACCGGGGCGCTGACGCTGCTGGTCCAGGTGGGCGGGCCGGACGGGTTCGTGTCCTGGGCCGAGGACGGGCCGCTGCGCGCCGGGGAGTTGATGCTGCGCACGTCGGCGGCCTCGCTGGGCGTGCTGCTGTTCGCCTTCACCACGCCCATGTCGGATCTGCTGCCGCGTCTGGTGCGGGCCGGGGTGCCGGCGCCGCTCGTGGACGTGGCGCTGGTGACGTACCGGATGAGCTTCCTGCTGCTGGACTCGGTGCGCCGCGTCCGGGAGGCGCAGGCGGCCCGGCTCGGGCACACCACCCGGGCGGCGACGTGGCGTTCGCTCGGCGGGCTGGGCGCGACCGCGTTCGTCCGGTCCTTCGACCGGGCGGCGCGACTGCAGACCGGGCTGGCCGGACGCGGTTACGACGGCACCCTGCGCGTGCTGGTGCCCGAGGCCCGTGTCTCCGTCCGGTTCACGGCGCTGAGCGTGGCGCTCCTCGCGGCACTGGCCGCCCTCACCTTCGTACTGGAAAGGCCACTGCCGTGAGCGAGTCCGTGCTGGTCGCCCTGCGGGGCGCGTCGTTCGCGTACGAGGACGGCCCGCCCGTGCTCAGCGGTCTGGACTTCGAGGTGCGCGAGGGGCGCGCGTTGGCGCTGCTGGGGCGCAACGGCAGTGGGAAGACGACGCTGATGCGGCTGCTGAGCGGTGGACTGCGGCCGGAGGGCGGTGAGTTGACCGTCGAGGGGCGGCCGGTGCGCTACGACCGCAAAGGGCTGACGGCGCTGCGCACCACCGTGCAACTGGTGGTGCAGGACCCCGACGACCAGTTGTTCGCGGCGTCCGTCGGCCAGGACGTGTCGTTCGGGCCGCTCAACCTCGGCCTGTCCGACACGGAGGTACGCGCCCGGGTGGCGGAGTCGCTCGCCGCGCTGGACATCACCGCCCTCGCCGACCGTCCCACGCACCTGCTGTCCTACGGGCAGCGCAAGCGGACGGCCATCGCGGGCGCGGTCGCCATGCGGCCCCGCGTCCTGATCCTCGACGAACCGACGGCGGGCCTGGACCCCGACGGCCAGGAACGCCTTCTCGCGACCCTCGACGGCCTGCGCGAGAACGGCACGACGGTCGTCATGGCCACCCACGACGTGGACCTCGCCCTGCGCTGGGCCGACGACGCGGCCCTGCTCACCCCGTCCGGGGCGCACACGGGCCCGGCGGCCGAGATGCTGGCCCGCACGGACCTGCTCGCGGGGGCGGGGCTGCGACTGCCGTGGGGAGTGGCGGTCGGGCGACTGCTCCGGGCGCAAGGGCTGGTGACCGGCTCGGCCGCCGGTCCCCGCTCCCCGGAGGAACTGGCGGCCCTGGTGGCCGCGTCCACCACCGGTGGTGACGCGCGGCTCCCGTGAGGGCGGGCCGGTCCATCATGTCGCGTGAGGAATCCGGCCGCCGTCGGCAGTACCACGCCCCTCTCCCGTACGGGCGGGGCGTCGTCAGCCGTTCTCCATGACCGGCCGAGCCGACAGACGGCGGGGCCCGGCCTGCCCACGAGGTACCGGTCATGCGGCCCCGCGGACCGGTACGGCAGTTCCTCCGCCTCCCCGTCCCAGGGGCCGGGGAGGTCCCGCCGGATGTACGTCACCAACCCGTCGCGTACGTCGTACGAGTCCCCGGGGTGGAAGGCCTGCGGCACCTCCTCCAACGGATGCGGCAGCAGACCGGAAGCGGCAGGCGGGGGCCGACAGTGGGAGCGGCTTCGGCGTGACGCCGATCGTCCTGGTGCATGCCACATCCCGAGGTGGACCGACCACTCCCTCATCGCATCCTCATCCCTCACCCCAACGGAATTCGTACTAGAATGTGTACAGAATCAGGCCTCTATATGGGTACGGTGACAGCATGGAGATCCCCGAGGTAGTGACCGTCAGCGACGCGCGCGCGAGACTCTCGCGGATCCTGACCGACCTGTCGGAGTCCGGCGTGGATGCCGACCCGGTCCTGATCGGCGCCCACCGCAAGCCCCAGGGCGTTCTCCTGTCCGTCGAGGCCTTCGAGGCGCTGAACGGCCGAGCCGCACGCCGTGCGGCCGTCGCCTCGGCCACCGGCTCCATCGAGGCCGAGGGACTCCACACCTCCGAGGCCTCCGACCGCGACACCGAGGCGTATGTGAAGGGCGACGTCGACGCGGACACCCTTGTCGCCCGCGCGATCGCCCGCCACCGACAGACTTCGCAACGACGGGCCGGGTGAACGATCCGTACGCCATGCCCAACGGCGTGCTGCGCAACAAGCTCGGCATCACCGACCCCCGACTGCTCGCGGCAGCGGAGGCGGACATCACCCGGGCGCGCCTCATCATGCTCGCCGAACGCCCCTTGCCCGGCGCGTACGACCTCGGCCGTCTTCAGGCGTTCCATGCGGCGATCTTCGGCGACATCTATTCGTGGGCAGGCGAGTTACGCACCGTGAACATCGCCAAGCGCACACCGTTCTGCCCGGCAAGGAATCTCGTGCCGTACGCCGGAGAGGTCTTCGGTCGTTTGGTCTCATCCGGCCATCTGCGGAATCTTCCCCGGCAGGAGTTCGTCATCCAGTTAGCCGAGCTGTACGGCGACCTGAACGTCCTCCACCCGTTCCGCGAGGGCAACGGCCGCGCCCAGCGGGCGTTCCTGGCCCAGCTCAGCACCACCGCGGGATACGACCTGAACTGGTCGGGCATGGACCCCCAGCGCAACGAGGACGCCTCGGTGAAGAGCTTCCTCGGTGACAACAACCTGTTGGAGCAGCTGCTCGACGAGCTCGTGACCACCAACTGACGCCCTTGCGCGACTGGCCCTGGTCGGATGGTTGCGCCGGGCGGCAGTCCGAGCAGGCCCGGGAAGGCACTGCTCAGAACCGGTCCCGGGCCGACCACACCTCGCCCATGTCACCGCGGCCCAGGCGGCCGATGTTCTGATTTCGACGACGCCGCCCCCGTCGAATCCTTGCCATTCACTCGACCGATTGCCGGCTACCTCATCCAGATGAACTCGGCCGCTCTCGTACCCGGTATGTACCTCACACGGGAGCATTTCCGGAAGCTGCTCCAGCGCCCCGAGTCCCGTCCTTACAAAGCGACTGGCCGATACGCCAGGGCTTGATCGACTACCTCATCAGCCGAGAGCTCCCCCTCCAGCGGCCAGAAGATCAAGTCGCTGACATGACCGGACGGGCATGCCAGGGCGCTGTCAAGTGTGTCCAGCCAGTCGGCCGCCTCGTCGTCCGAGGCGTAGTCCGCTCGCATGATCCGCTGCACGAGCGCGACGGCATCCGCGCGACTCGTCTCCGTGGCACTCATCAAGCCCCTCCGCCGAATCACCCTAGCGGGAAGCGTGATCAGCCGGGCGCGTCCTGCCGTTCCCATGCGCTCCGTCGACCTCTGTCCGTCCCAGCCGTCCTCGCCTCTCCCCGCGGAACCTCACACCCCCTCCGAGCCTTCGCCGCTCTCCAGCCCCTCCATCGGTCGCAGGCCCCGGGAAGGCACGTCGCGGGCCACTGGGTGAACCGGCAGCCGGCGCGGGTCCGCCGCCCGGGTGATGGCCGATTCGACGGCGGCGATGCGGTCGCCGAGGAGGGCGAGGGCGGCGATCGCGCGGGTCAGAGTGTCCTCGTCCGGCCCGCCCAGGGTGAGGGTACGGGTGTGGGCGGCCTTCACCTCGGTCCAGCGGGCCGCCTGTTCGGCGGTGAGCGTGCCGCGTAGTTCGGCGAGTTTCAGGAGGTTCGACTCGGCGCCCGTCGTGAGGGTCTGGGCCTCGGCCGTGTAGTGGTCGTCGATGACGGCGGTCAGTTCGGCGGCGTTCATGACGGGCTGGATCCGCTGGGCGATCTTGTTCATGTTGCGGTAGGAGCCCTGGAGGCGGAACGGCGGCTCGGTGCGGGCGTCGTCGGACCGGGCGGCGGAGGCGATGTAGGCCGCGTTGACGGTGAGGACGGTCCGGCGGGCGGTGAGGAGGTGGCGCAGCACCGCCAGGACGCGGTCCAGTTCGGTGGGGGCGTAGGGGTGGGTGAGGCGGTCGGCACGGGCCGTGGGGTCGTTCTCGGCGAGGCGGATCAGCAGGTCGAGGTCGGCGCGGTCGCGGCCGGCGAGCGGGGCGAGCACCGGGTTGGCGGTGAGGGCGTTCTCCACGAAACTGAGCGCGAAGACGTCCTCCTTGCCGGTGAGGACGTCACCGAGGTTCCACACGTCGGCGCGGTTGGCCAGCATGTCCGGGACCCGGAAGGCCTCGCCGGACTCGGTGTAGGGGTTGCCGGCCATGCAGACGGCGAACCGCTTCCCGCGCAGGTCGTAGGTGCGCGGCTCGCCCTCCCACACGCCCTCCATCCGGCGCGTGGCGTCGCACAACGGGATGAACTTCTGGAGCAGTTCGGGCGAGGTGTGCTGGATGTCGTCCAGGTACAGGAGGGTGTTGTTGCCGGCGGCGAGCGCGAAGTTGATCTTCTCGATCTCCTGGCGGGCGGTGGCGTTCGGTGCCTCGGCCGGGTCGAGCGAGGTGACCGCGTGGCCGAGTGCGGGGCCGCTGATCTTCACCAGCACCAGGCCGAGGCGGTCGGCGACGTACTCCATGAGGGTCGTCTTGCCGTAGCCGGGCGGGGAGACGAGCAGCAGCAGACCGCCGGTGCCGGTGCGGCCGGACTCGCCCGTGGTGCCGAGCTGTTTGGCGAGGCTGTCGCCGACCAGCGGGAGGTAGACCTCGTCGACCAGGCGGTTGCGGACGAACGACGACATCACGCGCGGCCGGTGGTCGTCCAGGCGCAGCCGGGCGCGCTCGGCGGTCACCAGGGCGGTGCGGCGGCGCTGGAAGGCGCGGAAGGCGGGTACGTCATGTTCCCTGAACTCCTCGGTGCGGGCGAGGAACTCGTCCAGGCGGAGGGCGAGGCGGCGGTCGGTGATCCGGGGGTGGGTGCCGAGCAGGCCGTCCACGGTGACGGTCAGGGGCGCGTCCGATGTGTGGCGGGGCGTGTCCGGGCAGAGTTCGGCGGCCACGGCCTCGGCGAGGTCGCCGGCGGTCGGTTCCTCTCCGGCGGTCGCGGCGTACGCGGTCAGCCAGGCCTCGACCAGTTGGCGGCGGGCGGTGAGGTCGGCGAGGGCGGGGAGGTCGTCGTCGTAGGCCCCGGCGGTGACCTCGCGGCGGAACGTGTCGAGGAGCGTGCGGGTGCGGGCGCTGATGACGAAACCCTCGGGGCCGGTGGTCAGTTCGTCGAGGAGGTACGCGGCGCAGGCCTCCGGACGGGCGGGGGCGTCCTCGCCCCGGACGCCCATGGCCCGGGCGAGTTCCTCCCGTAGCACGTCGAGGGCGGGCGGCGGCCCGAAGGCGTCGCGGACGCGGGCCAGGGAGCGGGCGCGGCGGGTGAGGTCGGCGCGCTCCTGGGCCGTGGTGCCGTGCGCCCAGTACAGCAGGGCGTGGGCGCGGGCGGCGGGCTCGTGGCGCAGCAGGCCCGCGCGGGCGTACAGGGGCAGCACGGCGGTGAGGATCGCGGTGGCGTCGTGGTCGTGGACGCCCCGCTCGTACCCCTCGTCGTACGCCTCCTCGGCGGCCCGGCGAACCAGGGCGGCGAGGTCGTCGGCGCCGGTCAGGGCGTCGGGGCCGGGCTCGCGCAGCAGGCGGGCGGCGAGGTGCTCGGCGCGGTAGACCCCGGGTGACTCGGACGGCAGGTGCCGGTTCCACAGGGGGCGGTCGGCGAGGAGGGCGGGGTCGGTGACGGGGGCGCGGTAGTCGGTGCCGGTGAGGGCTAGCGCGAGACCGTCGCCGTGCGGGACGACGGTGAGGTCGAGGGGCTGGGTGGAGACGGCGAACCGGTGGTCGCCCAGGCGGATGGCGCGTCCGCCGTCCGCGTAGAGGTCGGTGCGGTCGCGCAGGGCGCGGGCGGCCTCCTGGCGGGCGGAGCGCAGCCGTCCGTCGAGTTCCTCGGCGCGGACGCGGTCGCCGAGTCCGCGCAGTTCGTCGGCGGTGCGGCGGACCTTGGTGACGAGCGGGTCGGACGCGAAGTAGGTGCTCACCGCGTCGGTGTCGGGGAGCGTGGCACAGCGCCGGGTGATCGTCTCCAGTACGCGGGCGGCGGCGGAGGCGAGCTGTTCGGCTCGGCGGGCGCGGGCGTCGGAGAGGCTCTGTTTGCGGGCGGAGAACGCCTCGTAGAGTTCGGTGCGCCGGTCGGCGAGCTCGCCGAGGACGTCGTCGAACTCGGCGAAACGGGACTCCAGTGCCTCCAGCTGGGCCAGTACCCGTGTCAGTTGCTCGTCGCAGGCCTCCGGGGTGTCCGCTGCCGCGAGGGCACCGGTGACCGTCTGGCCGAGCAGGGCGAGTTCGGCGGCGAAGCCGGCGCGCGCCTCCCTGTCGAGGAGGGACCGGCGGCGGGCGTCGAGGGTGGCGCGGGCACGGTTGACGCCGCCCATCGCCTCGGCGACCCGCTCCAGGACGGCCGTGCGGACGGTGGCGTCGGCGATGTCGAGCCCGGCGACCACCTCGGTCACCGTGCGCAGCCCGTCGGCCAGTTCGTCCAGGCGGGCGGCGGCCGGGGCGGCCTCGGCGGTGGTGGTGACCGACTCGGCGTCGGCGACCAGCCGTTCGACGTCCGCGTGATGGGCGGCGAAGGCGTCCTCGCGGGCCAGGAAGGCGATCGCGCGCTGCCCGAAGGAGGCGAGGTCGCCCTCGGCGCCGTCGGCGAGGGCGTCGATGCGGGCGTGGTCCGCGTACCGCATGTCCTTCAGGGTCAGCAGATGGCCCTGGGCGTGCCGGAGTTCGGTCAGTCCGGTGACCCAGGCGGCGGCCTCGCGGGGCTGCTCGCCGCGCAGCCGGCGCACCACGGAGGCGATCCGGTCCGCCGCCTCGTCGAGCGCTTCGGCCGCCCGGCGGGTGAGGTCGCGTACGGTCTCGAACTCGGCCAGTACCTGGTCGGCGGTGGCACGCATCTCCGCCAACGGGGCGCGCAGATCCCCGAGTTCGCTGTCGCCCAGCCAGTGGTGGGTGTCCAGGGCTCGGACGCAGGCGGCCACCAGGGCCGTGTACACCTCGGCGGTGGGGGTGGTCTCGGCGACGGAGCGGGCCAGGGACAGACAGTCGGAGACGCCGCGTACGAGGTCGGCGTTGCCGACCCGGGCCAGCGGGCCCTCGCCGACGGGCTGTGCGGCGGCGTGGGTGTCGGAGACGTAGGGCGAGTGCCACAGTTGTACGGGGTGGACGCGGGCGGGGTCGTCGCCGTCGGGGCGCAGCAGGGCGAGGAGTCCGTCGTCGAACAGCGCCCAGCCGTGGCAGGCCATCGGGGTGGCGACCGCCTCGCGGATGAGGTTGTACGACAGCAGCAGCGCGCGTCCGTGTCCGGGCGCGTGGAAGACGTACAGCACGTCCTCGCCGTGCGGCGAGCGCACCTCGTGTGCGAACTCCATCCCGGTGGTGTCGAGTTCGTACGTCTTGTGGGGGCCGGCGGCGAGGCAGTAGCCGCCGGGGAAGACGATGCCCTGGTCGTCGGGGAGCCGGCGGGGGCCCTGTCCGATGCCGTCGAGGCGGACGACGGACCGGGTGAGGGTGTTGAAGACGAGGTGGCGGGGCGCGGTCTCCTTGTAGGGGAGGATCCGCAGCAGGATCAGGGGGCCGACGCGGGCGTGGGCGATCTCGGCGTCGGCGAGGGACTGCAGGGGCTCGTCGACCGGTTCGCTGTGGATGCCGTCGGGGGTGGCGGTGTCGTTCTCGGTCTTGACGGTGAGGGTGCCGCCGAGGGTGTCGACGAAGACCTCGCCCTGGACGGAGACGTGCGAGTGGCGGCCGAGGACGTGGTCCTCGCGGGTGGTGGGCGTCCAGTCGATGTCGGCGGGCGGGGTACGGGCGTGGTCGCGGTCGCCGCGCGCGTCCAGGAAGACCGCCGACCGGCCGTCCTCCGGGATCGTCCAGCGCAGCACGCGGATGTCGCCGGCCTTCTCACCGGTCTGGAAGACGGCGAGCAGCTTGCCGTCGACCCGGCGCAGCCGCAGCAGGCGTGCCTGGCGGTAGTAGCGGTGCAGGGCGGCGAACTCGCGGACGAAGCCGGGGTCGTCGAGGAGGCCGGGGACGGCGTCGTCGGGGAGGCGGTTCAGGTCGCGGTCGTGCGGGGCGAGGACGTCGGCGACCGTGGTGTCCCGTTCGGGCCGGGGACGGGCTTCGTATCCGAAGAGGAGTACGTCGCCGACGGCGACGATGTCGCGGGGCACGGCGGTGCGGTCGGTGCGCAGCCGCTCGGTGCCGGTGAGGCGCAGTTCGGGAGCGCCGAACTCCTCGGCGCGGCGGTGGTTCAACGCCTCCGCGCGGCGGGCGAGTTCGGTGGCCCGGTCGGCGAGGCGGTCGCGCAGCACCTGGTAGGCGCCGCCGTCGACCGCCGCGTCGGTCCCGCCCGGCGCGGGCGTACGGGACGGCTCGTGGTGCCCGCCGGCGCCGGCCCACTCACGAGCGGTGTCCGCGCCGGACGCCCCGCGGGATCCGGCCTGTCCGGACGCCCCGCGGGATCCGCCCGGCTCGGACCTCCCGGGGGCTCCGCCCTGCCCGGGGTCCCCGCCGCGCCCGCCCGGGCCGGAGGCCGTCCGGGACCGGCCCCCGTCGGGCGCCCCCTCGGAGCCACTCGCTCCGGGAGTGCCGTGGAGGGCACCGGTCGCGGCAGCGGGAGCGGTGCCGGTTCCTGGGGTGCCCGGGCCCGGCGTTCCGCGCGGGGCCGTGTTCGTGGGCTCGTGGGTGCCGGTGGTCATGGCTGGCTGCCTCTCGGAAGGTGCGGCCGGGGGGCGCCCGCCCCCGGGGCGGGGGGGCCCCCCCCCGGGGGGGCGGGAAATTTTTTTGGGGGGGTGGGGGGGGGGGGCCGGCCCGGGGGGGGGGCCGGGGGGGGGGTGTTTGGGGGGGGGGGGGGGGGGGGTGTTGTGGGGGGGCGGCGCCGGGGGGGGGGGGCGGGGCCGCCGCGGCCCCGGGGGGGGCCCCCCCCGACCGGAGGGTGGTCAGGCCCTGGCGTGGCCGTTCAGCGCGGCCAGCGGTGTGTCCGAGAGGCCCAGCTCACCGGCTTTCTCGATCAGTTCCTTGAACCGGCCGGTGTTCTCACCGCCCTGCTGCATCAGCCGCATCAGCAGCGCGGACACCGTGAGGTTCTGCACGTCGGCGGTGGAGACGGCGCCCAGGATCCGGCTCAGGTCGTCGGTGAAGCTCGCCGAGCCGTCCAGCCAGGGCCCGGCGAGGGCCTGCGCGGTCTCGGAGTGCCGGACGAAGCCGTCCACGCCCTTGCCGAGCGCGATCGAGGACACCAGCCGGTCGAAGAACACCGACTCGCCGCCGACGATGTTGATGTCCGCGTTCTCCAGTCCGGTGGCGAGGACCGTCGCCTGCGCCTCGGCGACCTGCCGCTGCACGTCCAGTCCGGCGAGCCGGATGTCCTTCTCGGCCTCCAGCCGCAGCCGGTACTCCTCGTGACCGCGGGACGCCTCGTCGAGGGCGGCCATCGCCGCCGCCTTCTCGGTGAGGCCGGCCGCCTCCGCGCGGAGCCTGCCGCTGATGGCCTCCGCGTCGGCGAGGGCCTTGGCCCGCGCCCCCTCGGCCTCCGCGCGCAGCCGTGCCTGGGTCGCCTCGGCCTCGGCGCGGCCCGCCTTCTCTATGACGTCGGCCTCCTTGTCGCGGACCTGGACGACGGCCAGCCCCTCGGCCGCGGACTCCGCCTGGACGCCCTCGGCCAGCCGCAGCTTGGCCCGTGCGTCGAGGTCGGCGGTCTTCAACCGGGCCTCGGCGAGGGTGAGTTCCTCGGCGGCGCGGTGCGTGGCGGCCTGCTCGGCGGCCTCGGCGGCCTTGATGTCCTTGACCAGCTTCTCCTGCGCCTCGGCCTCCGCGGCGATGATCACGGCCTGCCGCTGCCGCTCGGCCTCCTCGACCGCCCGCAGCTTCTTGATGGACTCCTCCTGCTCGGCGACCGTGCGGTCCACCGCCACCCGCTCACGGATGACCTCGGCGATCTCCCGCTTCTCCGCCTCGACCTCCTTGTCGGCGGCGATCCGGGTCAGCTGGGTCTCCCGCTCCCGGGCGATGACCTCGAGGAGCCGGTCCTTCTCGATGCGCTCGCTCTCGACGGCGATGACCCGCTCGCGGTTCTTGGCGGCGACGGCGACCTCACGGGCCTGGTTCTCGCGCTGCACGCCGAGCTGCTCCTCGGTGCGCAGGAAGGCGCTCTGCGCCCGCAGCCGCTCCTCCTCCACCACCCGGGCGGTCTCGGCCTCCTCGCGGGCCCGTACGGTCTCGATCTCCCGGCGCTGCTTGATCTCGGCGTCGGCCTGCCGGCGCTCCAGTTCCAGGATCGCCTCGCGGGCGTCGACGTCCTGCCGGGTGATCTCCTTCTGCTCGTTGCGCTGGGCCTCGTTGGTGCGGACGTGCTCCACGGCCGTCAGCTCGGTGATCTTGCGGATGCCCTGCGCGTCGAGGACGTTGCCCGGGTCGAGCTGGGTCAGCGGTGTCTGCTCCAGGTAGTCGATCGCCGCGTCCTCGAGGTGGTAGCCGCTGAGGTCGACGCCGATGACCTCGATGATCCGGTACCGCAGTTCCTCGCGCTTGGTGTAGAGGTCGGTGAAGTCCATCTGCTTGCCGACGGTCTTCAGCGCCTCGGAGAACTTGGCGTGGAACAGCTCCTGGAGCGTGTTCCGGTCACTGGCCCGCGCGGTGCCGACGGCCTGGGCGACCTTGATGACGTCGTCGACGGCCTTGTTGACCTTGACGAAGAACGTGATGCGGATGTCCGCGCGGATGTTGTCCCGGCAGATCAGGCCTTCCTTGCCGGCCCGGGTGATCTCGATGGTCTTCACCGAGATGTCCATCACCTCGGCCTTGTGCAGCACCGGCAGCACGACCGACCCGGTGAAGGTCACGTCGACCTTGCGGACCTTGGAGACGATCAGTGCCTTGCCCTGCTCCACCTTGCGGAACAGTTTGGAGACGACGAGCAGGCCGATGAGCATGAGCAGCAGGGCGACGCCGACGAGTACGGCGATGCCCACGGTGGCGGCATCCATGGGACACGTCCTCCCGGGCTAGGAAGTAGGTCGAGCGGTGCCTCGTTGGTGAGGCGGGTGAAGGTCCGGCGGAGGAGGAGACGACTCAGTCGGCGCCGCGGTTCTGCGCCGGGTGCGGACGGATGCCGTCCGCATCCTGCGCACCCTCCCGCTCACCGTTCACGTTCGAGGGCGCACACCGCTCCCCTCCGGGTTCCGGTGCCGGGCACCTGCCGGTGCCCGGCACCGGAACCATCCGCGGTGCTCCCCGCGGACCATGCTGCCTGCTCGGGGCATGCTCGCGCACTGCCGGAACCCGGCAACATTCATCAGGGACTTGATGCCGGTGTGACACACTCGGCGCGTTAGGGAAGCGTCAAGAGTCGGGGGGAACGCGTGACGGAACGGGAGATCCCGGAGGAGTATCTGGAGGGCTATGCCCGCATTCTGGCCGAGGTCGCGGCCACGGGCAGACGCCTCACCCGGGACGAGATCGCCTCCCGGCGGGCCCTGGGGGAACGGGCCGCGGAGGCGGGTTTCGGTCTGCGTTCCCTCGTCAGCGCGCATCTGTCCGGCGCCCGCGGCGCGTGGCCGCGCGGGGCGGACTCGGCCGACGACGCGCTCACGGCCGTACAGCAGGTCGTGGACGCGTTCGCCGAGGGGTACGAGCGGGCGCAGCGGCTGGCGGTGCGTCAGGAGGAGGCCGCGCGGCGGGAGTTCATCGACGACCTGCTCTACGGCCGCAGCGACCTGGGGCGGCTGGCGGAGCGCGCCGAGCGCTTCGGGCTGCGGCTGTCCCACGAACACGCGGTCGCGGTCGCCCGGGGTGCGGTCGCCTACGACGAGGGCGATCCGGTGCCGCGGCAGGTGGAGCGCGCCCTGATCTCCCGGTTCGGTGACCGCAGCATCCTGCTCACCACCAAGGACGGGCGGCTGCTGTGCATCGCGCCCGGACACCAGGGCGAGGTGCTCACGTACTTCGCCAAGCAGGCGCACGCCGCCACCGACGGCGGCCAGGTCGCCGTCGGACGCCCGCAGTCCGGGCCGGGCGGTGTCGTCCAGTCCTACGAGGAGGCCCTGAGCTCACTGGAGATAGCCGAGCGGCTGGGGCTCGACGACCCGGTGCTGCGCGCCGCCGACCTGCTCGTCTATCCCGTACTGGCCCGCGACCGCCAGGCCATGGCCGACCTGGTGCACAACACCCTGGGGCCGCTGACGACGGCCCGCGGCGGTGCCGTGCCCCTCCTGGACACGCTCACCGCGTACTTCGACTCCGGCTGTGTCGCCGCGGAGGCGGCCCGGCGGCTCTCGCTGAGTGTGCGCGCGCTGACGTACCGCCTGGAGCGCATCCACAAGCTCACCGGCGCCAATCCGTCGGACGCGTCCCACCGCTACATGCTCCAGACGGCGGTGATCGGAGCGCGTCTGCTGGACTGGCCGGCCGGCGAGCTGTGAGGGGCCGGGCCCGGATCAGCCCTTGACCAGGGTGATGTCCTGGTGCCCGACCGCGTGGACGACGGGCAGCAGGAGGATGCCGCTGGGGCGCAGCTCCATGAGGGTGGCCTCGACGTGGGCCCGGCCCGCCTCGAGGGCGCCTGCGGGCACGGTTCCGGTGTTCTCCCAGCGGTGCTCCTCGCCGTCGCAGACCGCGCGGGTGCCGCCGACGGAGTAGTGGGTGTGGGACGAGGGCCGGTTGACCGAGGAGCTGACGAAGACCGGTCCGTCGCCGCCGAGGCAGCGGTAGGTACCGGAGAGGGTGACGGATCCGTCGGCCATCCGGCCCTCCTTGTCCACCGTCACGGACTCCGAGGGGGCGGAGGGGGCGGCCGACGCGGGCGAGGGGGCCGCCGCGGCGAAGCCGAGCAGCAGCAGCGCGGAACCGGCCGCGGCGCCGAGGGCGGGACGTACGAGCATGGGGAACCTCCCGGAACGAGCGTGATGAGGGATTCCACCAGTACCCGGCGCGGGGTCCGGGGCCGGTCATCGTCACCCCTTCGGTGGCGAGTCGACCCCGGCCGTCGGGGAGCCGTCCCGGGATGGTCCGGGAGCTGTCACGTTTCCCGGCGGGCGGTTCCGCTGCATGCGCGGCCCGGGCATGGTCTGTGCATACGACCCATACGGATCGTTCCACCAATGTGGAGGTGCGCCATGTGTGCCCACCGGCCTTCCTGCCCTCAGCCCCATGACACCGCCGTACACGTGGTGGCCGCCCACCCCGAGCAGGGCTGGAGCCTGCTGTGCGACGGTGCGATCGTCTTCGACGACACCGGCGAGCTGCTCCCCGACGGCCGGGTGGTCGCCCCGCACCGGGCCCCCGCCGACCGGCTCGTGGTCGCCGCCTGAGCCGGTCCGGCCCTCTCAGGGCAGCGGTCCGGTCCTCTCAGGGCAGCAGGGCGAAGCCGTCGAGTTCCACCAGGGCCCGTTCGTCCCACAGGCGGACCACTTCCACGACCGCCATCGCCGGGTAGTCCCGGCCGGCCAGCTCCCGCCAGACACGGCCGAGTTCGCGGGCGTGGGTGCGGTACGCGGCCACGTCGGTGGCGTAGACGGTGACGCGGGCCAGGTCGGCGGGGGTGCCGCCGGCCGCGCGCAGGGCGGTGAGGAGGTTGGTGAGGGCCCGCGTGAACTGTTCGGGCAGGGTGTCGCCGGCCACCTCGCCGTCGGCGTCGAGGGCGGTCTGGCCGGCCAGGAACACCAGCCGGGAGCCGGTGGCGACGACGGCGTGCGAGAAGCCGGCCGGTGGGGAGAGCTCGGGCGGGTTGACGCGCTCGGCGGTCACCGGTCCTCCAGGTTCCTGTACAACTCCTTCGCGATGATGCCCCGTTGCACTTCGCTCGCCCCCTCGTAGACGCGGGGTGCGCGGACCTCGCGGTAGAGGTGTTCGAGGAGGTGCCCGCGTTGCAGGGCGCGGGCCCCGTGCAGCTGGACGGCCCGGTCGACGACGTACTGCGCGGTCTCGGTGGCCAGCAGCTTCGCCATCGCGGCGCGCCCGGGGACGCCGTCGGCGCCCTCGTCGTACGCCGTCGCCGCCGCGTACACCATGAGCCGGGCGGACTCCGTGCGCAGCGCCATCTCGGCGACCTGGTGGGCGACGGACTGGAGGTCCTTCAGCTTGCCGCCGAACGCGTCCCGCCGGGCGGTGTGGGCGAGGGTCGCGTCCAGGGCGGCCCGGGCCATGCCGACCGCGAAGGCGCCGACGCTGGGGCGGAACAGGTTGAGGGTGTCCATGGCGACCCGGAACCCCCGGTCGACCTCGCCGAGCACGTCGTCGGCGGTCACCGGTACGGCGTCGAAGCGGAGGGCGCCGATGGGGTGCGGGGAGAGCATGTCGAGGGCGGCCCCGGTGAGTCCGGGCCGGTCGGCGGGGACCAGGAAGGCGGTCACACCGCGTGCGCCGGCGCCGGGGGTGGTACGGGCGAAGACGGTGTAGAAGTCGGCCTCGGGGGCGTTGGAGATCCAGCACTTCTCGCCGGTGAGCCGCCAGCCGTCCGGCCCGTCGGGCTCGGTGGCGAGGGACGGCGGCGGATCGGATGCGGCAGTCTCCCCCGCCGGTCCGGACCGGGCCTCGGACCGGGCATCCGGAGCCCCGCCGCGCTCGCCGCGCCGCGATGCGGCCGGCGGCGGTGCGGCCGGCGGTGCGGCCCGCCGGGGTGTCACCGTCGGGGCGGCCCCGACGGACGGTTCCGCCGTGAGGGACAGGGACGCCGCGTCCGAGCCCGCGTCCGGCTCGCTCAGGGCGAAGGCCGCCACCGCGGTGCCGTCGGCCACCCGGGGGAGCCAGCGGGCGCGCTGGGCGGGGGTGCCGTGGGTGTGGACGGGGTGGGCGCCGAGGCCCTGGAGGGCCAGGGCCGTCTCCGCCTCGGTGCAGGCGTGGGCCAGGGACTCCCGCATCAGGCACAGATCGAGGGCGCCCGAGGTGAACAGGCGGGACAGCAGGCCGAGGGTGCCGAGTTCGGCGAGGAGGGGGCGGTTGACCCGGCCGGGTTCACCCTTCCCGGCTAGTGGCCGCAGGCGTTCCTCGGCCAGGGCGCGCAGCTCCGCGCACCAGGCGAGTCGTTCCGGTTCGAGCGAGAATGCGGTCATCGCCGGTCCCTTCCCTCGCCGCTGGGCCACTCCCGAGGTTATCGCGGACCGTTGACTGCCGTCACCGACACGATACGCTCCTGATGCGAGCCCACCACGCCAAGGGGGCGAACCGTCATGAATCCACGGGCCACCGCGCACGTCGACACCTTCGCCCGCGACCACCTCCCGCCACCCGACCAGTGGCCCGAGCTCCGCTTCGACCTGCCGGAGCTGCACTACCCCGAGCGGCTGAACTGCGCCGCCGAACTGCTGCACGGCCCGCCCGACGGCCGCCCGGCGTTCCGCGTCCCCGACGGCACGACCTGGACGTACGGCGAGCTGCGCGCCCGCGTGGACCGGCTCGCGCACCTCCTCACCGGCGACCTCGGGATCGTCCCCGGCAACCGGGTGCTGCTGCGCGGCCCCACCACACCGTGGCTGGCCGCCTGCTGGCTGGCGGTGCTGAAGGCGGGCGCGATCGCCGTCACCGTGCTGGCCCAGCAGCGCCCGCACGAGCTGAGCACCATCTGCGAGATCGCCCGGGTCCGCCACGCCCTGTGCGACATCAGGGCCGTCGACGACCTCGCCAAGGCCGAGATCCCGGACCTCTCCCTCACCACCTACGGCGGCGACTCCCCCGGCGACCTGCTGAACCGCCCGGCGCCCACCACACCGTACGAGCCGGTGCCGACCGCGGCCGACGACGTGGCGCTGATCGCCTTCACCTCCGGCACCACCGGACGTCCCAAGGGCTGCATGCACCTCCACCGGGACGTGCTGGCGGTCGCGGACACCTTCTCCCGGCACGTGCTGAAGCCGGTCGCGGGCGACGTGTTCGCCGGCAGTCCCCCGCTGGGCTTCACCTTCGGCCTCGGCGGCCTGGTGGTGTTCCCGCTGCGGGCCGGGGCGAGCGCGCTGCTCCTCGAACAGGCGCACCCGGACCAGCTGTTGCCCGCGGTCGCCGAGCACAGGGTGTCGGTGCTGTTCACCGCGCCCACCGCCTACCGCGCGATGCTCGCCGGACTCGACGGCCACGACGTCTCGTCGCTGCGCCGCTGCGTCTCTGCGGGCGAGAACCTGCCCGCCGCCACCTGGCGGGCCTGGCACGAGCGCACCGGGCTGCGGATCATCAACGGCATCGGCGCCACCGAACTGCTGCACATCTTCGTCTCCGCCGCCGACGAGCGGATCCGCCCCGGAACGACGGGAGTTCCGGTCCCCGGCTGGCAGGCGCGCGTGCAGCACGCCGACGGCACGCCCGTGCCCGACGGGGAGCCGGGACTGCTCGCGGTGCGCGGCCCCGTCGGCTGCCGCTACCTCGCCGATCCGCGCCAGCGGGAGTACGTGCGCGGCGGCTGGAACATCACCGGCGACACCTATGTCCGCGATTCCGACGGCTACTTCCGGTACGTCGCCCGCGCCGACGACATGATCATCTCGGCCGGGTACAACATCGCGGGCCCCGAGGTCGAGGACGCCCTGCTGCGCCACCCGGACGTCGTGGAGGCGGCGGTGGTCGGGCGGCCGGACGAGGCACGCGGTCAGGTCGTGGTGGCGTACACGGTCCTGAAGGAGGCCGCGGAACGCGACGCCGAGGCGCTGCGCGCCTTCGTGAAGTCCGAGCTCGCGCCGTACAAGTGCCCGCGGGAGATCGTGTTCATGGACGCCCTGCCCCGCACGGCCACCGGCAAGCTCCAGCGGTTCCGGCTGCGCACTCGCACCGGGACGGGGGACGACCGTGCGTGATGCCGGGGAACCCCGCCATCCGCATACGACCTAAGATGATCAACGTGTCCGACCAGCAAGCCCCCCACGCTCCGAGATCCCTCATCGTCACGCTCTACGGCGCGTACGGCCGCTCCGTGCCGGGCCCGGTGCCCGTCGCCGAGCTGATCCGGCTGCTGGCCGCGGTCGGCGTGGACGCCCCGTCCGTCCGCTCCTCGGTGTCCCGGCTCAAACGGCGCGGCCTGCTCCTCCCGGCGCGCACCGCACAGGGCGCGGCCGGATACGAACTCTCCTCCGAAGCACGCCAGTTGCTCGACGACGGCGACCGCCGCGTGTACGCCACCGATCCGCCGGAGGACGAGGGCTGGGTGCTCGCCGTGTTCTCCGTACCGGAGTCCGAACGGCAGAAGCGGCACGTCCTGCGCTCCCGGCTGTCCGGCCTCGGCTTCGGCACGGCGGCCCCCGGCGTGTGGATCGCCCCCGCGCGGCTGTACGAGGAGACCAGGCACACCCTGGAGCGCCTGCGCCTCGACGACTACGTCGACTTCTTCCGCGGCGAGCACCTGGGCTTCGCGCCCACCGCGGAGGCGGTGGCCCGCTGGTGGGACCTGTCCGGGATCGCCGAGCAGCACGAGGCGTTCCTGGACCGGCACGCGCGCGTGCTGCATGCCTGGGAGCGGCGCACCGACACCCCGCCCGAGGACGCCTACCGCGACTACCTCCTCGCCCTGGACTCCTGGCGCCACCTCCCCTACACCGACCCCGGCCTGCCCGCCGCCCTGCTCCCCGCCGACTGGCCGGGCATCCGCTCGGCGGCCGTCTTCCGCTCCCTGCACGAGCGGCTGCGGGACGCCGGGGCGGTGTTCGTGGGCGTGTAGCGGCCCGGCCCCACTCAGCCGACCCTCAGCTCGTTCATCCCGTCCTCTCACATTCCTCGCCTAGCCTCCATCGGGTCGTAGGGCGAACGGGGGAAGAGAGGACGGTTGCGCATGACCACCACGGCGAGGCCCCAGGGGGCCACCGTCTGGCTCACCGGGCTGCCGAGCGCGGGCAAGACCACCGTCGCCGGGCTGCTCCGTGACCGGCTGCGGGCGGACGGGCGCAGGGTGGAGGTCCTCGACGGCGACGAGATACGCCGCTTCCTCACCACGGGCCTCGGCTTCTCCCGGGCCGACCGGTGCGCGAACGTGCGGCGCGTCGGCCTGGTCGCCGAGGTACTGGCCCGCAACGGCGTGGTCTGTGTCGTCCCCGTCATCGCCCCGTACGCCGAGAGCCGCGACGCGGTGCGCGCCCGGCACGCGGCGAGCGCGACACCGTACTTCGAGGTGCACGTCGCCGCCCCGGTGGAGGTCTGCGCCGCACGGGACGTCAAGGGCCTGTACGCCCGTCAGGCCGCCGGCATGCTGACCGGGCTCACCGGCGTCGACGATCCGTACGAGCCGCCCACCGACCCGGCGCTGGTCCTGCGCACGGAGTCGCAGACCCCGTGGGAGTCGGCCGACGCGGTCCACGCGATGCTGGCGGAGCACGGACTGACCCGGCGGGCGGAACTCATGACGTCCGGGGTCGACTCCCGAGACTGAGACGGGGTTTGGGTGCGTCCGTGCGGCCGGTCCGGGGCCGCCTGCTGCCCGCACGGTACGGTGCCGGCCAGACCGCGCCCGGACCCTCGTAGCCCTGCTCGGCCGCCGCGTGGAGCGTCCAGTGGGGGTCGTAGAGGTGGGGGCGGGCCAGTGCGCACAGGTCCGTACGCCCGGCCAAAATAAGGGAGTTGACGTCGTCCCAGGAGGAGATCGCGCCGACCGCGATCACCGGGACGCCCGCCTCGTGCCGTACCCGGTCGGCGAACGGGGTCTGGTACGAGCGCCCGAACTCCGGTGTCTCGTCGGCCACGACCTGCCCGGTCGACACGTCGATCGCGTCGGCTCCGTGCGCGGCGAAGGCGCGGGCGATCGCGACCGCGTCGTCGGCCGTGGTGCCGCCCTCCGCCCAGTCGGTGGCGGAGATCCGGACGGTCATCGGCCGGTCGCCGGGCCACACCGCGCGCACCGCGTCGAACACCTCCAGCGGGAAGCGGAGCCGCTTCTCCGGCGAGCCTCCGTAGGCGTCGGTGCGGTGGTTGGTGAGCGGGGAGAGGAAGCCGGAGAGCAGGTAGCCGTGGGCGCAGTGCAGTTCCAGCAGGTCGAAACCGGCCCGCGCGGCCCGTACGGCGGCGGCCGTGAACTGTTCCCGCATGTCGGTGAGCTGGGCCCGGGACAGTTCGCGGGGGATCTGTCCACCGGGCTTGTACGGCAGGGGCGAGGCGGCGACGAGGGGCCAGTTGCCGTCGTCGAGCGGCTCGTCCATGCCCTCCCACATCAGCTTGGTCGAGCCCTTGCGGCCACTGTGGCCGAGCTGCACGCCGATCGCGGTGCCGGGCGCCCGCGTGTGCACGAAGTCGGTGATCCGCCGCCACGCCTCGGCCTGTCTGCCGGTGTAGAGGCCCGCGCAGCCGGGCGTGATGCGCCCCTCGGGACTGACGCACACCATCTCCGTCATCACCAGCCCGGCCCCGCCCAGCGCGCGGGCGCCGAGGTGCACGAGGTGGAAGTCGCCGGGGACGCCGTCGACCGCCGAGTACATGTCCATGGGCGAGACGACGACCCGGTTGCGCAGGGTCAGTCCGCGCATCCGGAACGGGGTGAACATCGGGGGCGTACCGGGCGGGCAGCCGAACTCGCGCTCCACGGACGCGGTGAAGCGGGCGTCGCGCAGCCGCAGGTTGTCGTGGGTGACGCGGCGGCTGCGGGTGAGCAGGTTGAAGGCGAACCGGCGGGGCGGCTGGGCGAGGTGGAGGGGCAGGTTCTCGAACCACTCCAGGCTGGCGCGGGCGGCACGCTGGGTGGAGGCCACGACCGGTCGGCGTTCCGTCTCGTACGCGGTCAACGCGGTTTCCAGGGAGGGCTGTTCGTCCAGACACGCGGCGAGTGCCAGCGCGTCCTCGACGGCGAGCTTGGTGCCGGAGCCGATGGAGAAGTGCGCGGTGTGGGCGGCGTCGCCGAGGAGCACGATGTTGCCGTGCGACCAGCGGTCGTTGACGACCGTGCGGAAGGTGGTCCACGTCGAGTTGTTGGACTTCAGCGGGCGTCCGCCGAGCGCGTCGGAGAAGATCTTGGCGCAGCGTCCGACGGACTCCGTCTCGTCCGTCTCGTCGAATCCGGCGGCACGCCAGACCTCGTCGCGCATCTCGACGATCACGGTGGAGGCGTCGGTGGAGTAGGGGTAGCCGTGCAGCTGCATCACGCCGTGCTCGGTCTCGGCGATCTCGAAGCGGAAGGCGTCGAAGGGGAAGTCGGCGGCCAGCCAGATGTAGCGGCAGCGGTGCTCGGTGATGCGGGGCCGGAACACGTCCGCGAAGGCCTCGCGGGTGGCGCTGTGGACTCCGTCGGCGGCCACGACCAGGTCGTACGTCTCCGCCAGCCGGGCGGGGGCGGGGGCCTCGGTACGGAAGCGCAGATCGACTCCGAGGGAGTGGCAGCGGTGGTGCAGGATCTGCAGGAGGCGGCGCCTTCCCAGGGCGGCGAAGCGGTGTCCTCCGGAGGTCTGGAGGGTGTTCCGGTGGACGATGTCGATGGTGTCCCAGTGGACGAAGGCCTGCTGGAGGGTTCCGTAGACCTCGGGGTCGGCGTGTTCGATGCCGCCGAGGGTCTCGTCGGAGAGGACGACGCCGAAGCCGAAGGTGTCTTCGGGTGCGTTGCGTTCCCAGAGGGTGACCTGGCGGTCGGGGGCGAGGCGTTTGAGCAGTGCGGCGGTGTAGAGGCCGCCGGGGCCTCCGCCGATGATCGCCACCCGAAGGGGGTGGTTTTTCCTGTCGGGCGGGTGCGGCGCCGTTGTGGCTGATCGCGCAGTTCCCCGCGCCCCTGGCGGTGTTGCAGTCCCCTGTGCTGAGAACATCCGCTTACCTCCCTTGCCACTTCGGAGGGCGCTTCTCCGTGAAGGCCGCGTGGAATTCCGCGTAGTCCTCGCCGGTCATCAGGAGGGCCTGGGTCGAGGCGTCCAGTTCGATCGCCGCCGACAGGGGCATGTCCAGTTCGGCTGTCAGGAGGGCCTTCGTCCGGGCGTGGGCCAGGGCGGGGCCGTCGGCCAGGCGGCGGGCCAGGGACTGGGCGGCCTCGTCGGCGTGGCCCTCGTCCGTCAGCGCGCTGATCAGGCCGATGCGTTCGGCCTCCGGTGCGCGTACCGGTTCGCCCAGCATCAGCAGCCGGGTGGCGTGGCCCAGGCCGACGACCCTCGGCAGGAGGTACGCCGCGCCCATGTCGCCGCCCGACAGGCCGACCCGGGTGAAGAGGAAGGCGAAGCGGGCTCCGGGGTCGGCGACCCTGAAGTCGGCGGCCAGGGCGAGGACCGCGCCGGCGCCCGCCGCCACTCCGTGCACGGCGGCGATCACCGGGAACGGGCACTCCCGTACCGCCCGCACCACCTGGCCGGTCATCCGGTTGAAGTCGAGGAGCTGGGCGGTGTCCATCGAGAGGGTCGCGCCGATGATCTCGTCGACGTCGCCGCCGGAGCAGAAGCCGCGCCCCTCGCCGGCCAGCACCAGGGCGCGTACGGCCCGCTCCCGGGACAGTTCGGCGAGCAGGTCGCGCAGGTCGGCGTAGGCGCCGAAGGTGAGCGCGTTGAGCTTGTCGGGGCGGGCGAGGGTGACGGTGGCGACACCGTCGGCGACGTCGACGCGCAGATGCTCCCAGCGGGCGGTGCGGGCGGCGGAGCCGGTGAAGGGACTCATGAGGGCGGCCTCCTAGGGCGGGCACTGCGCTGCTCAGTGAGCTCTGCCCCATGAAGTTATCACCCGTCGGTGACCGTCGTCACGTGCACGCGATACGCTGTTCGGGCGCCGTCCTGTGCGCGGCGGGGCCCGCCCCCTCGAAGGGCCGTGGCGGGTGCGCCGTACCATGGACGGCTGAAAGCAGGAGCACCCGCTCCATGAACGGACTCACTGTGCACGAACCTCCCACCGCCTCCACCTCCTGGCGCGTCGCGCTGCCGCACACCACCGCGGCGGTGCCCGTGGCTCGTGCGCTGGTCCGTACGGCGCTGGCCGAGCGGGAGCACTCCGCCGACTGCGACACCGCGGAGCTGCTGACGGCGGAGCTGGTGGCGAACGCCGTGGAGCACACCTCGGGGAGCACGCCGATAGAGCTGGTGGTGCGGCTGCTGCCGGCCGGCTGCCAGGTCGAGGTGCACGACGCCGACCCGGAGCCGCCCGGCGATCTCACCCGTCCGACGCCCCTCGGCATGCCCGACCCCTGGCAGGAGCACGGGCGGGGGCTGCTGCTGATCCGCACCCTCAGCTCGTCCTGCGGGCACCGCCCCACCGAGTCCGGCAAGGCGGTGTGGTTCCGGCTGCCGGGCCAGCGGCGCCCGGTCTGAGCGGGACGCGGGGGCTCAGGCGAGGGTCGCGACCAGGACGGCCTTGATCGTGTGCATACGGTTCTCCGCCTCGTCGAAGACGACCGAGTGCGCCGACTCGAACACCTCGTCGGTCACCTCCAGGGAGGTGAGCCCGTGGGCCTCGAAGATCTCCTGGCCGACCTTGGTGCCGAGGTCGTGGAAGGCCGGCAGGCAGTGCAGGAACCTGACGTCCGGGTTGCCGGTGGCGCGCAGGACGTCCATGGTCACCGCGTACGGGGCGAGGGCCTTGATCCGCTCGCCCCAGACGTCCTTGGGCTCCCCCATGGAGACCCAGACGTCCGTGGCGACGAAATCGGCGCCCGCGACGCCCTCGGCGACGTCCTCGGTGAGCGTGACACGCGCCCCGCTCGACACGGCCAGCTCCCGCGCCCGGTCGACGATCTCCTGGGCGGGCCAGTAGGCCTTCGGGGCGACGATCCGTACGTCCATGCCCAGCAGGGCGGCGGTCACGAGGTAGGAGTTGCCCATGTTGAAGCGGGCGTCGCCGAGGTAGGCGAAGGCGATGTCCGTGAGCGGCCTGTCGCTGTGCTCGGTCATCGTGAGCACGTCGGCGAGCATCTGGGTGGGGTGCCAGTCGTCGGTGAGCCCGTTGTAGACGGGCACCCCCGCGTACGCCGCGAGCTCCTCCACCTTGGCCTGGCTGTCCCCCCGGTACTCGATCCCGTCGAACATCCGGCCCAGCACCCGCGCGGTGTCCCTCACGGACTCCTTGTGGCCGATCTGCGAGCCGGACGGGTCGAGGTACGTCGTCGAGGCGCCCTGGTCGGCGGCCGCGACCTCGAACGCGCAGCGCGTACGCGTCGAGGTCTTCTCGAAGATCAGCGCGATGTTCCTGCCCCGCAGGTACCGGTGCTCGGTCCCGGCCCGCTTGGCGGCCTTCAGTTCGGCGGCCAGCTCCAGCAGGCCGAGGAACTCCGGCGCGGTGAGGTCCAGCTCCTTGAGGAAGTGGCGGCCGGCGAGGGCGGTCGGGACAGTCGCCATGGGGCGCTCCAGGGATGGGGGACACGAACCCTTGGAAGTGTATACGAAGTTTTGTATTTCTATACGGTACTGTCCACCGCGTCTCGCTGGACGGGACAGCTCATGCAGCGCGGCCCGCCCCTCCCCCGGCCCAGCTCGCTGCCGGGGATCTCTATCACCTCGATGCCCTGCTTGCGCAGGTGCGTGTTGGTGGTGGCGTTCCGCTCGTAGGCGACGACGACGCCCGGTTCGACGGCCAGGACGTTGCAGCCGTCGTCCCACTGCTCGCGCTCGGCCGCGTGCACGTCCTGGGTGGCGGTCAGCACCCGGATCTCGCTGAGCCCGAGGGCGGCGGCGATCGCGCGGTGCATGTGCTCCGGCGGATGGTCGGTGACCTTCAGCTCCTTGTCCCCCGCGCCCGGCTCGATGGTGTACGAGCGGAGCATGCCGAGGCCCGCGTACTGGGTGAAGGTGTCGCCGTCGACCATCGTCATCACGGTGTCGAGGTGCATGAAGGCGCGTCGCTTCGGCATGTCGAGCGCGACGATGGTCTCGGCGGAGCCGGCCGCGAACAGCTTGTGCGCGAGCATCTCCACCGCCTGCGGGGTGGTCCGCTCGCTCATCCCGATCAGCACCGCGCCGTTGCCGATGACCAGCACGTCCCCGCCCTCGATGGTGGACGGGTAGTCGGCCTGTCCCTCGGACCAGACGTGGAAGGGCTCCGCGCGGAACAGCGGGTGGTGCCGGTAGATCGCCTCGAAGTGCACGGTCTCGCGCTGCCGGGCCGGCCACCGCATCGCGTTGATGGCGACACCGTCGTAGATCCAGGCGGAGGTGTCGCGGGTGAAGAGGTGGTTGGGCAGCGGGCCGAGCAGGAAGTCGTCGAGCTCCATGGCGTGGAAGCGCACGGAGGTGGGCTCCGGGTGGGCGTCCAGGAACTCCCGCTTGGTCATCCCGCCGATCAGCACCTCGGCGAGCTCGGGCGCCGGGAGCGTCTCGAACGCGGCCCGCAGGTGGTCGGTGGCCAGCGGGCCGTACTCCTTCTCGTCGAAGACGCGGTCCAGGACGAGCGCGCGGGCCGCCGGGAGGTCCAGTGTCTCGGCGAGCAGGTCACCGAAGAGGTGGACGGTGACGCCCCGGTCGCGCAGGACGTCGGCGAACCCGTCGTGCTCGGCGCGCGCCCGGCGCACCCAGAGCACGTCGTCGAAGAGCAGGGCGTCCTTGTTGCTGGGGGTGAGCCTTTTGAGCTCGAGATCGGGCCGGTGCAGGATGACGCGGCGCAGCCGCCCGGCCTCGGAGTCGACGTGGTAGGTCATGCCTTTCATCCTGACCGTCCGGGCGCGTGTTCACCCCTGTCCCCGGGTCATCGACTCGGGCCGGGCCAGCAGCCGCCGCGCTCCGGGCCCGCGCTCCAGCCCGGCCCGGGCGACGATCCACCCGGCGAGGAGGTGCGGGTCACCGGGATCACGGGCCAGACCGTCGTCGTACCCGGCGAGCGCGGCGGCGGCGTTCCCGGCGGCGAGGTGTTCGTCGGGGGTGCGGGGGCCGGTGGGCGGGAGGGCGAAGGCGTGGGTGCGGACGTCGGGCCAGGGGGCGCGGTCGGGGCGGAAGCGGAGTTCGGCCGTCGTCGCCGGGTCCACGTTCCGCAGCCGCCATTCGGTGCGGTGCAGGACCGCTGCGGTGCGGGCGCGGGTCAGGGCGGCCTCGGGTACGGGTTCGCGCAGCCAGCCGTCCAGGGTCCGGGCGAGACCGGTGACCAGGGCGTGGCCGGTCTCGGTGAGGCGTCCGCTGGTGAGGAGGGTGCGTACGGCGAGCCTGCTCTGCGTCCGGCGCAGCGCGAAGTGGTAGGCGGCCGTATCGGCGTGCTCCGGGTCGGACAGCCGGTCCCGCCAGAACCCGGCGACGCCGGTGAAGGCGTAGGCGCCGTGCAGCAGGCCGGTGAGGTGGCGCGGGTCGGGGCGCCAGGGGGCGTAGTAGCGTTCCTCGCGGTCGTCGTCCAGCAGCGGGAAGAGGTGGATCAGCGCGGCGAGCTTGCTGTGCTGGAACTCGTGGACCAGCGCCTCGGCCAGGGCGAGCGGCGAGGAGGGGCGGGCGATGACCATCGCGCCGTAGGAGTCGCCGCTGGACGCGGAGACCCGTACGTCGGGCGGCGGCGGGGGCAGCAGGCTCGTCCGCGCCCACGGTACGACGGCCCGGATCACGGCGGGATCGAGCCGCCCGGGCCCCGCGCCCTTCCCGTTCGCGAGGATCGCCACGGCCTCGTCGAACAGCCCTTGCCAGGCCAGCGCCTCGTCGGCGTCCAGCCGGGCGGGCGGGACGGGGTCGTCGAGGTCGCGGTAGGGGTCCAGGTCCTCCAGGGGTACGGCGACGGGGCCGACCGTGAGGGTACGGAGGGGGAGCCAGCGGGTGTCGTCGGCGGGCGGTGCCTCGGTCACCGGCACGGGCACGGGGCGGCAGGTCAGGCTCGACCGCCGGCCGTCGCGTCCCGGACCGGTCAGGGTCAGCTCTCCGGCGCGGGTGCTCGCCCTGCCCGCCGACAGACCGGCCGCGCCGTCCGGGAGCCGGACCAGTCCCAGTCCCGGCAGGTGCAGCGCGCCGTCCTCCAGCGGGACGCTCAGCGACGCCTCCGTGCCGGTGTGCAGCGCGGCGACCACCGCGAGGGTGTTCATCCTGGCCGCCTCCACCCACAGCCGGGGGCCGTTCGCGGTGCCGTGCGCCCGGCGCAGCATGTGCGCGATCCAGGCGC
Organism: Streptomyces sp. NPDC059787; assembly: GCF_042732315.1. Lineage (NCBI taxonomy): Bacteria > Bacillati > Actinomycetota > Actinomycetes > Kitasatosporales > Streptomycetaceae > Streptomyces > Streptomyces sp. NPDC059787. Next base: position 152,145 of record NZ_JBHWHX010000006.1, read on the forward strand.
CGGTCGTCGGCGCGAGCAGCAGCCGCTCGACCGGCTCCGGCGCCCGCCCGGACGCCTCCTTGAACACCCGCCACGCGTCAGCGACTTGACTGAGCGGGGTGGGAAGGTTCCAGAGCCGCTTGAGCAGGGTGCTCAGCAGCAACAACCGGCGGGCCCGCTCGCCCTGCTCGAGGAAGGCGACCCCCTCGGCGGAGTGCCCGCCTGCGGCGAACTCGTCGAAGAGGGTGGCGGGCATACGGAAGGGGGCGGGGGGCTCGCTGATCGTCACCGGGACCTCCGGTCGGTGGGAGGGCGTCCGGGAGCCCGAGGGCGCCCGGCACGGCGGGCCGTCACTCGGCCCGAGCGGGCTCGCCCCCGCCCCGCATGCTGTCGCGGGAGCGGAGCACCTCGGTCAGCAGGCGGGTGTCGGAGTGGAGCGGCGCCAGGCCCTCCACCGCGGTCAGGGGCAGTGCCGCGAGATCCGCCAGGTCCGACTCCCGGACAGGCGCGCCCGCCGTGACGGCCGGGTCCTGGACGGCCGCTGCGGCGTCGCGCTGAGCGGGCGGCTGATGCAAGGTGCGTCCCCCTTCTCACACGGCGGCACCCGATGCCACCGTGCCCCCCATTCCATCACGAACGCACCCACCGGCGTCGAATCGCCCGAACACGCTACCCCATCACGACCAACGGTTCGGTCATCGTACGAGGCCATGAATTCGGTTTGATGTCCGCAGAGTTCCGGCAGCGGGTCTACAGCGGCATGGGCGCCAGATCACACTCGATGCGGCGGTGTGTGCGTGCCGCGAAGAGCCAGGGGTGGTCCGCGCGGACCACCCGGGAGAATCCCGCCACCGCCCTGCTCTGCTGTTCGCCGGCCTCCGGTCCGCGGCCCAGGCCACGCAGGTCGAGGGCGAGGTTCGCGGCGCAGGACAGGGTCAGCGGATGGTCCGCACCGGCGACGACCGTGAGCTCCGCCAGACTGGCCTCGTCGATCTCGTACGCCCGCTCGAAGTCCAGCCGCGCGTAGGCGGTGCTGGCCTGCCCGATCCCCGCCGCCAGCGTCATCATGTGCCGGGGCCCGAGTACGGCGGTCATCCTGCGCGCCACGTCGTCCTCCCGTTCCCGCGCCGCGTCGAGATCTCCCAGGGCGCGCAGGGTGGCGATCAGGTTCGCCCCGGTCAGCAGTGTGTACGCGTGGTCCTCCCCGAGGAGTGCCGCATAGCGCCGTACGGTCTCCTCGCCCACTTCCCGGGAGAGTTCGAGGTCTCCGGCGAGACGCTGGTCGACCGAGAGGTTGACCGCCGTGGACAGCGAGTCGGAATGCCGGCGGCCGTACCGGGCCACGAAGCGGCGCAAGGTGTCCTCGGTGAGCTCCCGCGCCTCGTCGAGGGCTCCGTCCCGTCGTCGGCAGACCGCCAGATTGCGTGCGGCGCGCAGGGTGAGCGTGTTGTCCTCGCCGAGCGCGACGCGGGCCCGGAGATGCACGTCCTCCTGGAAGTCACGGGCGCCCGGGTAGTCCCCGCTCTCCCGCATGTCGATGGAGAGGGCGTTCAGGGTGTTCAGGGTGAGGAAGCTGGTGGGGCCGAACAGGGACTCGCGTTGCCGGGCGTTCTCCTGGTCCAGGGCCAGCGCCTCGTCGAACTGTCCGCACAGCCGCAGGTCGACGCCCCAACTGTGGGTGGCCCGCAGGGTGATCTCGTCGTCGGCCCCGAACTGGGTGCGCGCCAGCGTCGTGGCCTCCTCGCTGAGGTCCCGGGCCTCAGTGAACCGCCCCTGGTGACGTCGGGCGTCGGCCAGCGCGCAGAGCGAGTCGACCAGCTCCTCGGGATCGACCTCGATGTGCCGGGAGACCTCCAGGGCCCTCTCGGCGAGGGGAATGGCCTCGTCGATCTGGCCGCGCTGGAGCAAGGTGAACGAGAGGCTCTTCGCGATGCGGATGACATGGCCGTCCTCCTCGCCGGAGTCGGCGAGCCAAGCACTCCATGCCTGCCGGGCGAGGTCCGCGGCCCCCTCGTGGTTGCCCCAGTAGTAGAGGAAGAAGACGGTGTCGATGACGAGTTCCCGCACATAGGTGTCGGAACTGCCGGCCGCCTGGGAGGCGAGGATGTGCGGCAGCAGGGCCTGGTAGGCGGGCCATTCCTGCGCCGAGGCGTGATGGCCCAGCTTGGCGGCGGACAGCAGCTGGTGGGCGGCCTCCCTCATGGCCTGACGCTGTTCGGGACTGAGTTTGGCCAGGAGCACCGTCTGCAGCAGACGGTGCATCTGCAGGGTGTCCGTCCGAGGGTCCGTCTTGACCAGGGAGAACTGGCTGAGGTCGCGCACGGCCCGGCTGAGCTTGACGGATTCCCTCAGCAGGGGGTCGACTTCGGGCGTGATGTTGACGCCCCGGCCGCCGCGCAGGATGGAGCGCGGAATGGGTTCGGGGGCCATGCTGGCGCAGATGTCGAGGAGTTGGCGGGCACCGGGGTTGTTCTCCCTGATCCGCTCCAGCGAGATGTCCCAGGCCGCGGCCACGGAGACCGGATAGTCGGGGGCCGGGTCGAGTTCGAGGATGTCCGGGCTCCGCCGGGCGAGAAGGTCGAGGTACTCGTCGACGAGCATGCCGGTGACCGCGTGCCAGGCGCCCGCCTGTTCCACCGCGAGCGGCAGGTCACCGAGGGCGTGCGCCAGCCGGTCGGCGTCCTCCGCGGACAGATCCGAGGAGCGCTTCTGCAACAGCTCCACGGACTCCTCGCGCTCGAAGACGTTCACCGGCAGCGGGGTGGCGACCCGCTCCCAGCCGCGGTTGCGGGAGGTGACGATCACCTTCCCCGGCCCGTTCGTGGGGAAGTACTGGCGCACCACGTCGATGTCCTCGGCGTTGTCGAACACGAGGAGCCAGTCGTCGTACGGCACTCCGGTGCGCAGCGCTTCCAGGACGGCCCGCACCGCCGAACTGGCGGGGCCCTCCTGCCCCGGCTGGACGACCCCGAGCCGGGCGGCGAGACCGGCGAGCGCGGCCAGGATGAGACTCTCCCGCTCCGCGGGAATCCAGCAGATCACCTTGTAGCGGTGCTGGTTGCGGTAGATGTACTCGAGGACGAGCTGGCTCTTGCCGACGCCGCCCAGTCCGTGGAGCGCGTGCGGGAGCACGGCCGCCGTGTCCTGCGCGTCGAGTTGTTCCTCGACCGCCTGCAACAACGTCCTGCGGCCTACGAACGACGTGTTGCGCAGCGGAACGTTCACCAGAAGGGCGGGGGTCGAGGTCGTCTGCATGCCAGGCCTTGTCTCCGTGGGGTCACCGGACGGTCGTGAGGTCGCCGCGTCCGTATACGCGGATGATGCCCGGTCCGGCGCCGGATCACGTGACGCCTCGACCGGTTGCCGGGAACCGCCGGGGACGACGGCCGTGGGCCCGAGGTCCGCCTCGATCCTCCGGGCGCGTTCGGCGTACGGCCCCGACAACGCCCGCATCACCGCGAGTTCGGACTCCCGCCAGGCCCTGGCGGACGCCTCGGGCAGACCCGCTCCCGCCGGGTCCCGCAGTGCCGCGCGCAGTGCCACGCCGTGCGCTCCCGCGGCCGGCAGCTCTCCGAGGATCGATACGGTTCTGGCCAGCTGACTGCGGGTGGTGGTCGCGAGGAGGGCCTCGCGGACGCCCTCGGCGAACTCGGGCCGTCCCCTGCCGTCGGCGCCCCAGTCGATCAGGCCGCCCATCAGGATCTCGGCCAGGTGCTCCGGACCGGCTTCCGGCACGGTCCGCCGGCGTACCTGCTCGACGAGGTCGAACTCGAACGGGACGGCGGCCAGCCGGGTGGCGAGGCGCCGGGCGACCGGTGTGGCCACGGTGAAGAAGCGTCTGACCGCCCTCGCGGCGGCGCGCGGGGACCGCGGGGCGCGCAGCCCCCACGGCGTGACACTCGGCACGAGCGCTCCCGGCAGGACTGTCGGCAGGGTGCGGCACTCCCCCTTCTCGCCCGTGACCAGGTCGGCCCACGCGGCGAGCGACCCGGGCTTCAGGGACAGCACCGGGACGGGCAGCACGCCCTCGCCCGTGGACGGCAGGGGCCTGAGGGGGTCGAGGCCCTCGGGCGGTGGGCGCAGGACGACACGGTCGTTGGCCGCGCCGAGGCCGCCGGCCTCCAGGACCGCCGGGTAGGGGTAGAGCGAGGAACGGTGGCGCATATGGGGCGGCAGCAGATGCGTCACGGCCGTGGGGCCGGCCCGCCCCAGCCGGTCGAGCAGCGTGTCCGCCGCGGAGCCGGCCCAGCCGTGGGCGAGGCCGTCCGTGACGACCATGAAGAGGCGGTCCCGCCTCCCCTCGAGGAGTTCACCGATGCGGGCCGGGGTCCGCGCCCCGCTCCAGCGCAGCGAGGCGGGTCCGGTCGGGGGCAGGGTCAGGGACAGGGTCCGTACGCCCCTGAAGGCGCCGCTGTGTTCGGCGGCCGCGGCCAGGCCCGCCGTCTCCTCGCGCCAGACGGCCATGGTGGGGGCGTCGTCGACGAGGAGGACCAGGTCGAACGCGCGGGTGCTCGCGGGGCGGAACCAGGGCAGCCACAGGCCGTCGGTGATCCCGCGCTCGGCCGTGACCTCTTCGTCCAGCTCCACGGCGGTGTGCGAGGGGACGCGGCGCGCCAGCCGGTGCAGGGCGACCGCCAGTCGGGCCGAGCGCCGGCCGGAGCCCGGTGAGCGTCGGGTGGACTCGGGCAGCACGGGCGGGCCGAGCCGTATCCGGCCGGTCCCCTCGGGGTCGGGTACGGGCAGTGGCGTCGGGGCGGCGCCATGCTCGTCGTCCGGCGGGGCGGACCGCTCGGTGGCGGTCTCGGAGGGACCGGACGGCGGCGTGTCCCGCCCCGGCTCCCGCTCCCCGTCCGGCTCGGCGCCGGCCGCGGTCGTGCCCTCACCCGCCCGCTCCCGGTACGCGGCCAGCCACACGACGTCGGCCAGCTCCTGCCAGTGCGGTACCACGGTCACGTCCGGGCCGGCGGGGGCTCCGCCCTCGGCACCCGTGCCGGGCGCACGCTCCCTGGGCGACCCGTTCATCAGCGCCCCTTGGCCAGGTCTCGCAGCAGTGTCTCGATGAGTCTTTGGCCGTTGCCGTCGGTGCGGAAGCCGTCGACGGTGGTCAGCCGGGCGGCGTTCAGCAGCTGGTCGAGCGAGTGCGTGCCGCCCGCCCTGACCCGCTGGAGGAACATGTCGACCATGGCCTCCGCGTCCGGCGGCATGCTTCCCAGATGTCCCGACACGATGGCCAGGAGCTGTTCCCGTGTGGGGGCCTGCATCTCCAGGGGCAGACAGCGCCTGCGGAAGGCGGCCGGGAACTCGCGTTCGCCATTGCTGGTGATCAGCACGACGGGGAACTCGCGGCACTCCACCCGCCCCCCGGAAACCGGCGCGAACTGCCTGGGGTCGTCGGTGTGCACCCGGGCCGAGTCGGCTGTGTCACGGACCAGTTCGGGGATGTCGTAACTGCCGTTCTCCAGCACGTGCAGGAGATCGTTGGGCAGGTCGATGTCGCTCTTGTCCAACTCGTCGACCAGGAGGACGCGGGGGCGTTCGTAGGGCAGCAGTGCCGTGCCCAGGGGTCCCAGGGTGATGAAGTCGCCGAGGGCCGGGGGCTGCCCGCCGTCGGCCGGCGTCCGCTGTTCGGCCCCCTGCCAGGCGGCGATGGCCTGGGCGCGCCCGATGGCGTCGTAGGCGTACAGGCCGTCGCGCAGGGTCGTACGGCTGACTATGTTCCACTGCAGGACCCTGCCCAGGCGGAGTTCCCGGGAGAGGAGGTACGCGAGCGTGGACTTGCCGATGCCGGGCGGTCCGGTGATGAGCAGCGGACGGCGTAACAGCAGGGCGGCGTTGACCGTGTCGATCTGTTCCGGGCCGAGCTGCGGAACATGGTCGCCGGGGCCCAGCCGGCGCAGTGCGGCCTCGGGGTCGTCGGGCGGCGGGAACACGGGCGGACCGCCGCCGAAGCGGCGCCACGGCGGGGGTTCGGGCAGCCGGGACGGCTCGCCCGGGGCGCGGCCCGTCGCTCGGAACACACGCCAGTCGGTGCTGTCAGGGGCGTCCGGCCCGCTCATCATCCGTCCTCCTCGCTGTCGTGGTCGTCGAAGCCGTAGTCGGCGGCGGTCTGGATGTCGACCAGCCGGTGGGGGTCGTCCCAGAGGAAGGCGATGTGCCGCCCCAGGAGCAGGGGTCCCGCCACGTCGAGTCCGGCCGTGCGCCGCAGCCGGTGGATGGCGAGCGGGATCTGGGTCGGGGTGGGGACGGAGGAGAACACGGCGGTCACCACTTCGCGGCGCTCCTCGCTGAACTCGCCGCGGCGGTCCCAGACGGCGAGGCCGAGGCCTTCGGCGATGGCCGCCTTCACCGCTTCGGTGGCCGCGCCGCCGTCCGGGGCGTCGAGCACCGCGGCCGTACGGCTGGGTTCGGAGGCCAGCGCGGCCTGCCAGACGTCCGGTCCGGTACGGTCCGACGTCCGCCAGCCGTGGACTCCGATCCCCCGGCTGCGCAGGGTCTCCCAGCGCTCCAGCCACTGCGCCCGGACCAGCAGGTCGTCGGTGCGCATCCGTTCCAGGCTGCGCAGGTGGACGCCGTACTTCAGGCCGAGGGGCTCGGACCTGCCGTCCACCGATCTGACGGTCAGCCCGGCCATGTCGTGGTTGAGCAGGTCGTAGGGGAGGACGAACTCGACGTAGGGCGGCGTCTGTCCCGACAGGACGGAGGGCTGGGCGTTCGGCGCGGGCGTAAGACGTACGACCTGTCGCAGCACGCGTTCGACGGCCCGGCCGAGACCGTCCAGGCTCGTCGTCTCGGGTTCCGCGGCCCGGGGCTGCCAGCGGCCCGGGACGGTGTTCAGCCACGGGCGCACCACGACGTCGTCGGAGCCGTCACGGGCCGGCTCCACGGCCACGACCAGGCAGCGCGGGATCGTCGGGTCCACGGTGGTCTCGGCCCGCTCGGCCCGCCGGCGTTCCAGGGCGGTGAGCAGGCCCGCCCGCCGGGCCCAGCCGCTCGCCCACTCGGACAGGGCGAGGCGCCGGTCCGGCGAGGGCGTCAGCTCCGCGGCGTGCTCGATCAGGAGGACCGTCGGCGGCAGGCCGTCCGGCTGTACGTTCAACTCCGCGGCGTACGTGAAGAGCTGGACCGGTGAGAGGCCGGGCGGCAGGTCGAGGTGCAGGTCGCTCGCCAGTACGTTGCGCAGCGCGCCGGCGGGAAGAACGCCCTGTACGGTGCGCAGAAGCGCACAGGCGGTGTCCACGTCCTGTTGATCGACGGGGCCGGGCAGGGGATCGATGTCCGGCTCGCAGGGGCCCAGCAGCTCCTCGAACACGGCGGCGGCCGCGGCCCCTTCGAAGACCCGCACGACGTCGACGAGGACCCGCTCCCCCTCGTGGACGCTCAACGCCGCGCGCACCAGCGCGACGACGTCCTCGCGCAGTTTGGTGCCGCGCAGGTCGACGTGCTGGTTGAGCTCCTCGGACAGCATGCCGGCGAAGTACGAGCGCCCCGCCTGGTCCTCGAGGCAGCTCAGCCCGCACAGCGCCTCGGTCAGACGGAACAACAGATCCCTGCCCGGCGCGCGCCCCACCCCGTTCCATCCCGACGCTGTCTCCACCGACCTCCCCCCGCGAGCCGGTTCACCTGACGGACCAGCGAAGCTAGCACGCGAACTGCCGCGATCCAAGGGACGCCCGCTGACACCGGCCCGGTCCGGACAGGTCCTGGCAGAAACTGTCCGGACCGGTCGACGGCGTGCGTCCGACGGCTACAGCCGCGGGTCCACCGGCTCCGACTCCAGGGCCAGTACGGCGAAGACCGGCTCGTGGACGCGCCACAGCGGCTCGCCCTCGGCGAGGCGGTCCAGGGCCTCCAGGCCGAGGGCGTACTCGCGCAGGGCGAGGGAGCGCTTGTGGTTGAGGAAGCGGTTGCGCAGGCGGGCCAGGTTCTCCGGGCGGGTGTACTCGGGGCCGTAGATGATCCGCAGGTACTCGCGGCCCCGGCACTTGATGCCGGGCTGCACCGGGCGGCCCTTCCCGTCGTGCACCAGGGCGCCGACCGGTTTGACGACCATGCCCTCGCCGCCGCGTCCGGTCATCTCCAGCCACCAGTCGACTCCGGCGCGTACGGACTCGGGGTCGGCCGTGTCGACGTAGAGGCGGCGGGTGGTCTGCAGCAGGCCGGTGGTGTCGTGCTCGACCAGGCGGTCGATGAGGGAGAGCTGCTCGTCGTGGGGCAGGGCGGCGAGGCTGCGGCCCTGCACGGCGAGGATCTGGAACGGGGCCAGGCGGACGCCGTCCAGGCCGTCGGTGGTCCAGCAGTAGCGGCGGTACGCGTCGGTGAAAGCCGAGGCGGAGTCGGCGCGTTCGCGCTGGCGGTTCAGCAGGTCCCTGACGTCCACGCCGCGGGCCGCGGCGCCCTCCAGGGCCGCCAGGGCGCCCGGGAGGACCGCGCCGGAGGCGGCGCCGACCGCCGCGTACTGGGAACGCAGCAGCCCGGACGCCTTCAGCGACCACGGCATGAGCTCGGCGTCCAACAGCAGCCAGTTGGTGTCCAGTTCGTCCCAGAGTCCGGCCTCGGTGACCGCCGTGCGCAGCCGGCCGAGGATCTCCTCCGTGACGGCCCGGCCGTCGAAGAAGGGGCGGCCGGTGCGAGTGTAGAGCGAGCCGGTCGGGCCTCCCGTGACGCCGAAGCGCTTGGCGGCCACGTCGGCGTCGCGGCAGACCAGGGCGACCGCGCGGGAGCCCATGTGCTTCTCCTCGCACACGACCCGGGCGACACCGTCCCGCTCGTACTGGGCGAACGCCTCGACCGGGTGCTCCAGGTAGCCGTCGAGGTGCGAGGTGGCGGTGGGGGCCATGGTCGGCGGGAGGTACGGCAGCAGGCGCGGGTCGATCGCGAAGCGGCTCATGACCTCCAGGGCCGCGGCGGCGTTCTCCTCGCGGATCGATATCCGGCCGTGGTGCCGGGTCTCGACGAAGCGGCGGCCGTGCACGTCCGCCAGGTCCAGCGGGCGGCCCTCGTGACCGCCGGGGGCCTCGGTGTGCAGCGGGCGGGCCGGCTCGTACCAGACCCGCTCGGCCGGTACGTCGACCAGTTCCCGCTCCGGCCAGCGCAGCGCGGTGAGCTTGCCGCCGAAGACGGCGCCGGTGTCCAGGCAGATGGTGTTGTTGAGCCAGGTCGCCTCCGGGACGGGGGTGTGGCCGTAGACGACGGCGGCCCGGCCGCGGTAGTCCTCCGCCCACGGGTAGCGCACGGGCAGGCCGAACTCGTCGGTCTCGCCGGTGGTGTCGCCGTAGAGGGCGTGGCTGCGGACCCGGCCGGAGGTGCGGCCGTGGTACTTCTCCGGCAGACCGGCGTGGCAGACCACCAGCCGGCCGCCGTCGAGGACGTAGTGGCTGACCAGTCCGTCGATGAACTCCCGCACCTCGGCGCGGAACTCCTCGCTCTGCTCGTCCATCTGTTCGATGGTCTCGGCGAGTCCGTGGGTGTGCTGGACCTTGCGGCCCTTGAGGTACCGGCCGAACTTGTTCTCGTGGTTGCCGGGCACGCACAGCGCGCTGCCCGCCTTCACCATGGCCATCACGCGGCGCAGTACGGCGGGGCTGTCCGGGCCGCGGTCGACGAGGTCGCCGACGAAGACGGCGGTACGGCCCTCGGGGTGCACGCCGTCGGCGTAACCCAGCTTGCCCAGCAGCGCCTCCAGTTCGGTGGAGCAGCCGTGGATGTCGCCGACGATGTCGAAGGGGCCGGTGAGGTGGGTGAGGTCGTTGAACCGCTTCTCGGTGACGACGGCGGCGTGCTCGACCTCCTCCGCACCGCGCAGCACATGTACCTTGCGGAACCCCTCGCGCTCCAGGTGCCGCAGGGACCGTCGGAGTTCGCGGGTGTGGCGCTGGATGACCCGGCGGGGCATGTCGGCGCGGTCGGTGCGGGCCGCGTTGCGCTCGGCGCACACCTGCTCGGGCACGTCGAGCACGATGGCGATCGGCAGGACGTCGTACCGCTTGGCCAGCTCGATCAACTGCCGCCGGCCGTCCTGCTGCACATTGGTCGCGTCGACGACGGTGCGGCGGCCGGCGGCCAGCCGCTTGCCGGCGATGTAGTGCAGCACGTCGAAGGCGTCGCGCGACGCGCTCTGGTCGTTCTCGTCGTCGGCGACCAGACCACGGCAGAAGTCGGAGGAGATGACCTCGGTCGGCTTGAAGTGGCGGCGCGCGAAGGTCGACTTGCCCGAACCGGAGGCGCCGACGAGCACCACGAGGGAGAGGTCGGTGACGGGCAGGGTGCGGCCTCGCGGCTGCGGGGTCCCGGTGGTGGTGGTCATGCGGCCTTCGCCTCCTTCACAGTGCCGGCCGTGAACACGGCCATCTGGGTGGGCGGTCCGACCTCGGGGTCGTCCGGGCCCACGGGCACGAACTCGACGCCGTAGCCGTGCCGTTCGGCGACTGTCCGCGCCCAGGCGCGGAACTCCTCACGGGTCCACTCGAAGCGGTGGTCGCCGTGCCGGACATGGCCGGCCGGGAGGGTCTCCCAGCGCACGTTGTACTCGACGTTGGGGGTGGTCACGAGGACCGTACGGGGGCGGGCGGCACCGAACACCGCGTACTCCAGGGCGGGCAGCCGGGGCAGGTCGAGGTGCTCGATCACCTCGCTGAGCACGGCGGCGTCGTAGCCCCCCAGCCGCTTGTCGGTGTAGGCCAGCGACCCCTGGAAGAGCTGGACGCGCGCCGCCTGCCGCTCCCCCATGCGGTCCAGTTTGAGCCGTCGGGAGGCGATGGTGAGCGCCCGCATCGACACGTCGACGCCGACGATCTCGGTGAAGGACGGGTCCTTGAGCAGTGCCTGTACGAGCTGGCCCTGGCCGCAGCCGAGGTCGAGCACCCGGGCGGCGCCACAGGCGCGGAGCGCGGCGAGGATCGCCTCCCGCCGCTGCACGGCGAGCGGGGTCGGCTTCTCCTCGGACTCGGTCTCCGCCGCCACGGCGTTGTCGATCTCCTCGACGTCGCTGTCGTCCGCCTCGGCCAGCCGGACCAGCTCGAGGCGCTCCATCGCCTGCCGGGTCAGCGACCAGCGGCGGGAGAGGTAGCGGCTGGTGATCAGCTTCTGCTCCGGGTGCGCGGGCAGCCAGCCCTCACCGGCCCGCAGCAGCTTGTCGACCTCGTCGGAGGCGACCCAGTAGTGCTTGGCGTCGTCGAGGACGGGGAGCAGGACGTAGAGGTGGCGCAGGGCCTCGGCGAGGGTCAGCGTGTCCGCCTCCAGGACCAGGCGCACGTACCGCGAGTCGCCCCACTCGGGGAACTCGGCGTCCAGGGCCACGGGCTCGGCGGTGACCGTCCAGCCGAGCGGCTCGAAGAGCCGGCGGACGAGTCCGGGGCCGCCGCGGGCGGGCAGCGCGGGCACCTCGACGCGCAGGGGGCGCGGCTGCGCGGGCAGCTCCGGGCGGGCGGCGCACACACCGCGCATGGCGCTGGAGAAGACACCGCTCAGCGCGACGGCGAGCAGGGAGGACGCCGCGTACGGGCGGTCGTTGACGTACTGCGCGAGTGCCGCGTCGGGAGCGCCGCCACGGCCCTTGCCCTTGCCGCGCCGGACCAGTGCCACCGCGTCCACCTCCAGCAGCAGCGCCGCCGTGCAGCGCTCGGCGTCCGCCTCGGGGTAGAGGACGTGGGCCGTGCCGTAGGACGTGGAGAACGCCTGCGCCTTCTCGGGATGCTTGTGCAGCAGGAAACCGAGGTCGGTCGCCGGGCGCTCGGCGGAGCCGGTGGTACTGATCGTCAGGAACACGGTGGTTACACCTCGGGAAACCTTCTGAGCTGGGGATACACGCCGGGTTCGGGCGTACGGTGCCAACGTACCGGGAACAGTCGGGGATGCTCCGGGAATTTACGGGCGGATGCGGCGGGGCCGCCCGTTCCGTACGGACGGCCCCGGTTCTCGTGGAGCTCGTGTCTACGACAGCTGGGACTGGACCTGGGCGGAGATCAGTTCCAGGTGGTCGAGGTCGTGCAGGTCGAGGACCTGGAGGTAGATGCGGCTGGAGCCGGTCTCGGCGTAGCGGCCGATCTTGTCGACGACCTCGGCCGGGGAGCCCGCCAGGCCGTTGGTCCTGAGTTCGTCGACCTCGCGGCCGATCGCGGCGGCGCGGCGGGCGACCTCCTGGTCGTCCTTGCCGACGCAGACGACGAGGGCGTTGGAGTAGACGAGGTCGCCCGGGTCGCGGCCGGCCTCCCGGGCGGCGTCGCGGACCCGGTCGAACTGGCGCACGGTGTCCTCGATGCCGGCGAAGGGCATGTTGAACTCATCCGCGAACCGGGCCGCCAGGCGCGGGGTGCGGGTCGCGCCGTGGCCGCCGATGAGGACCGGCACCCTGGGCTGGGCCGGCTTGGGGAGCGCGGGGGACTTGGTGAGGTCGTAGTAGGTGCCGTGGTGGTCGAAGGTCCGGCCGGTCTCGGTGGCCCACAGGCCGGTGACGATCTCCAGCTGCTCTTCGAGGCGGGCGAACTTCTCCTTCGGGAAGGGGATGCCGTACGCCTTGTGCTCCTCCTCGAACCAGCCCGCGCCCAGGCCGAGTTCGACACGGCCGCCGGACATCTGGTCGACCTGGGCGACCTGGATGGCGAGCACGCCGGGGAGGCGGAAGGTGCCGGCGGTCATCAGGGTGCCGAGCCGGATGCGGCTGGTCTCGCGGGCGAGGCCGGCGAGGGTGATCCAGGCGTCGGTGGGGCCGGGCAGGCCGTCGGCGGAGCCCATGCTGAGGTAGTGGTCCGAGCGGAAGAAGGCGTCGAAGCCGAGGGCTTCCGTGGCCTTGGCCACGGTGAGGAGGGTGTCGTAGGTGGCGCCCTGCTGGGGCTCGGTGAAGATGCGAAGATCCATGGCTCCATCCTGCACGCTTGCGAGGTGCCCTGCGGCGGTGCGGGCCGGGGGGTGTTCTCGCAGCCCGGCGTTTGCGGGGCGCCGTCGCGCCCACCCGTGCCGCCCCAGCGGCACGACCGCCCGCGGGAGCGGGGGCGTGTGTCAGCCGGCCTCCCGAGCCGCCCAGCCGCACGACCGCCCGCGGGAGCGGGGGCGTGTGTCAGCCGGCCTCCCGAGCCGCCCCTGCGGCACGACCGCCCGCGGGAGCGGGGGCGTGTGTCAGCCGGCCTCCCGAGCCGCCCCTGCGGCACGACCGCCCGCGGGAGCGGGGGCGTGTGCCAGCCGGCCTCCCGAGCCGCCCAGCCGCACGACCGCCCGCGGGAGCGGGGGCGTGTGTCAGCCGGCCTCCCGTTCCGGTAGGGCCTCGTCGCGGGATGTCAGTTTGCGGAGCATTTCCTGGACGCGGTCGCGGGACTCGTCCGCCGCGTCGATGGCCTCCATGCACTGCCAGTACGTCGCCTCGTCGTCCGCGGAGCAGGCGAGGCCCACCAGGGCGATGCCGACCTCGCCGAGCAGGCCGCCGAGGTGCATCAGGACCGGGCGGGGCTCGCCCAGCTCGGTGAGCTGGGCCGCGCGCAGTTCGCCCGGGCCGAGTTCCGGCGTGCCCAGCACTCCGCAGCCGCGGCCCGCCAGTTCGACCAACCCCAGCGCTTCGCCCCGCAGTTCGGGCGGGCCGACGACGGCGAGGCGGCTCCCCGCCGCCTGCGCCAGGGCCTGCGCCTGCCACACCTCGGTCAGCAACTCCCGTACGCCGCCGCCCGCGGCCAGGGCGCGCCTGCTTGTCACGATGAGCCGCACAGCGTCCATGCGCTGCCCCCGTCTGTCCGACGCGCTGCCCACGCGTCCGCATCCGTTGAACTCCCTTGTTCACTACCCAGAGTGAGGGCACGTGAGACAAAAAGCCAGAGGAAGACCGAAATCTGCGGACAACGAATCGAACAGGGCTCACTTTTTACTTACGGAGAGTGACCGGACGGCTCTCCTTTCGGGAACCTGCGCTCGTTGCGGTCGATCTTCGCCGCCAGCGCGGCCAGCGGATCGACACCCAGCACCTCGCAGAACTGGAGCAGGTACGCGAGGACATCGGCGACCTCGTCGTTCACCCGGTGCGCGGTGTCCGGGTCGTCCATGACGCGGGCGGACTCCTCGGGCGTCAACCACTGGAAGATCTCCAGGAGTTCGGACGCCTCCACGCTGAGCGCGGCGGCGAGGTTCTTCGGGGTGTGGTACGGCTGCCAGTTCCGGGCGGCGGCGAACTCGGCGAGCCGGTGCCGGAGCCCCGCGAGGTCGTACGGATCAGTCACGGTCCAGGTGTACCACCGTCACCCCGCTCACCCCCGCCACCCAGGAGGCGTCGCTCACCGCGCCGGCCAGCCGGATGTGCCCGCGCTCGCACATCCGCGCCGCCAGGCGCAGCAGCTCGCCCCGCTGCCCCGGATCGAGCGCCCGGTCCAGCCCGTCGGCGAGGACCGTGAGGGTCTGGAGCGCGGCCGGGACCTCGCCGGGCGCGTCGACCTCCAGCACACCGGGGCCGGTGAGCAGCACCAGGGCGAGGGCGGCGTACCGCAGCTCGCCGTCGCCGAGGCGGCGCAGATCCGTACGGGTGCCGTCGCCCCGGTCGAGGAGGGCGCGGACCAGGCGGCCGGTGTCGTACGGCTCGGCGAGCAGGTCGGTGACCGGCCCGGCGCATCCGGCGCGCACCGCCTCCACGAGGAGGGCGTGCCGGCGTCCGCACTCGGCGCGGGTGCGCCACAGGACGTCGGCGAGGTTGTCGCAGCCGCCGAGCAGCCGCCCGGTGCCGGTCGGGACGGGGTCCCGCATCCGTTCGGGGCGGGGATCGCAGGGGAAGACGGACCGCAGGGCGACCACCATCTGCTCGGCGGCGGCGAGCACCCTGCGCTGTCCGAAGGTCTTGCCGGAGACGCGCAGCGGCAGCAGTGCGGTGCCGAGCCGGTCGTCCGGCAGCGGGGCGCGGGTCACCGGGGCCGCCCCGGCCGTGTGCCAGGCGGCCTGTACGGTGCGCCGGCCGGGGTCGCGCAGGGCGGTCTCCAGGAGGACCACCCCGTTCGCCGTCAGCCGCTCCCCCACGATCCGCAACCCGGGTTCGGCCTGTACGGCGACCTCCAGCCGGACCGGTCCCTCGGGGCCGTCGGCCGTGCAGCCGATGCGGAAGCCGCGGCGGCGCTGGGCGTCGGCGCGGGCCCGCTCCGGCACGCAGGCGCCGGGTTCCGGGAACGTCTCCCCCAGCTCGGCCCCGCCGCCGAGCCGGGCGAGCGCCTCGTACGCCCGCAGCGCGCTGGTCTTGCCGCTTCCGCTGGGCCCGGCGAGCAGGGTGAGCGCCCCCAGCGGGAGCGCCACGCCGCGGTGTCCGGCGAAGGCGGACAGCAGCAGCTCGGTGACGCGCGGCCGGTCGGGGTGGCCCACGGTGCCGCCGGCCCGTCCGTCCGCCAGGGACCGCGGGCGATCGTCGGCTCCGGCGGGCCGCGCGGCCGGCAGATCCGGTGCGGCCGGGCCCGAAGGGGCGGGCGACGAGCTCATGTCCGGGCGGGGCAGGGAAGGTGGGGTCATGTGCGGACGCTATGGGGGCCGGTGCGTGGCGAACCGTTCCGCTCGGTGGGCCTTCCCACGATCGGGCGACGCGCGTCCCGGTGCCGGCCGGGGGTTGGTCGCGCGGCCCGGCGCTTACGGGGTGCCGTCGCGCCCACCCGTGCCGCCCCAGCGGCACGACTGCCCGCGGAAACGGCGGGATGGCGACGCAACTGCCGCGGAAACAGCGGGATGGCGGCACGACTGCCCGCGGAAACGGCGGGGTGGCGGCACGGCTGCCCGCGGGAGCGGGGGCTCACGCCCCCGGAACCCCCACGCCCTCCATCAGTCCCGTGACCTCCGTGCCGGACGGGGTCAGGAGGAAGACGTTGCGGTCGACCCGGTGCATGCCGCTGGCCAGGCCGAAGACGACGCCCGTGCTGAAGTCCAGGACCCGTTTGGCGGTCTCGGTCTCCGCGCCGGTCAGGTCGAGCAGGACCGGTATCCCGGACATCAGTGTCTCGGCCACATCGCGGGCGTCCGCGAACACGTTCACGCGCAGGACGACGAAGCGGCGGCGCGCCTCCGTCGGGGCCTCGGGCAGCGCGCGGTGGCCCACCGCGGACGGCCACGCGTCGCGGCCCCGCAGCGGAACGACCTGGGCGAGCCCCTCCCACTGTTCGTCGGTGACATCGTGGCTGTTCACCGGCATGCTCCGTCCCCTGTCGCGCTGACTGTCTGCATCGGGCAATTCTTACTCATGGTCACCCGTTCGGCCCAATAACGACACGCTCCGCCATCGCGGGGCGTGCGCACAGTGACGCTTGCCCCGGGCGCCCACGGGTACTCGGCGCGCCGCCGAGGGCGATGAGGGGGAAGTCGACGTAGAGGCGCTCGCCGCGGCGCTCACGGAGCGGGTCGACGGGGAGGTCCGGTTCGACGCGGGGAGCCGGACGGCGTACTCGACGGACGCGTCCGACTTCCGGCAGACGCCGATCGGCGTGGTCGTCCCGCGCAGTGTCGACGCGGCCGTGGAGGCGGTGGCGGTGGCCCGGGAGCACGGTGCGCCCGTGCTGTCGCGGGGCGGCGGTGTACCGGCGACTGCGGGTGCTGCGGGACACGTACGGCGACTTCGGCTACCTCGGTGACACCGGGCCCAGCCTGTACGGGCACTTCGGGCACGGCTGTGTGCACACGCGGATCCCGTTCGACCCGTACAGCGCGGAAGGGGTGGCGACGTACCGGAGGTTCATGGAGCGGGCGGCCGATCTGATCGCGGAGTTCGGCGGTTCGTTCTCCGGGAGCACGGGGACGGGCAGAGCCGGGGCGAGCTGCTGCCCCGGATGTTCGGGGAGCGGGGGTTCCGGGGGCAGCGCCCCCGGGGACGGGAACGGGAAGGGGCGGTGGGGGCGGGCTCTCGTTGACCCGCGCCGCCCGGGCCGGTTGCATGGGCGTATGGCTGGTGATGGGGACGGTGGCGTGGGACAGGTGCGTGGCTTCGAGACGCAGGAGGACTGGGAGGCGTGGCTTGAGGAGCATCAGGGGGACGTCGACGGTGTGTGGCTGAGGATTCCGAAGAAGGGGTCCGGGATCACCGGGGTCGACTACGCGACCGCCCTGGAGTCGGCGCTGTGCTACGGCTGGATCGACGGGCACAAGAAGGGGCTGGACGACACCCACTGGCTCCAGCGGTTCACCCCGCGGCGGGCGCGCAGCCGCTGGTCGGCGGTCAACCGGCAGAAGGCCCTCGATCTCATCGAGCAGGGGCGTATGCGGCCGTCCGGGCTGCGCGAGGTGGAGCGGGCGCGGGCGGACGGCCGCTGGGAGGCCGCGTACGCGAGCCAGAGCACGGCGACCGTCCCCGACGACCTGCGGGCCGCGCTGGACGCGGCACCCGGAGCCGGTGACTTCTTCGGCACCCTCGACAGCCGCAACCGGTACACGATCCTCCACCGCATCGAGGAGGCCAAGCGGCCCCGGACCCGGGCGGCCCGGATCGAGAAGTTCGTCGCCATGCTCGCCGAGGGGCGGAAGATCCACCCGTAGACACACCCGTGGACGTACCCGTGCCGACGGGTCAGCCCGCCGTCACCGCCTCCGCCGCCGCCACACCGCAGACGCGGGCCGCGCCGTGGGTGGCGATGTGCGCCGCGCCGCGCGGCGGCGACTGCGGTACGCCCATCTCCACGACCACGGTGGACGGGTCGGCGGCGAGCAGGGTGTCCAGGGCCGTGCGCATCCACGGGTGCCGGTGCTCGTCGCGGACCACGGCGACGACGCGCCGGCCGGCCGCCGCCTTCAGCGCCTGCTCGCCGGCGTCGGGGCCGGTGAAGCCGCCGGTGGTGGTGCCCGGCAGCAGCCGTTCCAGCTCCGCGCCGACGCCCCACGGCGTCTCGTCGCCCACGGCGATGTTCGGGGCCGGGTTGAAGGTGGCCACGTACACCGGTCCGGTGACCGGGGCGGGGCCGCCGGCGCGGGTGACGGTGACCGCGCGGCGGGCCGCCGTGAGGCCGATCTCCGGCTCGGGTGCGACGGCCGCGGCCGGGGAGCGTCGTACGCCCGCGGTCCAGTCGGCCAGGGCGCGCACCCGGGCGGCGGCGTCGGCGAGCCGCTCCTCGGGGAGTTCGCCGGAGCGTACGGCGGCGATCAGCGCGTCCTGGAGGCTCTGCACGGTGCCCTCGTCGCACAGCCCGCCGCCCACGCAGATCGCGTCGGCGCCGGCGGCGATGGCGAGGACGACCCCGTGCTCCAGGCCGTAGGTGCCGGAGATGGCGCGCATCTCCATGCCGTCGGTGACGATCAGGCCGTCGTAGCCGAGTTCGCCGCGCAGCAGGTCGGTGAGGATGCGGCGGGAGAGCGTGGCCGGGCGGTCCGGGTCGAGGACCGGGACGCGGATGTGGGCGCTCATGACGGCGCGGGTGCCGGCCGCGATGGCCGCCCGGAACGGCTGGAGTTCCCGTTCGTGGAGCGTGGTGGCGTCGAGGTCGATGTGCGGGATCGCGTGGTGGGAGTCGACGCTGGTGTCGCCGTGGCCGGGGAAGTGCTTGGTGCAGGCGGCGACGCCGGTGGACTGCAGGCCCTCGACGTAGGCGGCGGTGTGCCGGGCGACCAGGGCGGTGTCGCCGCCGAAGGAACGCACGCCGATCACCGGGTTGTCGGGGTTGGCGTTGACGTCGGCGGACGGCGCCCAGTTGAAGTTGACCCCGCACTCGGCGAGCCGGCGGCCCAGTTCGCGGGCGACGCCCCGGGTCAGACCGGTGTCGTCGACGGCGCCGAGTGCGTGGTTGCCGGGGAAGGAGGAGCCGGTGCGGACCTCCAGGCGGGTGACGTCGCCGCTCTCCTCGTCGATGGCGACCAGCAGGTCGTCCCGTTCGGCGCGCAGCTGCGCGGTGAGGGCGGTGACCTGCTCGGCGGTGGTGACGTTGCGGCCGAAGAGGGCGACGGAGGCGAGGCCCTCGGCCAGTCGCCGGCGCACCCAGTCGGGCGCGGTGGTGCCGGCGAAGCCCGGCTGCAGTACGGCCAGCGCGTCCCGGGTGAGGGTGTCGGTGCCGGTGGTGAATGTCGTCATCGGGTGGCGTTATCCCTTCACGGCGCCCGCGGTGAGGCCGCTGACGGCCCTGCGCTGCAGGTAGACGAAGAGGATCAGGATCGGGATGGCGAACAGGGAGGAGGCGGCCATGGTCGCGCCCCAGTCGTCGCCGAAGACGGTCTGGAAGCTGGACAGCCACAGGGGCAGGGTCTGCGCCTCGGCCTCCTTGTTGAGGACCAGCACGAGCGGGAACTCGTTCCAGGCGGTGATGAAGCCGAACATCGAGGTGGACATCAGGCCCGGCGCGAGCAGCGGCAGGATGACCCGGCGGAACGCGGTGAAACGGCTGCAGCCGTCGACCATCGCCGCCTCCTCCAGCTCCTTCGGCACGGCGGCGACGAAGCCGCGCAGCGTCAGGATGGTGAAGGGCAGGATCATCATCATGTAGAAGGCCGTGAGCGGCACCAGGCTGTTCAGCATCGAGGCGTCCCGCACGATCATGTAGATCGCGATGACCATGACCTCCCAGGGCGCCATCTGGGCGAGCATGAAGCCGATGATGAAGCCGCGCCGCCCCTTGAACCGCATCCGCACCAGGGTGAAGGACGTGGCCAGGGCGATGATCAGCGAGAAGACGACCGCGAGGACGGTGACGATCAGCGAGTTGCCGACGAAGGTCCAGAAGTTGTCGACGCCGATCGCGGTCTCGAAGTGCTCGAAGGTGACGTCGGTCGGGAACCAGACCGGGTTCTCCGAGATGATGTCGCCGGTCGGTTTGAACGCCGTGGCGAACATCCAGTACACGGGGAAGACGAAGCCGATGAACAGGACGACGGCCGTGACGTTGGGCCACAGGCGGCCGAAGAGCGAGCGCTTCACAGCTCGTCCTCCTCTTGCTTGAGCACGATCCTGAGGTAGTAGGCGGTCAGGCCGAGCAGGATCAGGATGGTCAGGACGGCGATCGCCGCGCCCATGCCGTAGTGCTGGTTGCCGACGCCCTCGACGTAGGCGTAGACGGGCAGGATCTCGGTGAGCCGGTCGGGGCCGCCGCCGTTGAAGGTGAAGACCTGGACGAACGCCTTGAAGACCCAGATGACCTCCAGGAACGTCGTCGCGTAGAGGAACGGCCGCAGGAATGGCATGGTGACCGTGGTGAAGCTCCGCCAGGCGCCGGCGCCGTCGAGGGACGCGGCCTCGTAGAGCTCCTTCGGGATGGTGGTGGTCGCCGCGTAGAGGTTGATCGCGACGAACGGGATGGACATCCACACGATCAGCAGGGTGACGACGAAGAACGTCGACATCTGGCTGCTGGTCCAGCTGTAGTCGGCCATGGAGTGCCAGCCGAGCTTGTCCAGGACCCAGTTGACGACGCCGAAGCGCTGGGCGAACAGCCACTGGTAGACGGTGGTGGCGGCCACGACCGGCATCGCCCAGGCCAGCACCAGGCCGAGCAGCAGGGTGAACCGCATCCGCTTGCCGAGGCGGGCGAGCAGCAGACCGGTCAGCGTGCCCAGGACCATGATCAGGGCGACGTTGGCCGCCGTGAACAGGATCGAACGGAGGGTGACCCGCCAGAAGTCCTCGCCGGTGAGGACCTCTTCGTAGTTGTCGACGCCGTTCCATTCGGTGACGTGCTGGATGAGCTGCGCCATGTTGAGGTTCTGGAAGGACAGCAGCAGGTCCTTCAGCAGCGGCCAGCCGAGCAGCAGCACGGTGGCCGCGACGGCGGGCAGCAGCAACAGGTACGGGGCGAGCGCGCCGGCGCGCGACGCGGCTCGCGGTTTCTGCCCGCCGGGTCCTGTGTCGTCCGCCTTGCGGACGTCCGCCGGGCCGGAGGGCGGCCGTTCGGTCTGCACGGTCATGCTCGCGATCTCTCTTCTCGACGTACTCGACGCCGGGGCGGGGGGCGGGGCGGGGGCGGGCCCCCCCCCCCCACCCGCGCCGGCCCGCCCCCAACGGGATGGCCACGCGGGGATTTTTAAAAACCACCAACCACGAGT